>NZ_JBSFHW010000012.1:0-210045 GCF_053597275.1 Streptomyces sp. NPDC001492 | reverse complement strand
TTCCGGGAGCGGGACGGCGCGCTGGAGTGGAGCGGCCGTCAGGAGACGCTCCGTATCGAACCGTGGGGTCCGGACGCGGTCAGGGTGCGGGCCAGCTGAACATGCTCAGCGTGCCGCTTCCTTCGACACCAACGCCACCGCCTCGTCCACGTCGTCCGTGACGTGGAACAGCAGCAGGTCCTTCTCCGACGCCTTGCCCTGGGCGATCAGGGTGTTCTTGAGCCAGTCGACCAGGCCGCCCCAGTACTCGCTCCCGAACAGCACGATCGGGAAGCGGGTCACCTTCTGGGTCTGCACCAGGGTCAGGGCCTCGAAGAGCTCGTCCAGGGTGCCCAGGCCGCCGGGCAGGACCACGAAGCCCTGCGCGTACTTCACGAACATCATCTTGCGGACGAAGAAGTAGCGGAAGTTCAGGCCGATGTCGACGTAGGGGTTGAGGCCCTGTTCGAAGGGCAGCTCGATGCCGAGGCCGACCGAGATGCCCTTCGCCTCGCAGGCGCCCTTGTTGGCCGCCTCCATGGCGCCCGGGCCGCCGCCGGTGATCACCGCCCAGCCCGCCTCCACCAGGCCGCGTCCGAGCCGGACGCCCGCCTCGTACTCCGGGGAGTCGACGGGTGTGCGCGCCGAGCCGAACACGCTGATCGCGGGCGGGAGTTCGGCGAGGGTGCCGAAGCCCTCGATGAACTCCGACTGGATGCGCAGCACCCGCCAGGGGTCCGTGTGGACCCAGTCGGTGGGAGCGCGCTCGTCCAGCAGCCGCTGGTCGGTCGTGCTCTCCGTCACCTGGCCGCGCCTTCGGAGGACCGGTCCGAGACGCTGCTCATCCGGCGGCACCTTCTTGCCCTCGGGGTTCCCGGTAGCCATGTGCGCTCCCTCCGCTTGCAGGTGTTTCCACCTCAGGGTAGATCTACGCGGGTTACGGACGGGGGACGCGGGCATGTCCGCCGTGGAGCGGTGTACGGGCTACGCCGTCAGCCAGGCCCGCAGCCGCTGCTCCCCCGCCAGGATCTTCGCTGTTTCGACCCGTTCGTCCCGCTTGTGCGCCAAGTGCGGGTTGCCGGGGCCGTAGTTGACCGCGGGAATGCCGAGGGAGGAAAAACGCGAGACGTCCGTCCAGCCGTACTTCGGCTGCGGGGTCCCGCCGACCGCCTCGATGAAGGCCGCCGCGGCGGGGTGCGAGAGTCCGGGAAGGGCCGCGCCGCTGTGGTCGTCCACCACGAACTCCTGCACTCCGCAGTCCGCGAAGACCTCCCTGACGTGGGCGATCGCCTCCTCCTCGGTGCGGTCGGGCGCATAGCGGAAGTTGACGGTGACCACGCATTCGTCGGGGATGACATTGCCGGCCACCCCGCCCGAGATGCCCACCGCGTTCAGTCCCTCCCGGTACTCCAGGCCGTCGATCACCGGGTAGCGGGGTTCGTAGGAGGCCAGGCGGGCCAGGATCGGCGCGGCCGCGTGGATGGCGTTGGAGCCCATCCAGCTGCGCGCCGAGTGCGCCCGCTCACCGGTCGTCTTCAGCAGGACCCTGAGGGTGCCCTGGCAGCCGCCCTCGACCTCGCCGTCCGACGGCTCGAGGAGCACCGCGAAGTCGCCCTCCAGCCACTCGGGGTGCGCCTCGGCCACGTGCTTGAGTCCGTTGAGGTCCGCCGCCACCTCTTCGTTGTCGTAGAAGACGAAGGTCAGGTCGCGGTTGGGGGCCGGGACCGTGGCCGCGATGCGCAGCTGCACGGCCACGCCCGACTTCATGTCGCAGGTGCCGCAGCCCCACAGGACGCCGTCCGCGTCCAGCCGGGAGGGGACGTTGCCCGCGATCGGCACGGTGTCGATGTGGCCGGCCAGGATCACGCGCTCCGCCCGGCCCAGGTTCGTCCGCGCGACGACGTTGTTGCCGTACCGCTCGACCGTCAGGTGCGGCAGGGCACGCAGGGCGGACTCGATCGCGTCCGCGAGGGGCTTCTCGGTGCCGCTCTCGGACGGGAAGTCGACGAGCTGCGCGGTGAGCTCGGCGGCGTCCAGGGTGAGGTCAAGTGGGGTGTCGGCCATGCCGTCGACCCTAACCCGCCACCGCCCAGGCCCACCCGTCACATCCGGCACGTGGGCCACAGAGCCCTCCGCTACCTTGTACGACGTGCCAGAGCCGTCATCCGCCCTCAAACGCCGTGGCCGCCTCTTCCGTGTCGCGGCGGCCTTCGTGGTCCTGCTCGCCGTCGCGGGCTATCTCGCGGTGCAGTACATCACCGGCAGAGGCGGATCGGGCTGCAGGGTGGTCTCGGGCGCGGCCGACGGAGCGGCGTACGAGTTCACGCCGGAGCAGGCGGTGAACGCGGCCACGATCGCCGCGGTGGGCACCGGGCGCGGCATGCCCGAGCGGGCGGTGACCATCGCGATCGCGACCGCGCTCCAGGAGTCGCAGCTGCGCAACATCGAGCACGGCGACCGGGACTCGCTCGGATTGTTCCAGCAGCGGCCCTCGCAGGGCTGGGGCACGGAGAAGCAGATCCTGGATCCGACGTACGCGGCCGGCGAGTTCTACCGGCACCTGGCCAAGGTGCACGACTACGCGAAGCTCCCCCTCACGGTCGCCGCGCAGCGTGTGCAGCGCAGCGGATATCCCGAGGCGTACGCCAAGCACGAGCCGGACGCCGCCCTCCTCTCCGCCGCCCTCACCGGGAACTCGGCGGCCACCCTGACCTGCGCCGGCCTCCCCGCCACCACGCAGGCGGCGGGTCCGGACGCCGTGCGGGCCGCTCTCGTACGGGACTTCGGGCGCGACGCGCTGCAGCCGGCCGCCGTGGAAGTGAACGCGGTGTCGACACCGGCACCTTCGCCGACCGGGGGCACGGGGGCGAGCGCCCGCACCGTCACGCTCCCCGTCGCGGCCGGCAAGAGCCCCGCCAAGGGCCGCAGCGTCCGCCAGCGCGGCTGGCAGCTCGCCCACTGGGCGGTGGCCAACTCCTCCGCCCTGCACATCGAGCGAGTCTCCTACGGCGGGCGGGAGTGGACCGCCGGAAATGCCGACAACCCCTGGCACGCGGTCGCCGCGGAAGGCGCCGGCGGAACGGAAAAGGCCGCCGGCGCGGTCCGAATCGTCACTGCGCAGTAGTACGGTCCGTCACCCGCACGGGTTATGCCGGGCATGCTTGATCCACGGTGTGGGCAGGTTTTCGCACCGTCACCCCTGCATCCGTCAAAGCCCTTGACAACAAAGGGATGTAAGGATTCGGCAGGCTTTCCGGCCGGACGCTTTTTGCCCGTTTTTATCCGCAGCCGATAATGCGACGCATTGCCAACTCTTTACGTTGGAACGCCGCAACCTTCGGGGCCTTCGAGCGGTAGTCACGTCGTCCGAGCCCGGACGATCAACATCCATCGAAGGAGCATCATGTCCCTCCCCCTGACCCGTCGGATCGCCCGTGCCGCGCTGCTCGTCGCAGCGGGAGCGGCTGCCGGGGTCGGTGCGGCCGGCTCCGCCAGCGCGGCCCCCGAACTGCCCGCCGCCCCGACCACCGCAGGTCTGACCTCGCTGGACGGGGCGAGCGTCGGCAACACCGTCGACGGTGCGGCGCAGAACGTGACCGGGCTCGCGGGCGAAGCCGGCAGCAACGCGGTCAAGAAGGCCGTGCCGACCGCGGGCAAGACCGGCGGCAGCGTGGCGAAGAAGGCGGCCCCGGCCGCGCAGCGTGCGGCGGGCGCCGCGGCGGGCTCCGTCGGGGAGATCGTCGGCGTCACCACGCAGACCGCGAGCCAGAACGGCGGCGCCCTGCCGGCCGGCTCGCTGGCCAAGGGCGGCCTGCCGAACACCGGCAACCTGCCGGTGAAGGGCCTGCCGATCGGCGGCTGAGCCACCTGAAACGCGGAGGGGGCCCGGGACAGCGTCCCGGGCCCCCTCGTCACGTCCACGACGGCTACAGCCGCTCCACGGCCGCCCGCACCCGCTCGTCCGTCGCCGTCAGCGCCACACGCACGAACGTCTCGCCCGCCGTGCCGTAGAAGTCGCCCGGCGCGACCAGGATGCCGAGCTCGGCCAGGTGGGCCACCGTGTCCCAGCAGGACTCGTCCCGCGTCGCCCACAGGTAGAGGCTGGCCTCGCTGTGCTCGATGCGGAAGCCGTGGCCGAGGAGCGCAGCGCGCAGGGCCTGGCGCCTGGCCGCGTACCGCTCGCGCTGCTCCCGGACATGGGCGTCGTCGCCGAGGGCCGCCACCACGGCCGCCTGGGTGGGCGCCGGCGTCATCATGCCGCCGTGCTTGCGGATCTCCAGGAGCGGGCCGAGCACGGCCGGGTCGCCGGCCAGGAAGGCCGCGCGGTAGCCCGCCAGGTTGGAGCGCTTGGAGAGGGAGTGGACGGACACGATGCCCTCGTACGAGCCGCCGTTCACATCGGGGTGCAGGACCGAGACCGGGTCCGCCTCCCAGCCCAGCTCCAGGTAGCACTCGTCGGAGAAGAGCAGGATCCCGTGCTCGCGCGCCCAGGCGACGATCCGGGTCAGCTCCTCCTTGCCCAGCACCCTGCCGGTCGGGTTCGACGGCGAGTTGAGCCAGAGCAGCTTCAGGTTCGCCGGGTCGAGGTCGGTCGGATCGTCGTAGACCTCGTACTCCGCACGGGCGAGACGGGCACCCACCTCGTACGTCGGGTAGGCCAGGCGGGGGTACGCCACCCTGTCGCCCGGGCCGAGGCCCAGCTGCGTCGGGAGCCAGGCGACGAGTTCCTTGGAGCCGACGATCGGCAGGACGTGCCGGTGCGTGACCTCACGGGCGCCGAGGCGGCGCTCGACCCAGCCGGTGATCGCGTCGCGCAGGGCCGGGGTGCCCCAGACCGTCGGATAGCCCGGGGAGTCCGCCGCGTCGATGAGGGCCTTCTGAACCAGCTCCGGGACCGGGTCGACCGGGGTGCCGACGGAGAGGTCGACGATGCCGTCCGGATGCGAGGCGGCCGTCTTCTTGTACGGCTCCAGCTTGTCCCAGGGGAAGGTGGGCAGGCGGTCGGAGACTGCGGACACGGGATCTGGCTCACTTTCTGGTACGGCAGACGGCTCAAAGGCCCTGGTACGGCAAACGCCTCGGTCCCGTACGGCGATCACCAGGGCGATCCGGCCGTACGGGACCGAGGCGGCACGGTGTGCGGGCCGCTCAGCTGATTACTCGGCCTGGGGCGGCAGCGCGGCGATGAAGGGGTGGTCCCGCTCGATCAGGCCCAGCTTGCTGGCGCCGCCCGGGGAGCCGAGCTCGTCGAAGAACTCGACGTTCGCCTTGTAGTAGTCCTTCCACTCCTCCGGAGTGTCGTCCTCGTAGAAGATCGCCTCGACCGGGCATACCGGCTCACAGGCACCACAGTCGACGCATTCGTCCGGGTGGATGTACAAGGACCGCTGGCCCTCGTAGATGCAGTCGACCGGGCACTCCTCGATGCACGCCTTGTCCTTGACGTCGACACAAGGCTGCGCGATGACGTAGGTCACGCTGTCGTTCCTCCTCGATAGGGCGCTGGCGGGCCTCCGTAGGCTCCGCCGCCTGGCGCGCGGGAGCGCGGCGTCGTCGATGCCCGCCCCTAGTATCTCCGTTCTTGGGCATGATCCGAACAGGAGGGGTGAACTGACCTGTGGAAATCTCGGCCGGCGGACGTCTTAAGGTTCGTATCACCGCTGCTGACGTGGGGAAACGGGTCTCGGTACGACGCTTGATCGAACCTGCTCGCCCGGAGGAGAAGTTCACCGACACGGTGGGTGTTCTCACATCATGGGACGACGGTGTGCTGCTGATCACACGCAAGGACGGCGAGAGCGTCCGGATTCCGGAATCCGCCCTGGTCGCGGGAAAGGTCGTGCCCACCGCACCGGCCCGTCGGCGGGGTCCCGCCGCCTCCTACGAGGAGCTCGCGCACGTCGCCTCGCGCGCATGGCGGCCGGTGGAGAGCGAGCGGCTCGGCGGGTGGGAGCTGCGGGCCGCGGCCGGGTTCACCCGGCGGGCGAATTCGGTGCTGCCGCTCGGCGACCCGGGTGTGCCGCTCGACGAGGCCCTCGACGTCGTACGACGGTGGTACGGCGAGCGTGGGCTGCCCGCGTACATCCAGACCGCGACCGGTGCCGAAGGCACGCAGGAGCTGCTGTGCGCGGAGCTGGAGCGGCGCGGGTGGGTGCGTGAGGTGACCGCCGAGCTGTGGATTGGGGCGCTGGCGCCGGTCGCCGACCGGGCGGAGGCGGCCGGGGTCGTGCTGTCCCGGGAGGCGGACGAGGCGTGGCTTGCGCGGTACCAGCGCAAGGGGGTGAGCGAGGTGGCGCTCAAGGTGCTCCGGAGCGGGCCCTCGGTGTGGTTCGCGACGGTTGCCGGCTCGTCGGAGGGTGCGGCGCCCGCGGCGATCGGGCGGTGTGTCGTGGACGGGCGGTGGGCGTCCTTCGCGGCCGTCGAGGTGGATCCTGAGCAGCGGCGGCGCGGGCTGGCCACCACCGTCATGGCCGCGCTGGCCCGGCGGGCGCTGGACGAGGGCGCCTCGGCCGCCTGGCTGCAGGTCGAGGAGGACAACGCGGGGGCGCGGGCGCTGTACGCCGGGATGGGTTTCGCCGCGCACCACGCGTACCACCACTACCGGGAGCCGGCGGCTCCCGGCAGCGGCCAGTAGTACCGATCGCCGCGAGAGGGCACGAGGCTGCTATGCGTCCCCCATACCCCCCACCGCCCGAGCGGTCCGCCGAACTGCGGCGGCGGTTCGCCGAGGAGGCGCGCTCCGAGCGGCCCGATCTGTCGACCTTGTGCCTGCTGGTGGGCGCGGAGGCGGACGGGGCGCTGGACGAGGCGGGCCTGGACGCCGCCCAGATGGAGCTGGACCGGCTGGCGGGGCGGGTGCCGTTCCGGCCGGGCGGTCCGATGGCGTGGGCGACGGCGCTGCACCACCTGCTCGGGGTGCAGGACGGCTTCCGCGGCTCCCCCGCCGACTACCAGCGCCTGGAGTCCTCACTGCTGCACGAGGTGCTGCGGCGGCGGCGCGGGCTGCCGATCCTGCTGTCGGTGGTGTGGATGGAGGTCGCACGGCGGGCGGGGGCGCCGGTGTACGGGGTCGCGCTGCCGGGGCACTTCGTGGTCGGGTTCGGGCCTCGGGAGGAGCAGGTGCTGGTGGATCCGTTCGACGGGGGGCGTGTGCTGGGGGTCGGCGACGCCGAGCTCTTGGTGGCCGGGGCCACGGGGGCCGCACTCGATCCCTCGATGCTGACGGCGGCGGATCCGCTGGATGTGGTTCTGCGGATCCTCAACAACATCCGGGCGTGGGCGGCCGCTCGGCCGGAGCGGTCGGACGTGTCCTTGTGGGCGGTGGAGCTGTCGTTGTTGTTGCCTTCGCGTCCTGCGCGGTTGCGGTATGAGCGGGCGCAGGTGCTCGTCCAGCGGGGTGACTTCGTCGAGGGGGCGGTGGAGTTGGAGGAGTACGCGGAGTTGATCAGTGCGGTGGATGAGGTTGCCGCGGAGCGAGTGCGGGGGCAGGCCCGGGCGGCTCGGGCACTTCTCAACTGAGTTCGCCTATTCGCCATAGGGGAACCTGTGATTTCGCGAGTGCAGGTTCGTCGCGGCTTGTCGCGCCCACGCGGCGGAGCCGCATATCAGCACAGCCCCGCGCCCCTAGGAGGGCTACAGCCAGCCCTTTTCTCTAGCGATCCGTACCGCCTCCGCCCTGTTTCTTACCGCCAGTTTCTGGATTGCCGTCGAGAGGTAATTGCGGACCGTGCCCTGGGACAAATGCAGGGTCTTCGCCAGTTCCGCGTTCGTCGAACCGTCCGCCGCCGCGCGCAGGACCTCTCGCTCTCGGTCCGTCAGGGGGTTGGCGCCTTCGGCGAGGGCCGCTGCCGCCAGGGTGGGGTCGATGACCCGCTCCCCCGCCAGCACCTTGCGTACCGCTTCTGCCAGTTGGGCTGCCGGGGCGTCCTTGACCAGGAAGGCGTCGGCGCCCGCTTCCATGGCGCTGCGGAGGTAGCCGGGGCGGCCGAAGGTGGTGAGAACGACCAGTTTCACGCCGGGCAGGGCCTTGTGGACCTGGGCCGCCGCCTCGATGCCGGTGCAGCCCGGCATCTCGATGTCGAGGAGGGCCACGTCCACGGCGTGCTCGCGGGCGGCCGCCAACACCTCGTCGCCGCGGGCCACTTGGGCCACGACCTCGATGTCGTCCTCCAGGCCGAGGAGGGCGGCCAGCGCCTCGCGGACCATGGACTGGTCCTCGGCGAGGAGCACCTTGATCGTAGAGCTCATGCCCCGGATCCTACGGCCGACGGGGTGTCGGCGGGGACGCGGGCGACGAGGCGGAAGCCGTGCTTGATACGGCCGGCTTCCAGGGTGCCGCCGGCCTTCTCCAGGCGTTCCGTCAAGCCCGTCAGACCGTTGCCCGGGCCCTTGCCGGGGCCGCCGGAGCCGTTGTCCTCGACGGCTAGTTCGAGGACCGGGCCGTCCAGGGTCTGGCGGTGCAGCACCTCCACCGTGCAGCGGGTGGCGCCGCTGTGCCGTACGACGTTGGTGACCGCCTCACGCAGCGCCCAGGCGAGGGCGGACTCGCTCTCCGAGGAGACGCCGGTGAGGTCCGGCTGGTCGCGGACCTCGGCGGTGACGCCCGCCGCCGTCAAGGCGACCTGGGTGCCCGCGAGTTCCTCGGACAGGCGCGGGCGGCGATAGCCGCTGACCGCCTCGCGGACGTCCACCAGGGCCCGACGGCTGACCTGTTCGATGTCGGCGACCTGCTGGGCCGCCTTCTCGGGGTGGTCGGGGAGCATACGGCCGGCCAGTTCGCTCTTGAGGGTGATGAGCGAGAGGGAGTGGCCGAGGAGGTCGTGCAGGTCGCGGGCGAGGCGCAGACGCTCCTCGTTGGCGGCCAGTTGGGCGACCGTGGCGCGGGCCTTGCGCAACTCGACGGTCGTGCGCACCAGTTGCTTCACGCCCATCATCGCGAAGCCCAGGAGCAGCACCACCAGGACGAGGCTCCAGTCGTCCGCACGGAAGTGCAGGAGGACCAGGAGCATCGTGAGGGTGTTCAGACCGATCGCCCAGTACGCGATCCGCTGCGGCAGCGTGGCGCCGCAGGTGACGGAGACGTACACGAAGAGGCCGATCCACGCGCTGCCGAGGGTGAGGCACAGGACCAGGGCGAGCGTGCCGAGCACGGCGACGAGGGCACCGACGGCCCGTCCGGAGTACGGGCGGCCCATGTTCCGGAAGACCAGCGCCAGATAGACGCCGGTGAAGGAGGTCAGGGCCACCCAGCCCGCCGCGGTCGCGGCAGGCGTGTGGTGGCCGGAGGTCAGGTCCTGCACCGGCGACCCGAGGAAGATCAGCCAGGGCAGGATCCAGACCAGCTTGCGCGTGGCCTCGCCCCGGTTGCGGGGCGGCTGGCCGACCCGGATCGCGTTCTCGGCCCGCAGTTCCGCGGGCAGCCCGTCGTCCGTCATCGTGCTCACGCCTTCAGCGTGTCCTTCCGGTACAGCCACGCCGCGCCGCCCGCGAACAGGACGAAGTAGACGACGAGGAGGGCGAGGTCCTTGGTCTCGGGGGACCGGCTCTGTTCGATGGCCCGTCCGAGGGCAGCGTACGCGTGCGTGGGCAGCCACTTGGCGATGTCCTGCAGCCACTGCGGGAAGGTCGTGGACGGCATCCACAGACCGCCGAGGATCGACAGGCCGAAGTACGTGATCATCGTGATCGGACGGACCGCGTCCCCGGTGGCCAGGTAGCCGATGGCGACGCCGAGCGCCGCGAAGACCAGACTGCCGGCCCAGATCGCCCCGGTGAGCGCGAACCACTGCCAGGCGTCCAGCCGTACGCCCCGCACGGCCGCGGCGACCAGGAAGACGACCACGATGGACGGCAGGCTGACGACCGCGGCGCCGGCGGTCTTGGCGAGGACATAGCCGCGCCCGGGCAGCGTGGTCAGCCGCAGCTGCCGCACCCAGCCGCCCTCCCGCTCCTTGGCGATGCGCTCGCTGTTGCCCATGAGCACCGCGGTCAGGGCGCCGAAGGAGGCCATGGAGACCATGACGTACGAGGCGACGCTCAGGCCGCTGCCGGCGACCTTCCCCGTCTGGTTGGAGACGAGCAGGAAGATGACCGACGGGTAGATCACCGAGAAGAACAGGAACTTGCGGTTGCGCAGGGCGCGGGTGAGCTCCAGCTTGATCAGACTGTTCACGACTGCTTCGCCTCCTCGGCGGCGGTGATGGCGACGAAGGCCTGCTCCAGACCGAGCCCGGCGACTTCGAGGTTGCGGGGGTAGACGCCGAGGCCGTACAGGGCGTGCACGGTCGCGTCGGCGTCGGAGGACTGGATGCGGACGGTCTGGCCCGATACGTCGATCGAGGTCAGGAAGGGGAGGCCACGCAGGGGCGCCTCGTCGATCGGACCCTCCAGATCGAAGGCCACCCGCCTGGCCCCCGCCTTCGCCTTGATCTCGGCCGCCGTGCCGTCCGCCAGCAGCCGGCCCCGGTGCAGGACCAGCACCCGGTCGGCGATGGCGTCCGCCTCCTCCAGGTAGTGCGTGGCGAACAGGACCGTACGGCCCTGGTCGGCCTGCTCGCGCATGGTGGCCCAGAAGGCCTGGCGGGCCGAGACGTCCATGCCGGTGGTCGGCTCGTCGAGGACGATCAGGTCGCTGTCGCCGGCCGTGGCGAGGGCGAAGCGGACGCGCTGGGCCTGGCCGCCGGAGAGCTTGTTGACCTTGCGGTCGGCGATCTGCGAGATACCGGCGCGGGCGAGCACGTCCTTCGCCCGGTAGGGCTTCGGGTGCAGGTCGCAGGCCAGCTTCACCAGCTCGGCGACCGTGACCTCGTCCATCAGCCCGCCGCTCTGCAGCATGGCGCCCACGCGCCCGGCGACGATGGCCTCGCGCGGGCTGGTGCCGAAGACGCGGACCGTGCCGCTGTCGGGGTTCTTGAGGCCGAGCAGCAGATCGAGCGTGGTCGACTTGCCGGCTCCGTTCGGCCCCAGCAGGGCCACGGTCTCCCCCGGGTGCAGGGCCAGGGTCAGCCCGTCGACGGCCCGTACGGTCCCGTACGTCTTGCTCACCTGGTCGAAGCCGACCACCGGGGTGGTGGTCGCTTTCGCTGTCGTCGTCATGGGACCCATGGTGGCCGCGCAGGCCCAGGTCGCGGCAGTGTCGGCGGTCCTGACCGCCGGATGACAGATGTCATACGGCGGACCGTGACATACGGCGAAGGGGGCACCCGGCGCCTGCCGGGTGCCCCCTTTCCGGGCTGACGTCAGCTCGGGTTGGTCTTGATGATCCCGACCCGGTTGGTCTTGCTCAGCAGCGCCTGACGCAGGGCGACGTAGACGTCCTGCGGGGTGACGGCCGTCTTCTTGCCGGTGCCCCGGGTGATCAGGACGTTGTCGAACTGGCCGCCGTAGAGCTGCTTGAGCGCGGCGAGGTCCGGCTTGTCGACCAGCTTGCCGCCCACGGCCGCGACCCTGAGGAACTTCCACAGGGAGTTCTGCGGGCTGAGCGGCAGCGAGACGCCGGTGTCCGTCTTGACCGTGACGAGCCCCGACATCGCCGGCTCGGCGAAGGCCTTCATCTCCCGGTCGACCTCGGCGTTCGTGACCGTCGGCTGCTGGGTCGTGGTCACGACCGTGACCGGGTCGGTGGCGTTGGTCTCCACCTGGCTGCGGTACGCCTCCTCGACCGCCCGGGCGGACCCGGCGGCGTCGATGCCCTTGCCCGCCTTGCCGTAGACGGCGACGGCCTTGCCGGACTTGAACTCGATCGTGCCCTCGGTCATCGAGCCGGAGCCGCCCGCCGTGGCCTTCAGGGCGGCGGTCAGCTTCTCCTCGTCGACGGGCATGACCGGGTCGACGACCCGGTGGTTGCCGAAGAGGGAGCCGATGACGGAGATCGGGTTGTAGTCGGCCTGCGCGGCCGCCGCGACCGTGGCCTGCTCGTCGAACTGGAGGCCCGCCTGGTCCGGCTTGAGCTCGACCGTCTTGCCGCCGACGGAGAGCTTCAGCGGCTTGTTCACCCGGTCGCCGAAGGCCGCGTCGAGCTTCTTGACGGCCTCGTCGCGGGTGCCGCCGCCGATGTCGACGCCGAGCACGGTGGTGCCCTTGGGCACGTCGGAGTGGTTCATCAGCAGCCCGGCGCCGTAGGCGAGACCGCCGACGATGACCACGCCGGTGCCGAGCAGCACCAGCTTGTTGCGCCCCTTCTTCTGTTTCTTGGGGGCGGAAGCGGCCGGCTTGTTCTGTCCGGCCGGCTCGGGCAGCTTCGGGGGCGTGTGCGGCAGCGGTCCGTCGGTGTGGGAGCCGGGGCCGAACGGCGAGCTCGCGCCGGGCGACCCGACCGGGACGCCACTGGTGACGGTGTGTCCGGAGATGTTGTCGGGCGCCGGGAAGCCCTGCTGGCCCGGCTCGGCGGCCGGCTTCTGCGGGGTGAGGATCGCGGTGTCGTCGCTGAGGCCGCCACCGGGGCCGAGGCCCGCGCCGTGCGTGCCGCCCATGGTTCCGGGGCCACCTGGGCCGCCGATGCCCGCGGGGCCGCCGAGGCCGACGGGTGCGCCGGGGCCGCCGGGTCCCTGGGGGCCGGGTCCCGTACCGAAGGGCGAGGTCACGGGGCCGTCACCGGTGACCGGACCGACGGTCGGGCCCGCGGGGCCCTGGGCTCCGCCGACCTGGCCGCCGCGGCCGTTCGGCGCGTTGAAGCCGCTCGCGCCTGCCGGGCCGCCGTAACCGCCCTGGCCGTTCTGCCGGTTCTGCCCGTTCTGGGTGTCGCGCTCGCCGTCCGAGAAGTACGGGAGCTCGTCACGGCTCGGCTCGCTGCCCCGGCCGCCCGGGCGCGCGCCGTTGCCGAGCGGTCCCGCGGCCAGCGCCTCGGTGACGTCGAAGGAACCGGTGCCGCCGCCGTGCCCGGGGGCCACGGGTCCGCCGGTCGCTCCGGGGAGCCCGGCGCCGTTCGTCCCGCCCGGGCGGCCGCCGCCCGCGCCGCCGGGCCGGGAGCCGCCCGGCACGCTCATGGAGCCGACCACACCGCCGGGACGACCGGCGCCCGGACGCGCGCCGCCGGAAGGGGCACCCGCGCCGAAGGGACCGGCACCCGGGGCGGGCGGCGCACCCGCGCCCGAACCGCCCGGCAGACCGGCGCCGTTGGTGGAGCCGCCGCCCTGACCGCCCTTGGCGGGCGCCGACTTGCGGGGCGCGAACCACCCGCTCGTCCTGTCCTCGGCGGGCTGGGCGGGCTCGGCCGGGGGCTCGACGGTGCCCATGGCCTGGGTGGCACCGGTCGCCGGAGCCTCGGTCTCCCCGGTGTCGTCGGAGCCTTCGGTGCCCGCGACGGGCGTACGCACGACGACCGGCGGAATGGGCCGCGACCCGGGGATGTTGATCCGGATCCGGGTCGTCAGCGTGGTCTCGGTCTTGCGGTCCTCCGGCTGCGTGGCCGAACGGCCCGCATCCGTACCGGCGTCGGAAGCCGTGGGGGTCCCGTACGGCGGCGTGCCCGACGGGTATGCGGCTTGGCCGCGCCCGTTGGGCCCGGAGGACGGAGTGTCAGTTTCACGACTCAAGGCAGGTTCTCCCGGTTGGCTCCGCCGCCCGACACAACCTCACGGGCGGCTCGGCGGCGCGCACCACCATACTGGCCACTTCTGGCGCGTATCCCATGACCGCCGGGGAAACCCACACGGGACTCCCACGCTCGGTTAATGGCGAAGTGGTACGTCACTTGCCAAGTCGGACGTCACGGGCACGTGGTTGCCGCCCCTGTCCAAGGGTGGCGCAGATCACAGCGATGGCCATCCCTCCGAGAAGGAAGAGATAGGAACCACCTCCCGCGCCGAAGAGGAAGTCCCCTTCGGGTCTGCTGGCGGTGAGCAGGATGACGGAGATCATCCATCCGGCGGCAGGTGCGATCGCCCCGCCGCGGCTGCCGGTGGCCCGTCCGCCGCCGAGACAGAGCCCGGCCTCGCCGGCGAGGGCGAGCAGCAGCCCGCCGGGGAACCAGCCGGCCTGCACCAGCGCACCGGCCGCGCCGACGACCGCGCCGAGCACGAAGAGGCCCACGTACAGGAGCGTCCGTCCGGGGGAGGGCCGCCGCAGCGGCTGGGCGAGCAGGGAACCGCGCTCCGTCATGACGCCTCCTCGGCACCGGCGGACTCGGTCCCGGCGAAGAGATCGGTCTCTCTCGGCTCCGCCGCCGCCCCGCGCGCCAGTTCGTAGTACTCGGTGGTGAAGAGGGGCTGCGCCTGTTCGTTGGAGAGCGCGAAGTACGGTTCCGCGACCTCGATCTGGGTGGCGTGGGCCCGCATCGCGGCGGCCTTGGCGGCGGCGTGCGCGGTGCCGTCGATCTCGGCGGTGATCCGGTCGTCGGGCACGACACCCGGTACGTCGTCGATGACGGCGGCCTTGGAGAAGGGAAGACCGGGCAGATCCTCCGCAAGCCGGGCAAAGGCGGCCTCGGCGACGGGCCGCGGCACGCGGTTCCAGTACACCTTGGGGATCTCCCACCCTGCCCGCGCGGCCAGTTCGGTGGCGCGCATGGCCACGCGGTGGGCCTGGATGTGGTCCGGGTGGCCGTATCCGCCGTTGTCGTCATAGGTGACGAGGACCTGGGGGCGTACCTCCAGGATCACCTCGACAAGGTGGGCGGCCGCCTCGTCCACGTCCGCCTGCCAGAAGCAGGCCGGGTCGTCGTTGTCGGGCAGGCCCATCATCCCGGAGTCGCGGTAGCGGCCCGGGCCGCCGAGCTGACGGAAGTCCTCGACGCCGAGCGCGCGCATGGCGGCCGTGAGCTCCCGCAGCCGGTACTCGCCCAGGGCGGCGCCGGTGAGGTGCCCGAGCTCCGGCGGAATGACCTCGCCGAGCTCACCGAGGGTGCAGGTGACCAGGGTCACGCGGGCACCCCCGGCCGCGTAGGCGGCCATGGTCGCGCCGTTGTTGATCGACTCGTCGTCCGGGTGCGCATGCACCAGCAGCAGACGCCGGGAGGGCTGTTCCGTCATGGAGCCAGCCTACGAGGCGGCACCGACAGCGCGGTGCAGCCCGGGCGTCAGAACTTGATGCTGCCGATCATCCCCGCGATGTTCGTCGTCAGCTCGCTGATCGTGGGAGCAACGGTCGAGGAGGCGAGATAGAACCCGAGCAGCATGCAGACGATCGCATGCCCCGCCTTCAGACCTGACTTCTTGATCAGAAGGAAGACGATGATCGCCAGCAGCACCACCGCCGAAATCGAGAGTGCCACGGCGGCTCACCTCCAAAGGTCCCAAGAGCGCGGGGGTCGGACTTAGGGGCCGGACAAAACCACACAACAACCAGCAGGTTGATACCCACTATGCGCTAGTGATCATAACTATCCGACCGCGCGCATCGATCGGCGCACGGCCGCACAAGGGGGCGCATGGCCAATATGGTCAGGGCATGACGACGACGTCCGACTCCTTCCCCCGCAGGCACGCCCGCACCCAGCGGTTCACCCTGGGCGCGCCGCGCGCCTTCACCGTGGCGCCCGACGGCACCCGTGTCGTGTTCCTGCGCTCCACCTCCGGTACGGACAGGGCGAGTTCCCTGTGGGTGCTCGATGTGGGGGACGGCGGGGAGCGCGTGGCGGCCGACCCGCGCGCCCTGCTCGGCGGCGCCTCCGAGGACCTGCCGCCCGAGGAGCGGGCGCGCCGCGAGCGCAGCCGCGAGGGCGGCGCCGGCATCGTCGGCTACGCCACCGACGCGGCCGTGGAGTTGGCGTCCTTTGCCTTGTCAGGGCGGCTTTTCACGGCGGAGCTGCGGGCCGGTACGGCACGTGAACTCCCCACCCCCGGACCGGTGATCGACCCGCGACCCTCCCCCGACGGCCGGCACGTCGCGTACGTCGCGCAGGGTGCGCTGCGGGTGGTGGGCGCCGAGGGCAAGGACGAACGGGCCCTTGCGGAGCCCGAGTCGGCGAACGTCACCTACGGGCTGGCGGAGTTCATCGCGGCCGAGGAGATGCAGCGCCTGCGTGGCTTCTGGTGGTCCCCGGACTCGGACCGGCTGCTGGTCGCGCGCGTGGACGACACGCCGGTACGGCGCTGGTGGATCTCCGACCCGGCCCACCCGGAACGTGAGCCACAGCACGTCGCCTACCCGGCGGCCGGCACCGACAACGCGGACGTACGGCTGTTCGTGATCGGTCTGGACGGGGTGCGCACGGAGGTCGCCTGGGACCGGGCGCGCTATCCGTACCTGGCGCATGTGCACTGGTCAGAAGCGGGCACACCCCTGCTGCTCGTACAAGCGCGCGACCAGCGCAGCCAGTTGTTCCTGGCCGTGACCCCTCAGACCGGCGCGACCCGGCTGGTGCACGCGGACGAAGATCAGATTTGGCTTGATCTTTTCCCCGGGGTGCCCTGCTGGAGCCCGTCCGGACAGCTCGTGCGCATCGTGGACGAGGGCGGTGCGCGGGTCCTGGCGGTGGGTGAACGCCCGCTGACCGGGCCGCAGTTGCACGTCCGCGCGGTGCTGGACGTCTCGGACGACAACGTGCTGATCGCCGCGTCCGCCGGCGAGGAGGCCGAGGCGCCCGAGACCGGCGAGGTGCATGTCTACCGTGTCAACGAACTCGGCCTGGAGCGGGTCTCGCAGGAGCCCGGCGTGCACTCGGCGGTGCGCGCCGGGGGCGTGACCGTACTGGTGTCCGCCGCACCGGACCGGCCGGGCGCCCGCGTGCGCGTGCTTCGCGACGGCGACCGAAGGGAGACGGGGGTCCCCCCGGCCGGAGGCTGGGGGGAGACGGCGACCATCGCCTCGTACGCGGAGGATCCCGGTATGACCCCGCGGGTGACCCTCACCGAGGGGGGCGCACGGCGCATCCCGTGCGCCGTGCTGCTTCCCCGCGATCACGACGGCGAGACCCCGCTCCCGGTCCTCATGGATCCCTACGGCGGTCCGCACGGCCAGCGGGTGGTGGCCGCGCACAATCCGCATCTGACCTCGCAGTGGTTCGCCGACCAGGGGTTCGCGGTCGTGGTCGCGGACGGCCGCGGCACCCCCGGCCGCTCCCCGGCCTGGGAGAAGGCGGTCCGCGACGACCTCGCGGGAGTCACCGTCGAGGACCAGGTGGACGCGCTCCGGGCGCTCGCCGACCGCTTCCCGCTGGACCTGACGCGGGTCGGCATCCGCGGCTGGTCCTTCGGCGGCTATCTGGCGGCGCTCGCGGTGCTGCGCCGCCCGGACGTCTTCCACGCGGCGGTGGTGGGCGCCCCGGTCACCGATCTGCGGCTGTACGACACCCACTACCAGGAGCGCTACCTCGGCCACCCGGACGAGCAGCCGGAGGTCTACCGCCGCAACTCGCTCATCGACGACGCGGGCCTGGTGGACGCGGCCGAGCCGCACCGGCCGATGATGATCATCCATGGTTTCGCCGACGACAACGTGGTGGTCGCCCACTCCCTGCGGCTGTCCTCCGCGCTGCTGGCCGCCGGCCGACCGCACGAGGTGCTGCCGCTGTCCGGCGTCACGCACATGACCCCGCAGGAGTCGGTCGCCGAGAACCTGCTGCGGCTCCAACTCGACTTCCTGAAGCGGTCGCTGGGGCCGGCCTAGGCACGGCAACGGGCCGGGGCTACATGGCGAGCCCCGGCCCGTTTACGGCACCCGCACGGCCGTACGCTCTAGAGACTGACGCGTCCGTATATCGGAACCGGGTCGGCCAAGTTGCCTGCGTGTTACTCCTCGGTCGGCACGACGGCCTTCTCTTCTGCGAAGTGGCAGGCCGAGTCATGGGCGGCCGGACCGCTCACGCCGCGCAACCCGGCAGGCACCGCCAGCAGCGGCACCTCCAGCGCGCACCGCTCCTGCGCCTTCCAGCACCGTGTGCGGAAGCGGCACCCCGAGGGGATGTTCGTCGGTGACGGCACGTCTCCCGAGAGGATGATCCGCTCCCGGCGCTCCCGCGCTGCCGGGTCGGGCACGGGGACGGCGGACAGCAGCGCCTGGGTGTAGGGGTGTGTCGGATGGTCGTAGATCTCGGCGTCCTTGCCTGTCTCCACGATCCGCCCGAGATACATCACCCCGACCCGGTCCGAGATGTGCCGGACGATCGACAGGTCGTGCGCGATGAAGACGTAACTCAGCTCGAACTCGCTCTGCAGCCGGTCCATCAGGTTGATGACCTGGGCCTGCACGGAGACGTCCAGCGCGGAGACCGGCTCGTCGGCGACGATGACCTCGGGACGCAGCGCCAGCCCGCGCGCGATGCCGATGCGTTGGCGCTGGCCGCCGGAGAACTGGTGCGGATAGCGGTTGATGTACTCGGGGTTGAGCCCGACCACGTCCAGCAGCTCCTGGACCTTCGCCCGCCGGTCGCCCTTGGGCGCCACCTCGGGGTGGATCTCGTACGGCTCCCCGATGATGTCGCCCACGGTCATCCGGGGGTTGAGGGAGGTGTACGGGTCCTGGAAGACCATCTGGATGTTGCGCCGGACGGCGCGCAGGGCCTTGCCGGACAGCTTGCCGATGTCCTCGCCCTTGTAGCGGATCTCCCCCGCCGTCGGCTTCTCCAGGTTGACCAGCATCTTGGCGACCGTCGACTTGCCGCAGCCGGACTCCCCGACGATGCCGAGGGTTTCACCGCGGGCGAGTTCGAAGTCCACGCCGTCGACGGCCTTCACCGCGCCGACCTGCTTCTTGAAGAGAATCCCCTGAGTGAGCGGATAGTGCTTGAAAAGCCCTCTGACCTGCAGAATCGGCTCAGCCATTCATGCACTCCCTCCAGAAGTGGCAGGCGCTGCGCCGGGCCGGCTCCTCACCGTTCACCTCGTACAGGGGCGGCTCGTCGGTCCGGCAGACGTCCTGGGCCATCGGGCAGCGGGGGTGGAAGGCGCAGCCCGGCGGGATGTGCATGAGGTTGGGCGGCAGCCCCTTGATGGCGTAGAGCTCCCGGCCCTTCTGGTCGAGCCGCGGGATCGATTCCAGCAGGCCCTTGGTGTACGGGTGCGCGGGCACCTTGTAGATGTCGTGCACCGGGGCCGACTCGACGATCCGGCCCGCGTACATCACGGCGATCCGGTCGGCGACGTCGGCGACCACGCCCAGGTCGTGGGTGATCAGGATGAGCCCCATGTTGTACTCGCGCTGCAACTCGGCGAGCAGGTCCATCACCTGGGCCTGGACGGTGACGTCCAGTGCCGTCGTCGGTTCGTCGGCGATGATCAGCGCGGGCTCCAGTGCCAGCGCCATCGCGATCATGATGCGCTGGCGCATACCGCCGGAGAACTGGTGCGGGTAGTCCTTGACCCGCTCCCTGGCGGCCGGGATGCGCACCCGCTCCATCAGCTCGACGGCCTTCGCCCGCGCGTCCTTCCTCGACATCCCCCGGTGCACGACGAACATCTCGCCGAGCTGGTCGCCCACGGAGAGCACGGGGTTGAGTGAGGACAGCGCGTCCTGGAAGATCATGGCCATCTCGGCGCCGCGGACCTTCCTGCGCTCGTCCTCCTTCAGCTTCAGCAGGTCCGTGCCCTGGAAGAGGATCTCCCCGCCCGTGATCCTGCCGGGCGGCATGTCGAGGATGCCCATGACCGCCTGCGCGGTGACGGACTTCCCCGACCCGGACTCCCCGAGCACGGCGAGGGTCTCCCCCTCGTCCACGGCGTAGTCGACCCCGTTGACGGCCTTGGCGACCCCGTCCCGGGTCCGGAACTCCACGTGCAGGTCCCGCACTTCGAGCAGCATGACGTCGGCTCACCTCAGCTTCGGGTCGAGGGCGTCGCGGACCGCGTCGCCGAGCATGATGAACGCCAGCACGGTGACCGCCAGCGCGCCGGCCGGCCACAGGAGCATGTGGGGGGCGTTGCGGATGTACGGGGAGGCCGCCGAGATGTCGATGCCCCAGCTGACCGTGGGCGGCTTCAGACCGACGCCGAGGTACGACAGGGTCGCCTCCAGCGCGATGTACGTGCCGAGCGCGATGGTCGACACGACGATCACCGGGGCGACCGCGTTCGGCGTGATGTGCCGCAGCAGGATGCGGGAGTCGGAGGCGCCGAGTGCGCGGGCGGCCTGCACGTAGTCGTTCTGCTTGGCGGTGATGACCGAGCCGCGGGCGATGCGGTAGACCTGCGTCCAGCCGAGCAGCACGATGAACCCGATGACCGGCCAGATGGTGTTGCTGGTGACCACGGAGAGCAGGACGAGACCGCCGAGCACGACCGGGATCGCGAAGAAGATGTCGGTGATCCGGGACATCAGCGAGTCCCAGCCCCCGCCGAAGTACCCCGCGAGCCCGCCGAGGACCGAGCCGAGGAGCGCGACGCCGAGCGTGGCCAGGACGCCGACGCTGATGGAGATGCGGGTCCCGTACACCGTGCGCGTGTAGACGTCGCAGCCCTGGCCGTCGTAGCCGAAGGGGTGCCCGGGCTGGGAGCCCTCCTGGGCCTTGGCGAGGTCGCACTTGAGGGGGTTGCCGGAGGCGATCAGCGACGGCCACAGGGAGATCACGACCAGGAACAGGATCACCAGCGCCGAACCGATGAAGACGGGGTTGCGGCGCAGGTCGCGCCAGGCGTCCGACCACAGGGAGCGCGGCCTGCCCGCCGGGCCGGCGCCGCCCGGGCCGCGGGGGGTCCCCTCCAGCGTCTCCCCCTCGCTCACGGCCAGGTCCATCGCGCCGCCCGTGCCCGTGGAGGAGATGGCGCCCTCGGACTCGTACTGCTCAGGCATAGCGGATCCTCGGGTCGAGTACGGCGTACAGGAGATCGACCAGCAGGTTGGCCACCAGGAAGACGAGGACGAGTACGGTCACGAAGCCGACGACGGTCTGCGTGTTCTGGCGCAGGATGCCCTGGTAGAGCTGGTAGCCGACGCCATGGATGTTGAAGATCCGCTCGGTGACGATCGCGCCGCCCATCAGGGCCCCGATGTCCGTGCCGATGAAGGTGACCACGGGGATCAGCGAGTTGCGCAGCAGGTGGCGGATGATCACCCGCTGCCTCGGCAGGCCCTTGGCGACGGCCGTGCGGACGTAGTCGGAGCGCCGGTTCTCCGCGATGGAGGTACGGGTCAGCCGGGTGACGTAGGCCAGGGAGACGGACGCGAGGACCAGGCCCGGCACGATCAGCTCGCTGAAGGTGGCGTCGGTGGAGACCGACGGTTTGATCCAGCCCCACTCGACGCCGAGGAGCAGCTGGAGCAGCAGGCCGGTCACGAAGGTGGGGACGGAGATGACCACGAGGGTGGCCAGCAGGACCGAGGTGTCGACCGGCCGGCCGCGCCGCAGACCGGTGATCACCCCCAGGGTGATGCCGATGACGATCTCGATGAGGATCGCGACGATGGTGAGCCGGATGGTGACCGGGAACGCCGTCGACATCAGCTCGGTGACCTTCTGGCCGTTGAACGCCGTACCGAAGTCGCCGGTGAAGACGTTCCCCATGTAGGTCAGGTATTGCTGCCACACCGGCTTGTCGAGACCGAACTCCTTCTTCAGCTGCGCTGCCGTGGCCGGGTCGCACTGCCGCTCGCCGCACAGTCCCGCGATGGGGTCGCCCATCACGTTCACCATCAGGAAGATCAGCAGCGTGGCCCCGATGAACACCGGGATCATCTGGAGCAGACGCCGGACCACGTACCGTCCCATGCGCGGTCAGCCGACCTTGATCTCGTTGTAGACGGGGACGCTGAACGGGTTCAGGGCGACGTTCGACAGCCGGTCGGACCAGCCCGCGCTGCCGTTCTGGTACCAGAGCGGGATGGCCGCCATGTTGTCGCGGACGACCTTCTCGGCGTCCTGGAAGAGCCCGATCGCCTTGGTCGTGTCGGTCTCGGCGTTCGCCTGGTTCACCAGCTTGTCGAAGTCCTTGTTGGACCAGTGGCCGTCGTTGGAGGAGGCATTGGTGTAGTAGAGGGGCTGGAGGAAGTCCTGGATGAGCGGGTAGTCCATCTGCCAGCCGGCCCGGAACGGCCCGGACATCTTCTTCTGCGTGATCCGGTTGCGGAAGTCGGCAAAGGTGCCGACCGGGTTGCCGACGCAGGCCTTGTCGTTGCCGAGCGCGTTGTTGATGGAGTTGCAGACGGCGTCCACCCACTCCTTGTGGGAGCCCGTGTCGGCGTTGTACGAGATCTTGACCTGGCCGCCGGGCAGCCCGCCGCCCTCCTGGATCAGCTTCTTGGCCTCGCTGGGGTTGTAGGTGCAGCCGTCCCCGCACAGCCCGTCCTGGAAGCCGCCCTTCGTGCCGAGGACCGGGGAGGTCCAGTCGGTGGCCGGAGTGCGGGTCTTCTGGAAGATCGTGTCGGTGATCTGCTTGCGGTTGATCGCCATGGACAGGCCCTTGCGGACCTTCTCCGAGCCGCTCTTGTTCCAGTCCGGGTCGTAGAACGGGAAGGCGAGCGTCTGGATGATTCCGGCGGGGGTGTTGAGGTACCGGTCGCCGAGGTCGGCCTTGACGTTCTTGAGCTGGGCGGCCGGGACGTCGTCGACCAGGTCGAGGTTGCCGGCCATCAGGTCGGTGTAGGCGGTGTTGTTGTCGGTGTAGACCTTGAGGTCCACGCCGCCGTTCTGCGCCTTGTCGGTCCCGGGATACGCGTCCCACTTCCTCAGGGACATCTTCGAGCCCTTGGTGTACGACTCCACCGTGTACGGCCCGTTGCCGACCGGCTTCTTGATCCACGCTGCGTGGTCCGTGAAGAAGGCCTGGGGCAGCGGGTCGAAGGCCGAGTAGCCGAGGGTGTCCGGGAAGGTCGAGAACTTCTGGCTGAGTTTGACGGTGAAGGTCAGGTTGCCGGTGACCTTGAGGCCGGAGAGCGTGTCGGCGGTCTGTGCGCCGGTTTCCGGGTGGACCTTGTCGTAGCCGTCGATGTACCCGAAGAAGATCGCGTTCTTCTGGTGGTTCTTCAGACTGGCGCCGTAGTTCCAGGCGTCCACGAAGGATGTGGCGGTGACGGCTTCGCCGTTGCTGAACTTCCAGCCGCTCTTTACGGTGACGGTGAAGTTCTGCGAGTCCGTGGTGTCGATCTTCTCGGCGAGCATGTTCTTGGCGGCGCCGGTCTTCGGGTCGTATTTCTTCAGTCCCCGGAAGATCATGTCGAGGACCTTGCCGCCCTGCACCTCGTTGGTGTTGGCCGGCTCCAGCGGGTTCTGCGGGTCTCCCCAGGAGGAACTGAGCACCGCACTGCTGTCACCGCCGCCACCGCTGCCGCTGCTACTGCCGCAGGCGGTCGCGGCGAGTGCGAGCGCCGCCGCGCCTGCGGCCCATGTGGCGTGCGTGGCTCCACGCATGGAGTGCCTCCTCGGAATGCCCAACCGTTACCGGTCAATATCCGAGCAAGTGGAACGCACTGCACATTCGGTGCACCCATCTGCGGGACGGGTCGCCCGAAGGAGGGAGCGAAGACGACAGCACTGCGGTTCGCGGGGCTCCTGGGGGAGATACCCGCTCGGGGGGTGTGCCGTCCTGGCGTGGTTGTGGGTGCGGGCGAGCCTTTGTCGCCCCGGCCGCCCCTACCCGTCCCGTACCGGGGGGACGGATCGTCCGTTCGCAAGAGTCACGACATCATCACGGTGGCCGGTTCCCTCCGTTCACGGCGTCAGCGCTCTACCAGGACCCCTTCACAGGTCTTGACCAATAGCGGTCCGAGCGAACATCAACTCGCCGTTTTCGCAGGCCACCATGGTTTCACGCGCCGTTGACGTGCGCAGACTGCCGCTGGTAGACACACTCATCACCCAGTCGGCCCGTCACCAGGCCAAACCCGCTCCTGAAGTCCGAACCAGCCGTCCCCGTGCGAGCGATGACGTGAGGTCACGATCCATGAGCACACAAGACCAGCACGGCACCAGGCGTTCACATCCGAGAAGACCGCGATCGCACACGGTCCGGCTCATGGCGGCCGCCGGCGCCGCCGCCCTGACCTTCTCGGCGGGCCTCGCGACTCCGCTCAACCCGGCGCCCCAGCGCGCGGAGGCCGCCCAGGGCAAGAAGACCCTCACCGTCGCCGTGGCGCAGAGCGTCGACTCGCTGAGCCCCTTCCTGGCGGTGCGTCTGGTCAGCACGAGCGTTCTGCGGCTGACGTACGAGTACCTGACCGACTACGACCCCGGGGACGCGCACCCGGTCCCGGGCCTGGCCACCAGTTGGCAGCCGTCCGCCGACAAGCTCACCTGGACGTACACGATCCGCTCCGACGCGAAGTGGTCGGACGGGCAGAAGGTGACCGCCGAGGACGCCGCCTGGACGTTCAACAAGCTGATGACCGACCAGGCCGCCGCCACCGCGAACGGCAGCTTCGTCACCAACTTCCGGAAGGTGACGGCACCGAGCCCCACCAAGCTGGTCGTCGAGCTGAAGAAGCCCCAGGCCACCATGACGGCGCTCGATGTGCCGATCGTGCCGGAGCACCTCTGGAAGGACGTCAAGGACTTCTCGAAGTTCAACAACGACAAGTCCTTCCCCGTCGTCGGTGACGGGCCGTTCGTCCTCACCGACTACAAGGCGGACAGCTATGTCCGGCTCAAGGCCAACAAGAGCTTCTGGCGCGGGGCGCCCAAGTTCGACGAGCTGGTCTTCAAGTACTACAAGGACCAGGACGCGGCCGTGGCCGCCCTGCGCAAGGGGGAGGTCTCCTTCGTCGCGGGGGCGCCCGCCCTGACACCGGCCCAGGCGGCCTCCCTGAAGGGCCGGCAGGACATCCGCGTCAACGACGCCCCCGGCCGGCGCTTCTACGCTCTCGCCACCAACCCCGGCGCGCAGGCGAGGAACGGCAAGAAGTTCGGCGACGGCGACCCGTCACTGCTCGACCAGCGGGTACGGCACGCCCTGTTCCTGGCCGTCGACCGCAAGACCATCATCGACAAGGTGTTCCAGGGCCACGCGGTCGAGGGCCAGGGCTACATCCCGCCGCGCTTCTCGACGTACTTCTGGAAACCGTCGGCGAGCCAGACGCTCTCCTACGACCCCACGAAGGCCGCCCAGCTCCTCGACCAGGCCGGCTACAAGAAGAACGCCGACGGCAAGCGGGTCGGCAAGGACGGCAAACCGCTGAACTACCGGGTCCTGTGCCACGCCACCGACCCCAACGACAAGGCGGTCGGCCAGTACCTCAAGGAATGGTGGGCCAAGCTGGGCATCGGCATGACCCTCGACTGCCTGGACAACGTCACCGACCCCTGGCTCGCGGGCAAGTACGACCTCGCCTTCGACGGCTGGTCCGTCAACCCCGACCCGGACTACGTGCTGTCCATCCACACCTGCGCCGCCCTGCCGGCGACCCCGAAGGACACCGGCGCGACCGACAACTTCATCTGCGACAAGACCTACGACGGCCTGTACGCCAAGCAGCTCGCCGAGTACGACTCCGCCAAACGGGCCGACGTCGTCAAGCAGATGGAGTCGCGGCTGTACGACCTGGGGTACATGAACGTCATGGCGTATCCGAACGCCGTCGAGGCCTACCGCACCGACCAGATCAAGTCGATCGAGACGATGCCGAAGGCCGCCGGCAACATCTACGGCCAGGACGGCTACTGGAGCTGGTGGTCGGCCGTCCCGGCGGATTCCGGGTCCTCCTCCGGGGGCTCCTCGACCGGGGTGATCGTCGGTGTCGCCGCGGGTGTCGTGGTCCTCGCCGGCGCCGGACTGCTCCTCGCGCGGCGCCGTCGCGCCACCGCGGACGACCGCGAGTAGCCCATGCAGCCGACCGCCCCTGACGCGGCGTCCGCCGCGGTCGACAAGGCCGCCGTACCGGTCCCGGCCGGTCCGGCGACCCGCGGACCACGGGCCCGCACCGCCTCCGCGTACCTGCGGTACGGGGCGGGCAAGGCGGGCGGCGCCGCCGTGTCGCTGCTCGCCGTGCTGGTCACCGGGTTCTTCCTGTTCCGGCTGATCCCCGGTGACCCGGTCAAGACGATGACCGGAGGCCGCCCCGTCTCGGCGGAACAACTGGCCGCCTACCGCAGGGAGTTCGGGCTCGACCTGCCCGTGTGGCGGCAGTTCACGGACTACTGCGGCAAGGCGCTCACCGGCGACCTGGGCACTTCGTACCAGTTCCGCACCCCGGTCGTCGACAAGATCGGCGAGGCGCTGCCGAACACACTGCTGCTGACCGGCACGGCCTTCGTGCTCTACACCGCGCTCGGCATGTTCCTCGGCACCCGCTCGGCCTGGCGGCACGGCAGGCTCGGCGACCGGCTCAACACCGGCCTGGCGCTGACCCTGTACTCCGTACCGTCGTTCTGGCTGGGCCTGCTGGTCATCATCGTGTTCGGCGTGGGTCTCGGCCCCGTCCCCGGGCTGTTCCCGACCGGCGGCATGGAGTCGGGCGGCAAGGAGGGGTTCGCCTACGTCCTCGACGTAGCCCATCACCTGGTCCTTCCCGTCCTCACCCTGGTCGCCGTCGAGTACGGCCAGACGCTGCTGGTCACCCGCTCGGCGCTGCTCGACGAGATGGGCAGCGACTATCTGACGACCGCACGCGCCAAGGGCCTCCGCGACGATCTCGTGCGGCGCCGGCACGCCGTGCCGAACGCGCTGCTGCCCACGGTCACCCTGGTCTTCGTCAACCTCGGTCGCACGGTCGCGGGCGTCATCCTGGTCGAGACGGTCTTCTCCTGGCCGGGCCTGGGCGGGCTGTTCTACCAGGCCCTGAGCGTCCCCGATCTGCCGCTCGTCCAGGGCCTGTTCCTCTTCTTCGCCTCGGCGGTGATCGTCATGAACACGCTGGCCGACCTGCTCTATCCGCTGCTCGACCCACGGGTGGGCCGATGACGACCGCACCGGTGCAGGAGACCCCTCGCCGGCTGGCGTGGCAGCGCCGCCGCCGCTCCGCCGTGCGGTTCTGGCAGCAGTACCGCACGCACCGCGCCGGACTGGTCGGACTGGGAGCGCTCGCCCTGTTCGCGCTGGCCGCGCTGACGGCACCGCTGACGGTCGGCTCGGGGGTGGCGGGCGTGACCGACGCGCCGGGCAGTCCTCTCCAGCCGCCGAGCGGTGAATTCCCACTGGGCACCGACCGGTTCGGGCGCGATCTGCTGGGCCTGGTCGTGTGGGGCTCCCGGGTCTCGCTGCTGGTCGGGCTGCTCGCGGCGGTGCTGTCGGTGGTGATCGGCACGGTCGTCGGCATCACCGCAGGGCACTTCCGGGGGCCGTACGCGACCGTACTGATGCGGATCACCGACTGGTTCCTCGTGATGCCGGCGCTGGTGCTCGCCATCGCGCTGGCCACCGTGATGTCCCGCTCCCTGGGCACGGTGATCCTCGCGATCGGCGTCACGTCCTGGCCGACGACGGCCCGGCTGGTGCGCGCCCAGACGCTGGCGGTGGAGTCCCGGCCGTACATCGAACGGGCGAAGGCGCTCGGCGGCGGGCACTGGCACGTCATGACCCGCCATGTCCTGCCCAACGTGATGCCGCTGGTCCTCGCCCAGACCACCCTGATGATCTCCTCCTCCGTCCTCGCCGAGGCGACACTGGCCTTCCTGGGCCTCGGTGATCCCACGGTCATCTCCTGGGGCGGCCTGCTTCAGGACGCACGCGAGGCCGGTGCGGTCAGCTCCGGCGACTGGTGGTACCTGGTGCCACCGGGCATCGCGATCGCGGTCGTCGCGCTGACGTTCACGCTGTGCGGGCGTGCGGTGGAGTCCGTCCTCAATCCCAGGCTGGGGGTGGCCCGTTGACACTGCTGGAGGTACGGGACCTCGAGGTGACGTACGCCGGTGGAGCGGCCGCGGTGCGGGGCGTGGATCTGTCGCTGGCGGCGGGGCAGAAGCTCGGCATCGCGGGCGAGTCGGGGTGCGGCAAGTCCACGCTGGCGCTCGCCCTGCTCAGGCTGCTGCCGGCCGGGACCCGGGTGTCCGGGGAGATCCTGCTGAACGGCGAGGACGTCCTGACCATGCGGTGGGGGCAGGTGCGGGCGGTGCGCTGGGCAGGCGCCTCGATCGTCTTCCAGGGGGCGATGCACTCGCTCAACCCGGTGCACCGCGTCGGCGACCAGATCGCCGAGCCGATCCTGCTGCACCACGGGGTGACGGCGGCCGCGGCGCGCAGGCGCACCGGTGAGCTGCTGGAGCAGGTGGGTCTGCCCGCGGCACGCGCGTCGGCGTATCCCCACGAGCTGTCCGGCGGCCAGCGCCAACGCGTCATGATCGCCATGGCGCTGGCCTGCGGCCCGCGGCTGGTCATCGCCGACGAACCGACCACCGCGCTCGACGTGATGATCCAGGCACAGATCCTGCGGCTGATCGAACAGCTCGTCGCCGAGCAGGACGTCGGCCTGATCATGATCAGTCACGACCTCGCGGTGCTGGCCGACACCTGCGACCGCCTCGCGGTGATGTACGCCGGCCGGGTCGTCGAGGAGGGGCCCGCCCGGCAGGTCTACGAGGACGCCCGGCACCCGTACGCCAAGGCCCTCTCGGCGGCCTTCCCGCGCATCGGCGACCGGGCCTCCCGTTTCGCCCCGAGCGGCCTGCCCGGCGACCCGCCCGATCCCACCGCGCTGCCCTCCGGATGCACCTTCCACCCGCGCTGCCCGGTCGCCCTGGACGAGTGCACCGCCGAGGACCAGCGGCTGCGGGACGCGGGGCAGGGCAGGTGGGCGGCCTGTGTGCACGTCGGGGCAGCAGTCCCACCCCCGGCCGGCCCGCCCGAGGACGCGAGGAGCACCACATGACGACAACCCCCTCCTCGCCACCCCTGCTCAGCGCCCAAGGCCCGCACGCAACCTCTCCCCGGCCGCGAGACACAGGACCCGAACGGCAAGCAGCCTCCGCGCACATCGGGCCGGCGACCCCACCCCCGGCCGGCCCACCCCAGAACGCGAGGAGCACCACATGACGACCACCCCCTCCTCGCCACCCCTGCTCAGCGCCCAAGGCCCGCACGCAGCCTCTCCCCGGCCGCGAGACACAGGACCCGAACGGCAAGCAGCCTCCGCGCACATCGGGCCGGCGACCCCACCCCCGGCCGGCCCGCCCCAGGACGCGAGGAGCACCACATGACGACAACCCCCTCCTCGCCACCCCTGCTCAGCGCCCAGGGCCTGCACGTGACCTTTCCCGGGCGGCACGGTGCCCCCGCGGCGCGGGCCGTCGACGGTGTCGAACTGGACATCCGGGCCGGGGAGATCGTGGCGCTGGTCGGCGAGTCGGGCTGTGGCAAGACGACGCTGGCGCGTTCGCTGCTCGGCCTGGTGACCCCGGCCGCGGGGCGGATCACGTTCGCCGGGAAGCCCCTGGAGTACTCCTCCCGGGCGCTGAAGGCATACCGCCGACGCGTTCAGCTCGTACTGCAGGATCCGACCGGCTCCCTCAACCCCCGGCACACGGTGTACGACGCCGTCGCCGAGGGCCTGCGGATCCACGGCCGTACGGGGAACGAGCGGGCGGCCGTGGCCGAGGCCCTCGCCCACGCGGGTCTGCGCCCCCCGGAGCGGTTCTTCCTGCGCTACCCGCACGAGCTGTCCGGCGGCCAGCGCCAGCGGGTCGTGATCGCGGGCGCACTGGTCCTGGAACCCGAACTCATCGTCGCCGACGAGCCGGTCGCCTCCCTCGACGCCTCCGTACGCGGCGAGATCCTCGCCCTCCTGCTGAGGCTGCGCACCGAACTGGGCCTGTCCGCCCTGGTGGTCACCCATGATCTGGGCCTGGCCTGGAACATCGCCGACCGGGTCGCGGTGATGTACCTGGGCCGGATCGTGGAGACGGGCGAGGTGGAGCAGGTCCTGACGGCTCCTCGCCATCCGTACACCCAGGCGCTGTTGTCGGTGTTGCCGGAGGCCGGAGGCGATCCGGTGGTACTGACGGGCGAGCCGCCGGATCCGTCGCGCATTCCCGCCGGGTGCCGGTTCCATGCCCGCTGCCAGGTGCTGGCGAGCGGGGAGGCGGAGCGGGCGGGGGTGGCGGACGCGTGCCGGAACCAGGACCTGGAGGTGCTGGGCGGGGGTGGCGGGGAGCAGGTGGCCTGTCATTGGGCGCGGGCGCGGACCACGGCCTGAGGCAGACCGGCGGCACGCGGCCGCCGAGCAGCCGGTCCCCCGGAAAACGCCGATTCCCGGCACCTTTGCGGGGTGCCGGGAATCGTACGGGTGCTGCCGGGGCGTCAGGCCGCGCCCACGACGTCCTTCTCCTCCGCGAAGTGGCACGCGGACTCGTGCGCCGCCGGGGAGTCCGAGCCCTTGAAGCGCTCGGGGATCGCAAGCAGCGGCACCTCCTCGGCGCACTTGTCCTCGGCCTTCCAGCAGCGGGTGCGGAAGCGGCAGCCGGACGGCGGGTTCGCCGGGGACGGCACGTCGCCGGTCAGGATGATCCGCTCGCGGTGCTCACGGGCCTCCGGGTCCGGCACCGGAACAGCCGACAGCAGCGCCTGGGTGTAGGGGTGCGTCGGGTGCTCGTAGATCTGCTCGTCGCTGCCGATCTCGGCCATCTTGCCGAGGTACATCACACCGACCCGGTCCGAGATGTGCCGGACGATCGACAGGTCGTGCGCGATGAAGATGTAGGAGAGGTTGAACTCGTCCTGCAGTCGCTCCATCAGGTTGATGACCTGAGCCTGGACGGAGACGTCCAGGGCCGAGACCGGCTCGTCGCAGATGATGATCTCGGGGTTCAGGGCCAGGCCGCGGGCGATGCCGATGCGCTGGCGCTGACCGCCGGAGAACTGGTGCGGGTACCGGTTGATGTACTCCGGGTTGAGGCCTACGACGTCCAGGAGTTCCTGCACCTTGCGGCGGCGGTCGCCCCTGGGTGCCACCTCGGGGTGGATGTCGAAGGGCTCGCCGATGATGTCGCCCACCGTCATACGGGGGTTGAGCGAGGTGTACGGGTCCTGGAACACCATCTGGATGTTGCGGCGGACGGCCTTCAGCGCGCGCCCGGACAGCTTGGTGATGTCCTGGCCCTTGTAGAAGATCTCGCCGGCCGTCGCCCGCTCCAGGTTCATCAGGAGCTTGGCCACCGTCGACTTGCCGCAGCCGGACTCGCCCACGATGCCCAGGGTCTCGCCCTGGTGCAGGTCGAAGGAGACACCGTCGACGGCCTTGACCGCGCCGACCTGCTTCTTGAACAGGATGCCCAGGGTCAGCGGGAAGTGCTTGACCAGGTTGCGCACCTGGAGAATGGGCTCACCCCGCTCCACCGGCGCCTCGATGGCGGCGACGGCTTCCTCCTCGGAGTGGGCGTCGACCACGTCCACCTCGGAGACGTTCGGCGTGGCGTCCTGCGGCTCGTCGTTCTTGTTGAGCTCAGCCATGGAGCGTCTCCTTCCAGAAGTGGCAGGCCGAGGCGCGGCCCGGAAGCTCGCCGCCGTCCTGCTCGGTCACCGGCAGCAGCGCCGGGACGTCCGTACGGCAGACGTCCTGGGCCTTGGGGCAGCGCGGGTTGAAGGCGCAACCGGTGGGGATACGCAGCAGGTTGGGCGGCAGGCCCTTGATCGCGTACAGCTCCTGGCCCTTCTGGTCCAGGCGCGGGATCGAGTCCAGCAGACCGCGCGTGTAGGGGTGCGCGGGCCGCTTGTACAGCTCGTGGACCGGTGCGGTCTCGACGATACGGCCCGCGTACATCACGGCGATCTTGTCCGCGACGTCGGCGACGACGCCGAGGTCGTGGGTGATCAGGATCAGGCCCATGTTGTACTCGCGCTGCAACTCCGCGAGCAGGTCCATCACCTGGGCCTGGACCGTCACGTCGAGGGCCGTGGTCGGCTCGTCGGCGATGATCAGCTCCGGCTCCAGGGCCAGCGCCATCGCGATCATGATGCGCTGGCGCATACCGCCCGAGAACTGGTGCGGGTAGTCGTCCACCCGGGCCGCTGCGGCCGGGATCTTCACCCGGTCCATCAGCTCGATCGCCTTGGCCTTGGCCTCCTTCTTGGAGAGGCCGAGGTGGACACGGAACATCTCGCCGAGCTGGTAGCCCACGCTGAGCACCGGGTTCAGGGAGCTGAGCGCGTCCTGGAAGATCATGGCGATGCGCCTGCCGCGGATCTTGCGGCGGTCCTCGGCGGACATCTTGAGCATGTCCTGGCCCAGGAAGCGGATCTCACCCTGGGGGATCTTCGCCGGGGGCATGTCGAGGATGCCCATGATGGCCTGCGCGGTCACGGACTTGCCGGAACCGGACTCGCCGAGGACGGCGAGCGTCTCGCCCGCGCTGACGCTGTAGTTGACGCCGTTGACCGCCTTGACGACACCCTCGCGGGTGTGGAACTCGACGTGCAGGTCCTGCACTTCGAGCAGGGGCCCGTCATGGGCCTCCCTGGGGGCGGGCGCGAATGGGGCGTCTTCGATGATCGTCACGTACGCCTCCCTCAGCGCATCTTCGGGTCGAGGGCGTCGCGTACCGCGTCGCCGAGCATGATGAACGCGAGCACGGTGAGGCTCAGCATCGCACTGGGGAAGAACAGCACGTGCGGAGCGGTACGGATGACCGTCTGCGCCGACGAGATGTCATTGCCCCAGGAGACCGCGCTGTCCGGAAGGCCAATGCCCAGGAACGACAGGGTCGCCTCGAGCGAGATGTAGCCACCGAGAGCGATGGTGGAGACGACGATCACCGGGGCGACCGCGTTCGGAAGGATGTGCCGCAGCAGGATCCGCCCGGTACCGGCACCGAGCGCCCGCGCCGCCTGCACGAAGTCCTGCTGCTTGACGGTGATCACCGAACCGCGCATGACGCGGGTGATCTGGGTCCAGCCGAGGAAGACCATCGCGGCCACCACCGTCCACACCGAGCGGTGGGTGAAGGCGTTGAGGGCGACGATCGCACCGAGCAGCAGCGGAATGCCGAAGAACACGTCGGTGAGCCGGGACAACAGCGAGTCGATCCAGCCGCCGTAGTAGCCGGCGATCATCCCCATGGCGCTTCCGAGGACCGCGACACCGAGGGTGGTGAAGATACCGACGGTGATCGACGCGCGAGCGCCGTAGACCGTGCGGGCGTAGACGCTGCGGCCCTGGCCGTCGTACCCGAACCAGTCGGCCTGGCCGATGTGGCTCCAGTTCGGCCCGGTCAGGTAGTGGTGGGCCAGGTCCGCGTGCCTGGGATCGGTTGAAGTGAAGATCCCGGGCACTGCGGCGACCAGCACCAGCAGAATGATCAGCACGCCGGAGATGACGAAGAAGGGATTGCGACGCAGGTCATGCCAGGCGTCGGACCAAAGGCTGCGCGGCTTGTCCTGGGAGGGGCTGGGAGTCGCCGTGCCGGCGATCGCTTCTTCCAGGGCCGTTTCGGTCGTGAGTGCCTCAGGCATAACGGATCCTCGGGTCCAGGACGGCGTAGAGCAGGTCGACGACGAGGCTGGAGATCAGGTAGACGATCACCAGAACGGTCACGATGCCGACGACCGTCGTGTTGTCGGACTGGTTGATCGACCTGTACAGCGTGTTGCCGATGCCGTGAACGTTGAAGATGCCCTCGGTGACGATGGCTCCACCCATCAGCGCGCCCAGGTCGGTACCGAGGAACGTGACCACGGGGATCAGTGAGTTGCGCAGCAGGTGGACACCGATGACGCGGCGACGCGGCAGGCCCTTGGCCACAGCCGTGCGCACGTAGTCGGCACGGAGGTTCTCGGCGATGGATGTCCGGCTGAGCCGGGCGACATACGCGAAGGACAGCGAGCCGAGGATGATACCGGGCAGGATCAACTGACCGATGTTGTTGGAATCCTGCACTGTCGGGGTCACCCAGCCGAGCTGGTTGCCGAAGACCGTCTGGGCCACGAAACCGAGCACGAAGATCGGGATCGAGACCAGCAGCAGCGTGACGACCAGCACCAGCTTGTCGTAGAACTTGCCGTGGTTGAGGCCGGACAGGAGTCCCAGGCCGAGACCGACGACGATCTCGATGGTGAACGCGACCAGGGCCAGCCGGATCGTCACCGGGAAGACCTCGGACATGACGTCCACGACCTTGCGCCCGGTCACGAAGCTGGTGCCGAAGTCCCCCTTGACCACGTTGCTGATGTAGTGCCAGTACTGCTCGAACACCGGCCGGTCGAGCCAGTACTCGTGCTTCAGGCGCGCCATCGCCTGGGGGTCGGCAGGTCTGTCGCCCCACAGTGCCCGGACGGGGTCACCGGGCAGGGAATACACCATCAGAAAGATGAGCAGAGTGGTCCCGAGGAACACCGGGATCATCTGGAGCAGTCGCCGCGCGACGTAGCGCCCCATCGAGCCTCCATTGTGAGCCGCTCCGGCGGCCGCCCCGCCGCGTTCGCCTTTTTGAGGGGTGCGGGGCGGCCACCGATTACGAACGGTGGGGCGCCCGCGGCCTGCGCGGGCGCCTCTGTGAATCGACCGTTGCGGCCTCTTACTTCTTGTAGACCTCGACGTCGCCGAAGACAACCTTGCCGAAGGTGTCGTAGCTGACGCCCGTGACGTTCTGCGAGTAGCCCGCGTTCGTCTTGTAGTACCACAGCGGGATGGCCGGCATGTCCTTGTACAGGGCCGCCTCGGCGTCCTGGTACAGCTTCACCGACTCCTCGAGCGTGGCGGCCTTGTCCGCCTTCGCCGCGAGCTGGTCGAAGTTCTTGTTGGAGTAGCCGCCCTCGTTGCCCGCGGCGGTGCTGCCGTACAGGTCCTTGAGGAAGTTGGCGTTCAGCGGGTAGTCCTGCACCCAGCCGGAGCGGTAGAGGCTCTGGACCTTCTTCTTGGTGCGGACGTCCAGGGCCGTCTTGAAGTCGGCCTTCGAGTCGCCCTCGCACTTGACGCCGGTGTTCTGGGTGATGTTGGCGCACACGGCCGTCACCCATTCCTTGTGACCGCCGTCGGCGTTGTACAGGATCGAGATGGTGGCGTTGGCGCCGCCCGACTCCTGGACCAGCTGCTTGGCCTTCTTCGGGTTGTACGTGCAGGCCTCGCCACAGGCGTTGGCCTTGTAGCCCTCGACGGCCGGCGGGACGAAGCCGGTGGCGGGCTCACGCGAACCGGCCAGCACCGTCTTGGTGATGGTGTTCCGGTCGATGGCCATGGACAGGCCCTCGATGAACTTCGCGCGGTCCTTGAGGTTCTTGATCGTCGGCGCGTACTCGGCGACGGCGACGGTCTGGATCGCGTTCTGCGGAGCGTCCACCGCGCGCTTGCCCAGGTCCTGGTGGTACTTGGCCATGTCGGTCGGCGCGACCTGGTCCAGAACGTCCAGGTTGTTGGAGACCGCGTCCTGATATGCGGCCTCGGAGGTCGTGTAGAACTTGAAGTCGATGCCGCCGTTCTTGGGCTTCGGGCCCGCGTAGTTGGCGTACGTCTTCACCAGGAAGTCCTGGTTGTGGTTCCACTTGGCGAACTTGTACGCGCCGTTGCCGATGGGCTCCTGGCCGTACTTCTTCGGGTTCGTGTAGAAGACCTTGGGCAGCGGGTAGAACGCGCTGTAGCCCAGCTTGTAGGTCCAGTACGGCACCGGGTTGGCGAGCGCCACCTTGATGGTGTAGTCGTCCGGCGTGGTCAGGCCCGACATCTTGTCGGTCTTCGGGGCGCCCTTGTCCGGGTGGACGTCGGTGTAGCCCTTGATGTCCGCGAACCACGAGGCGTTCTGCTGGGCGTTCTTCGAGTCGGCGCCCCAGTTCCAGGCGTCCACGAACGAGTGCGAGGTGACCTTCTCACCGTTGTGGAAGGTCCAGCCCTGCTTCAGCTTGATCGTGTAGTGGCTGGCGTCGTCCTGCTTCACGGACTCGGCGACGAGGTTCTCCAGCTTGCCCGACTTGGGGTTGTAGTCGACCAGGCCACTGAAGAGGGCGTCGGTGATACGGCCACCACCCGTCTCCATGACGTTGGCCGGCTGGATCGGGTGCTGAGGCTCGTTGCTCTGGTAGCTGAAGACGCCAGCCGGGTCGACCTTCTTCGAGCCACCGCTGCCCGAGTCGCTGCTTCCACCGCCACAGGCCGTCGCACCCAGCGCCACAACCGCGGCTATCGCAACCCACTTGGCGCTCTTGGCACCACGCATGGGGCTCCTCCTCATGAGTCCATTGGTTCACCACATGGGGGGGCACAGGACTCATCACCGTCACCGGTGCCTGAAATGGTCAAGTGCCCCGCGCTCGTGAGTCGACGCCGCCTTCAGCGTGTGACCCGTTTACCCGAGCTCTACGCGCCTAACTATCTGCCATGTGCCATGGCCGAACCACACCCGCAAGGTCTCGATTCGATCACACCTGGCGCGCACATCTTCCAAAATCCGGACAAAGTGTTTGCTGAAAGATCCCTGCGAAACGGACTTGTTACACATCTATCGGGCTCGAATGTCCGTATACCGAACGCGAACGGCATGAAAATTCAGTTGCGGAATCGTGGCGCCTGTGCAGGGGTGCACGGCCCACCACTTTCAGCCAACGAGCCCGCACGACAGGGCCGCTCGCCGGGCCCTCACAGATGACGGACAGGCCCACGCTGGCAGAAGAGTAATGCCGTCGGATCCGCCTTGACGGATCCGAGACGAGAACGAGGGTTTTCCCTACCCCTGCGGTGCTGGACCCGGGGCGCCCAAAGGGTCAGGCCCCGGGTCATCGGCCCTCAGACGATGTCGAATTCGTTGCCTTCGGGGTCCTGCATGGCGGCGGCGTAGAGCCCCATGTCCGGCTCGTCCTTGATCCCCAGCACGGTGGCACCCTTCTTGACCAGCCGTTCCACCACGGTGTTGACCCGCTGAGCGCGGACGTCCAGTGGGACGTCACGACCCCCGCCGACCTTCAGGTCGAAGTGCCACCGGTTCTTGGCGACCTTCGGCTCCGGAACCTGCTGGAACCACACCCTCGGTCCACGCCCCTCGGGATCGATGATCGACTCCGGGATGTCCCCGGCACCGGCCGGCAGCTCTTCCTCCGGCACCCCCATCGCCGCCCAGTACGCACGCCACGAGGCGTGCCCGCCCGGCGGAGGCTCGGGCACATAGCCCAGGGCCTCGGCCCAGAAGCTCACCATTCTCTGCGGATCGGAGCAGTCGATCGTCAGCTGCACTGTCATCTCCATGCTCGGAGCATCGCAGGCGGGTCTGACAGTCAGTCCGCTTCCGCCTGAGCCGACCAACGAGCTACGGGACGGCCAGGTCACACCAGATGAATTTGCCCCGATCGCCGAACCTGGCCGACGGCTGCCACCCCCAGTTGTCCGCGCACGCCATGACCAGCCCGAGCCCCCGCCCCTCCTCCACCTCCCCGACCTGCTCCAACGGCCTCGGCGGCTTGGGCGGTTCGGGGTCGGCGTCCCACGCCCCGATCCACACGGCGCCCTCCGGGGACCTGCGCACCCGGAGGGCGGCGGGTCCCTTCGTGTGGCGTACGGCGTTGGAGACCAGCTCCGCCGCGAGGAGCTCGGCCGTGTCCGACAGCCCGATCAGACCGTGGATGGTCAGGATCAGGCGCAGCGTGCGGCGGCAGACGGTGACGGCTCTGAGGTCGTTCGGGATGTAGAGGGTGTAGTCCCAGGTTTCGGGCATGCGTCATCAACTCCGGTGGGTGAGTGGTCTGGGCCCCGAACGAGCGACATCTGCAAGGCAGTTGGGCAGGAGGAACAGTTGCCGCCGAAAAGGCAGCTCACGGTCCGCAGGGTGCGGCTGGGCACCGAACTGCGCAGACTGCGCGAGGCGACAGGCATGAAGGCCCGCGCAGCAGCGGAGTTGCTCGGCATCGACTCCGTGCAGATCAGCCAGATCGAGTCCGCTGTCGCCGGCGTCAGCGCCGAACGCGTGCGCCGTCTGGCGACCCACTACTCCTGCACTGACGCGGCGCTGATCGACGCTCTCGTGTCCATGGCCACCGACCGGACCCGTGGCTGGTGGGAGGAGTACCGAGATCAGCTGCCCGCGCCGTTCATGGATCTGCCCGAGCTGGAACATCACGCCCGCTTCCGGTGGGACGTGGAGTTCCTGCATGTCCCGGGTCTTCTCCAGACCGCGGATTACGCTCGGTGCCTCTTCTCGTACGTGAACCCGCAGTTCCCGCCGAGCGATGTCGAGCGGCGGGTCGAACACCGCATGAAGCGCAGGATCATCATCGAGCGCACGGAGCCGGTCCCGTACGAGGCCGTGATTCATGAGGCGGCACTGCGCATCAGGGTGGGCGACCGCTCCACAGCACGGGCTCAGCTCGCCCGTGTCCTGGAGATCTCCGAAGCCGATCACGTCACCGTACGCGTCATCCCTTTCGACCTGGACGGCTTCGGCGGGGCCGGAAGTGCGATGGTCTACGCCGGCGGCCCCGTCCCCCAGCTGGACACCGTCGTCCGTGACGGCACCGGCGGGCCGGTTTACATCGATACCGAGGCCCAGCTCAACCGATATCGAACGCGATTCCGTAGAGTGGAGAGCGTGTCACTGGACCCGGACCATTCGCGGGACTTCATCCACCGGCTGGCGAAGGAGCTGTGAGTGTGCTGACCCCCCGCTCCTGGCAGAAGTCCTCGTTCTCCGGTGGTGACGACGGCGACGCCTGCGTCGAAGTCGCAGACCTGGACACCCACATAGCCATCCGCGATTCAAAGGCTCCGGCCAGAGCGTCCCTCGCCTTCCCCGCCGAAGCCTTCACCTCGTTCATCGAAGCCCTGAAGCGCGCAGCCCCCGCAGCAAACTGAAAAGCCCGGGCGCCCCCAAGCTGGGGGCACCCGGGCTTCAAGTGGCCGGTTGTCAGCCGTGCTTGGCGCGGCTCGCCGCGCGGGCGCGCTCGCGGGCGTCCAGGTTCACCTTGCGGATGCGGACCGCCTCCGGGGTGACCTCCACGCACTCGTCGTCGCGGCAGAACTCCAGGGACTGCTCCAGGGAGAGCTTGCGCGGCGGGACGATCGCCTCGAACGTGTCGGCCGAGGACGACCGCATGTTGGTGAGCTTCTTCTCCTTGGTGATGTTCACGTCCATGTCGTCCGAGCGCGAGTTCTCGCCGACGATCATGCCCTCGTACACCTCGGTGCCCGGCTCGACGAAGAGCACGCCGCGCTCCTGGAGGTTGGTCATCGCGAAGGCGGTGACGGCACCGGCGCGGTCGGCGACGAGGGAGCCGTTGTTGCGGGTCGTCAGCGTGCCGAACCACGGCTCGTGGCCCTCGTGGATGGAGTGGCCGATGCCCGTGCCACGGGTCTGGGTCAGGAACTCGGTACGGAAGCCGATGAGACCGCGGGACGGGACCACGAACTCCATGCGGACCCAGCCCGAGCCGTGGTTGGACATGTTGTCCATGCGGCCCTTGCGGACGCCCATCAGCTGCGTGACCGCGCCCATGTGCTCCTCGGGCACGTCGATCGTCATGCGCTCGACCGGCTCGTAGACCTTGCCGTCGACGTCCTTGGTGACGACCTGCGGCTTGCCGATGGTCAGCTCGAAGCCCTCGCGGCGCATCTGCTCGACCAGGATGGCGAGCGCCAGCTCACCACGGCCCTGGACCTCCCAGGCGTCGGGACGCTCGGTGTCGAGCACACGGAGGGAGACGTTACCGATCAGCTCACGGTCGAGGCGGTCCTTGACCTGACGGGCGGTGACCTTGCGGTCCTTGACCGCGGCCTTGTTGTCGGCGCCCTTGCCGGTACCGCCACGGCCGACCAGCGGCGAGGTGTTCGTACCGATGGTCATCGAGATCGCCGGCTCGTCGACCGTGATCAGCGGCAGCGGGATCGGGTTCTCGGGGTCGGCGAGGGTCTCGCCGATCATGATGTCCGAGATACCGGCGACGGCACAGATGTCGCCCGGGCCGGCCACCTCGGCGGGCTTGCGGGTGAGCGCCTCGGTCATCAGCAGCTCGGTGATGCGCACGTTGGACATCGTGCCGTCACGCTTGATCCAGGTGACGGTCTGGCCCTTGCGCAGCTCGCCCTGCTCGACGCGGAGCAGCGCGATGCGGCCGAGGAAGTTGTCGGCGTCCAGGTTGGTGACGTGCGCCTGGAGCGGGGCCGTCTCGTCGTACTCCGGAGCCGGGACGTGCGACAGGATCGTGGAGAAGAACGGCTCCAGGTTGGTGCTGTCGGCCGGGACGGTGCCGTCCTCCGGCTTGGTCAGCGAGGCGACACCGTCACGCGCACACGCGTAGACGATGGGGAACTCGATCTGGTCCTCGTCCGCGTCCAGGTCGAGGAAGAGGTCGTAGGTCTCGTTGACGACCTCGTCGATCCGGGAGTCCGGGCGGTCCGTCTTGTTGATGCACAGGATGACGGGCAGGCGCTGCTGGAGCGCCTTGCGCAGCACGAAGCGGGTCTGCGGCAGCGGGCCCTCGGACGCGTCGACGAGCAGGACCACCGCGTCCACCATCGACAGACCACGCTCGACCTCGCCGCCGAAGTCGGCGTGGCCGGGGGTGTCGATGATGTTGATGGTGATGACGTCGCCGCCATCCTTCGGGTGGTACTTCACGGCCGTGTTCTTGGCCAGGATCGTGATGCCCTTCTCACGTTCCAGGTCGTTCGAGTCCATCATGCGGTCGTCGAGCGATTCGGCGGCGTGCGCGGCGAAGGCACCGGCCTGCTTCAGCATGGCGTCGACGAGGGTCGTCTTGCCGTGGTCGACGTGGGCGACGATGGCGACGTTGCGGATGTCGTGGCGCGTGGCCATGAAGGCGTACTCCTGGAGTGTGAGGAAGGCCGACGCGTACGTCTGTGTTACGCGGACCCTGCCGGGCTGAACACGCCACGGCCTTACACCATGGTACGGGGCGGCTGCGGCGGCGGCTCGCCGGGCGGTCGGGGTCAGGGGTTCCGGGTGGCCGGCGAGCCGGGTTCGCAGGAGTGCCGGGCGGCCTCACGCGCGATGCCCGAGTGGCCGACACTCTCCTGGCAGTCGAGGACGCCGGTGATGTCCTCCTGCCAGCTCCGTGCATGCCCCTTGGTCGTCGTACCGCGCGGGCACGTGTAGGTGAAGTCACCCGTGACCTCGCGCACCCCCTTGTACTTCACGGTCTCCCCGGCCCCCTCGACCGTGGTGCTGTCCCCGTCGAGGGACGGGGCCTTGGCGTGCACGTCGGTGAAGCCCGATGCGTCGCCGCCCTCCTCCGCCAGGGTGGGGGCGTCCGACTCGATCACACCGGCCTTCTTGCCCAGCGAGAAGAGGACCTCCGCCGAGGAGACGGCCGGCCCTGAGACCTTCACAGACACCCGCGGGGTGTACACCCGCGTGAGCGGACCCGACAGCGTGCCGCCGCCCTTGCCCAACTTCTGGACCCCGGAGAAACCGGTCAGCTTCTCCGTCTTCTTGACGCCGGACCAGGTGAAGGTGCCGCCCGCGCAGGCCTTCGCCACGGCCGGGGCACTGCTCTTGGCGGCCGCCTTGCCGCCGCCGTCTCCGCCCCCACTGCACCCCGTGAGCCCCGCCACCAGCGCCACCCCGGCCAGTCCCGCCGCCCAGGTCCCCCGCGTGCCGCCGCGCATCCGCCGTCCCCGTTCCCGCACGCGCGGACGCCCGGCGCCCGCCGCATGATCAATGGTCGGTTCATGCTGCGGTCGCCGGGCGGACCCGGACAAGAGATTTGAGCGATCCCAGAGCTACGGCACCGGTCAGCCGTCCGATGCAGGACTCCCCGACGGCTTCGCCCCCTTCTTCAGGAAGCCCATGTCCTCGTAGACCGGGGTCTGGAAACCGAAGGACCCGGCGTTCACCAGGTTCCTGGTCACCGCCGTCAGCTGGGGGCGCTGGTACAGCGGGATGGAGCCGGCGGCGGCCCAGATGCGGGAGTCGGCCTTGCGGATCAGGGAGAGGTTCTCGTCGGTGTCGAGGGTGGCGGCCGCCTGGTCGAAGAGGCGGTCGACCTGGTCGGTGCCGACGCGTGTGTAGTTCTGCTCGACGTCGAGGGAACCGTCGGCGGCCGGGACCGGCTTGGCGTAGACGGGCCGGGCGTCGGTGGCCGGGAAGGCGGAGGCGGGCCAGGAGTACAGCGCGAGGTCGAACTCACCGGACGCGATGTGGTCCTTGAAGTAGCTCTCGTCGGAGACCTTCGTCATCCGGGTGCCGATGCCGACCCGCTGCAGCATGGCGCTGATCCGGTCGGCCACGGTCCGCAGGACCTGCGAGCCGGGCCCCGACGGCAGCACGAAACGCAGGGTGAGCGGCTTGCCGTCCTTGGCCAGCAGCCCGGCGGCGGCCCCGGCCGGGGCCGCGGTGCCCTTGGGCGCGTAGGCGCCGGGTGCGCCGCCGTGCGGCGGCTGCGCTCCGGCGTACTTGCCGTCCGCGAGGTGCGTGCCGGCGTACCCGCCGCCCTTGGCCTTCTCGTCCTTCTTGGTGTGGTCCTTGGGATCCTTGTGGTGACCGCTCTTGCTGTCGCCGTTGTCGTCCTCGCCGACGATGTACGTCCCGTCGTCGTCGCCCTCGGACTCGTCGGCCTTCCGGCCCTGGGCCCCGGCGGCCTTCTCGCCCTTCTGCTGCTTCTTCTTCTCCTCCTTGACCGGACCGCCGCGCACCCACCCGGCGTCCGCGAGCAGCGCCTCGGCCTCGGTGGTGTCCTGGCCGCCGAGCGCGCCGCTGTTGTCGGCGTAGGCGGCCTGCCCGGACAGCGCGAGATGGCTGCCGACGGGCACGGCGGGCAGCCCGAGCGGTTTGAGGACGGTCTCGGCGAGCGCCTTGCGGTCGAGGGCGCGGGCCACCGCGCGGCGGACGCGCTCGTCCGCGAGGGGGCCCTCGGCGCCGTTGAGGGCGAGCTGGGTGTAGACCGGTTCCAGCGACTTGCGGACCTCGAAGCCGCTCAGGCTCTCGGCGTCGGCGGGCAGGGCCCGGGCGGCGGCGCGCCTGGCTTCCGGGCCGGGCAGCGCGGCGGAGCCCTTGGCCCCGGCGGCCGGCTCGATGCGCTGGGCGCCGGACGGGTCGATCTCGGCCAGGTCGATCTCGCCGTCGGTGAGCGCGGCGGGCCGCTTGTCGAGCGGTACGGCCTTCAGGTCGATCTCGGAGAGCTTGGCGGGCCGGCCCCACCAGCGCGGGTTGCGGACCAGGCTGACCTGGTTGTTCTTGTGGTCGACCGCCTTCACGGCGAAGGGCCCCGCGGTGACCTTGAGTGTCCTGCGCGCCCCGTCGTTGAAGGAGTCCGGCGTCCCCATGACGTCCTTGGGGTACAGCGGCGAGAACAGCGACTGCCAGTCGGCGTAGGGCCGCGCGAAGGTGACCTTGACCTCGAGGTCGTTCGCGCCGCGCTCGATCTTCTCGATGCGGTCGTAGCCGGCGTTGCGTGCGGTCCAGTAGGCGGTGTCCTTGCCGGACAGGGCGCGCCACTGGGCGGCGAAGTCGGCGGCGCCGATCTCGCGGCCGTCGCTCCAGACGGCCTGCTGGGCGATCTTGTAGAGCACGACCTGCTTGGGCTCGGTCTGGACGACCCTGGCGGACTCCAGGTAGTCGGAGTTGCGCTCCGGCCGCCCGTTCCGGTCCAGCCGGTACAGGGACGGGAGGACGGCCTGCGCGACGCGGTTGGTGACCGCGTCGGCGTCCGACTGGAACGTGTTCAGGGTCTCGGGCACGTCGTCCACGGCCCACCGCAGGGTGCCGCCGTCGGCCACCAGGTCCCGCCCGGCGGGCGCGATGTCGGGCCCGGCGAGCGGCTTGCCCGCCTCGTCCTCGGAGGCACAGCCCGCCAGCACGGGCACCACGAGCACGCCCGCCGCGAGGAAGGCGACCGAACGCGCGACCGCGCCGGGCCTGGTCCTCAGTCTCCCGTGGTGGGACATCTTCGCTACCTCCGAGGCCGCTCCAGCCGGTGACACGGGTGGGGGTCTGATCACATTTGGGCGTATTTTGGAGTTGATCAGATCTACGGCCCCACTGAAGAGGAAAGGGTTCGCCCACCGGGGGTGACACGGCGGCACAGCCGGGCAACCCCACTCGTACGGCCCAATGTGCGCCCCCGGCGCACACAGAGCGCTTGCAGGCGTGCACTGGAGGCGTGCAATCCGCCAATCGCTGCACATCCCTTCCCACCGACAGGTGTGACGCGCAACACTCGCAGGCGCATGAACGTTGCCACCTGGGGCCTGACGGCCCATGGAAGTGAGGTCACGTCATGTCCGTGCAAGACGACCTGACGACAATGCAGCGCTGCCTGGACGACCTGTCCCGGTCGGTCGGCCGCCTGGAGAAGCAGCTGGGCAGTGGCGGCCTCGACATACGCCGTGTCCGCGCCGACGCCGATCACCTGCGGGAGAGCGTCGCGCTCCTGCGCGAGGCGGCGTCGAGTCCGAGCGCACCGCGCAAGCCGGAACTCGTCACCATCCCCGACACCCCGTACGACCCCTCGCTGTGGATCGACACGGACGACGAAGGACTCGGCGCCCGCGACCGCCACGCCCCCTGAACCCGACCGGAGTCATGAGTTGGCCACTGGTACGGAACCACATCTGAACAGCGGCGGTGTACGCACCGGTACGCGCGCCGCGATCGACGCCCCGCATCTGCGGACCGACCGCTGGTGGCTGGCTCCGGCCGCCACCGCGGCCGGGTTGCTGGCCTTCATCGTGTACTCGACGTGGCGGGCCTTCGCGAACGCGGACTACTACTCGGCGCCGTATGTCTCCCCGTTCTACTCGCCGTGTCTTGCGGAGAACTGCAAGAACATGCCGTCGGGCCCGAACGCCGACCTCTTCGGGAGCTGGTGGGGCATCTCCCCCGCCATCATCATCCTGATCTTCCCGCTCGGCTTCCGCCTGACCTGCTACTACTACCGCAAGGCCTACTACCGGGGCTTCTGGGCCTCGCCCCCGGCCTGCGCGGTGGCCGAGCCGCACAAGAAGTACACCGGTGAGACCCGCTTCCCGCTGATCCTGCAGAACATCCACCGGTACTTCTTCTACGCGGCGATCCTGGTCGCGGGCGTGCTGACCTACGACACGGTGCTGTCCTTCCGCGACACGGACGAGAACTGGGGCCACATGGGCCTCGGCACCGTCGTGTTCCTGGTCAACATCACACTGATCTGGGCGTACACGATCTCCTGCCACTCCTGCCGGCACATCGTCGGCGGCAAGCTCAAGCACTTCTCCAAGCATCCCGTGCGCTACAAGGCGTGGCAGTTCGTCGGGAAGCTGAATGCCCGTCACATGCTGCTCGCCTGGGCGTCGCTGGTGAGCGTGGCGCTCGCCGACTTCTACGTCTATCTGCTGGCGTCCGGCGCCTTCGACGATCCGCGATTCTTCTGATGAGGGGTGCCTTCTGATGTCCGTGGTCGACCGCCAGGAGTGGGACGTGGTCGTGGTCGGCGCCGGGGGCGCCGGGCTGCGTGCCGCCATCGAGGCGCGCGAGCGGGGCGCCCGTACGGCCGTGATCTGCAAGTCGCTGTTCGGCAAGGCGCACACGGTGATGGCCGAAGGCGGCATCGCGGCGGCGATGGCCAATGTCAACGAGCACGACAACTGGCAGGTGCACTTCCGCGACACCATGCGCGGCGGCAAGTTCCTCAACCAGTGGCGGATGGCCGAGCTGCACGCGCAGGAGGCCCCGGACCGGGTCTGGGAGCTGGAGACCTGGGGCGCCCTCTTCGACCGTACGAAGGCGGGGAAGATCTCCCAGCGCAACTTCGGCGGCCACGAGTACCCGCGCCTCGCGCACGTCGGCGACCGTACCGGCCTCGAACTCATCCGCACGCTCCAGCAGAAGATCGTCTCCCTCCAGCAGGAGGACCACCGCGAGACCGGGGACTACGAGTCGCGCCTGAAGGTCTTCCAGGAGTGCACGGTCACGAGGGTCCTGAAGGACGGCAGCCGGGTCTCCGGAGTCTTCGCCTACGAGCGCGAGACCGGCCGTTTCTTCGTCCTGGAAGCCCCTGCCGTGGTGATCGCGACCGGCGGCATCGGCAAGTCCTTCAAGGTGACGTCGAACTCGTGGGAGTACACCGGCGACGGGCACGCGCTCGCGCTGCTGGCCGGGGCACCCCTGCTGAACATGGAGTTCGTGCAGTTCCACCCGACGGGGATGGTCTGGCCGCCGTCGGTGAAGGGGATCCTCGTCACGGAGTCCGTCCGCGGCGACGGCGGGGTGCTCAGGAACTCCGACGGAAAACGCTTCATGTTCGACTACATCCCCGACGTCTTCAAGGAGAAGTACGCGGAGTCGGAGGAGGAGGGCGACCGCTGGTACGAGGACCCGGACAACAACCGGCGCCCGCCCGAACTGCTCCCCCGCGACGAGGTCGCCCGCGCGATCAACTCCGAGGTGAAGGCGGGCCGCGGCTCCCCGCACGGCGGGGTCTTCCTTGACGTCTCGACGCGTATGCCCGCCGAGGTCATCCGGCGCCGGCTGCCCTCCATGTACCACCAGTTCAAGGAGCTGGCGGACGTCGACATCACCGCGGAGGCGATGGAGGTCGGGCCGACCTGTCACTACGTGATGGGCGGCATCGCGGTCGAGTCCGACACGGCCGCCGCGCGCGGGGTGCCCGGGCTGTACGCGGCCGGCGAGGTGGCCGGCGGTATGCACGGCTCCAACCGGCTCGGCGGCAACTCCCTCTCCGACCTGCTGGTGTTCGGACGCCGGGCGGGCTGGCACGCGGCCGAGTACGCGGCGGCCCTGGCCTTCGAACGCCCCGCCGTCGACGAGGTCCAGGTCGACACGGCGGCCGCCGAGGCGCTGCGCCCCTTCTCCGCCGAGGGCCCCGCGCCCGGCGCGGACGAGGGCCGCCCGCCGGAGAACCCGTACACCCTGCACCAGGAACTCCAGCAGACCATGAACGACCTCGTCGGCATCATCCGCCGCGAGGGCGAGATGGAGCAGGCACTGGAGAAGCTGGCGGATCTGCGGGTACGGGCCCGCCGGGCCGGTGTCGAGGGGCACCGCCAGTTCAACCCCGGCTGGCATCTCGCGCTCGACCTGCGGAACATGCTGCTGGTCAGCGAGTGCGTGGCCCGGGCGGCCCTGGAGCGCACCGAGTCCCGCGGCGGCCACACCCGCGAGGACCATCCGACGATGGACCGCAAGTGGCGCAACATCAACCTGCTGTGCCAACTGATCGACCCCACGGGCGGGCTGGCGGCGACGGACCCCGTGCAGGGCCAGATCGCCCTCTCCCGTGAGACCACCGAACCCATCCGCGCCGACCTGCTCGCCCTCTTCGACAAGGAGGAGCTGGTCAAGTACCTCGCCGAAGAGGAGCTGTACGAGTGAGCAGCTACGAGGCCCGCTTCAAGGTCTGGCGGGGCGATGTGAAGGGCGGCGGCCTGGAGGACTTCAAGGTCGACGTCAACGAGGGCGAGGTGGTGCTCGACATCATCCACCGCCTCCAGGCCACCCAGGCCCCTGATCTGGCGGTCCGCTGGAACTGCAAGGCGGGCAAGTGCGGTTCGTGCTCCGCCGAGATCAACGGGCGGCCACGGCTGATGTGCATGACACGGATGTCGGTGTTCACGCAGGAGGAGACGATCATCGTCACGCCCCTGCGCGCCTTCCCGGTCGTACGGGATCTGGTGACCGACGTCGGTTTCAACTACACCAAGGCGCGCGAGGTCCCCGCGTTCGTGCCGCCGGAGGGTGTGGGGCCCGGCGAGTACCGGATGATGCAGGAGGACGTGGACCGCTCGCAGGAGTTCCGCAAGTGCATCGAGTGCTTCCTGTGCCAGGACACCTGCCATGTCGTGCGGGACCACGAGGAGAACAAGACCGCGTTCGCGGGGCCCCGCTTCCTGATGCGGGTCGCGGAGCTGGACATGCACCCGCTGGACGCGGCCGCCGAGACCGGCCTGGACCGCAAGAAGACGGCCCAGGACGAACACGGCCTCGGCTACTGCAACATCACCAAGTGCTGCACCGAGGTCTGCCCCGAGGGCATCAAGATCACGGACAATGCGCTGATCCCCTTGAAGGAACGGGCGGTCGACCGCAAGTACGACCCGTTGGTGTGGCTGGGGTCGAAGATCAGGCGGCGGTCTTCGTAGGCCTCGGGCGGGACGGCCGGGTTCAGCGGACCCAGCCGTCCCGGTACGCCCTCCAGTCCGCCTCCGTCGCCGCGAAGTCGACGTAGAGCGCCACGCCGAAGCGGGCTCGGTCCGCGTCCGTGCGGGACAGGCCGAGGCGCACGCCGCGCACGGCGGCCGGGACGGTCTCCGCATGGTTCCAGTGGCCGAACCGGTTCTCGTGGTAGAAGGGCAGGCCCATCAGCAGGTCGGTGGAGGGTGGGGTGACCTCCAGGGCGAGCGAGGTCTGCTCGGCGACGTAGCCGCCGTACAGGCTCTGCAGCGGCTGCATGGTGTCGTACGACATCACGGCGATCTGGTCGACCCTGCGGGCGACCTGGCCGAAGAACCTCTGCGACCACCACTTCGGGTGTCCGGCGACCGTGCCCCAGAAGGCGTGGAAGCCGGGGAGCGGGTCGATCTGGTGGGCGGCGACGGACAGCAGGGCGTGGTGCGCGCGGGTGACGGAGCGGAGGGAGTCGAGGAGGGTGAGGTAGTCGCGGTCGCCGGAGTGGAGGGGCTCCAGGTCGAAGTGGACGCCGTCGAAGCCTGCCGCCAGGATCTCGCGGGTGGAGGCGACGACGGCCGCGCGGGTCGCCGGCCGTTCCAGGCGCATCCCCGTCGGGCCCTCGGTCGCGAGTACGTCGCCCAGCCAGGCCTGGACGCGGAGCCGCGGCGCTCGGCCGTGCAGGGTTTTGATGAACCAAGTCGCCTTGTTGTAAGCGGACTTGGGGAGGGTGCCGTTGTGCTCCAGCGGGCCTGCGTGCACGTACAGGTCGCGGATGCCGGTGGTTTTCAGGCGGTCGGCGAGGGCTGTGACGTCGGCGTCGGTCCTGCGGCCGTCGACCCAGGCGTGGCCGAGCCAGATGGCGTCGCGGTTTCGGGTGTACGTGCCCTTCCCGGGGTCGCCGGTGTAGTTCAGGCGCAGGGCGGATTCGGCGGCGAGGAGGGGGACGAGGAGGGCCAGGACCACGGCGAGGGTCAGACGTCGCCATCGGCGGGACGGCGGCTTTGCCGCCCCGGCTTCGCCAGGTGGCCCCAGTGGGGGGTTCTCGCCGTCGGCGGCTGCGGGGGTGTGCGTGGTCGCCGGCGGGTCCGCCAGGGTGGTTTCCTCCGTTCCGCTGCCCTTGTGGGCCCCCGTCCCGTTCCCCACGCGCTCCATCCCAGCTCCCCCTCGTCGAACCCGTCCCGTCCCGCCCCACCTCACCCACCCCTGACCCACCCCGGTCGCGCGGCCGCATTCCTGCTCATACGCTCCGAAATGTGACGTCACCCTTGATCCGGGGCCGGCCGCGGCGGGCCACCGCTCACATATCCGTGCGGGTGCTGCACACCGTGGTGGGCGGACTGGCCGCGGTGGTGTGGCTGGTGTTGCCATGGATGACGATCAACAGTGATGCGCCGGTTCCGGCCGCCCGTGCGCATCCGGCCGCCGCGAGCGCCGCCGCACCGGAGCAGGACGAAACGTCGGCCGCCGATCTGGTGCTGCCGCTCGTCGCGCTGGGCGCGGTGGTGGCTGTCGCGGGGTACGGCTTTGTGCGGCGCACCCGGCGCGCCCGGACGCGTACGACGCCCGGTGGTGGCGCGGCGCCCGCCGGGCCCGCCGCACCGCCCCTCTCCGAACTCGACGAACGGGTACGGGCCTTGCTCGTCGACGCCGACGACTGGGTGCGCACCAGCCGGGAGGAACTCGACTTCGCCGAGGCGCGGTCCGGGGCGGATGCCGTGGCGCCGTTCGTACGGGCCGTGCGGGACGCCGAGGCCGAGCTGTCCGCCGCCTTTCGGATGCGGCAGCAGTACGACGACGGTGTCCCGGAGGACGAGGCGTCCCGGCGGCATGCGCTCGCCGGGATGATCGGGCGGTGTCAGGAGGCGGGACGGCGGCTGGACGCGGAGTCGGCGGGGTTCGACCTGCTGCGTGCGCTGGGGACGGAGGAGGGCCTGGGCGAGGCGCTGGAGGCCGCGGAGGACCGGTTCCGTGCGCTGGCCGCGCGTACCGCGGGAGCCGGGGCGACACTGGCCGGCCTCGGCAGGCGGTACGGGTCCGCCGCGGTCGACGCGGTCACCGGGCGTGCCGAACAGGCCAAGGACCGCCTGGTGTTCGCCACGACCCGGCTGAACCAGGCCCGCCAGGCGGCCGACATGGGGGAGGCGGCGGATGCGGCACGTCATCTGCGGGCCGCCGAGGGCGCGACGGCCCAGGCCGAGGTGTTCGTGGCCGCCATCGAGCGGCTCGCGGCCGACCTGGCCTCGGCCGCGGAACTGGTGCCGGCGGCCCTGACCGGGGCGGAGGCGGAGCTCGCGGGCGCACGGACGGGCGCGGGGGACGTCCCCGCCGGGGAGCTGCACGCCCGTGCCGCGCACGCCGACCTCGTCCTGACGGCCGTACGGGAAGAGCTGACGGCCGGCCCGTACGACCCGCTCGACGCCCTCCGGCTGCTCGTACGGGGGCTCGCGCCGGTGGGCGCGGGGCGGACCGGGGTGCTGTCGGCCGCCGCGTCGCTGGTCGCCCGCAGTGCCGTGGCCGAGGCCGACGCCTTCGTCACGACACACCGGGGAGCCGTCGGCAGCACGTCGCGCACCCGCCTGGCGGAGGCGAAGCGGCTCCTCACCGAGGAGCCCTCGGCCCTGCTCACCGCCGACGCCCTGGCCCGCCGGGCCCGCGAACTCGCCGAACGCGACGTACGGCTGCACGGCAACCCGGCGACCGGGGCCGCCGAGCACGAGAGTGTGAGCTACGGCGGCCCACACACCCGGGCCCGAAGAGGGCGCGGCAGCGCCCTCTAGGGGCGCGGGGAACTGCGCGAGCAACCACAACGCACCGGCAGTCGCCGACAACAGGTACCCCACACCCCATAGGCGCCCCCGCTCAAAACAGACTCAGCAACGCCTCCGCCGGATCCGTCAGCCCCGCCTCCCCGTCCGGCAGCGGCAGTTCGAACCACACCGTCTTGCCGCGTGGTGTGCGGCGGGAGCCCCAGGCCGCGCTCAGGAGGCCGACCAGCTGGAGACCCCGGCCGCCCTCGTCGGTGTCGCGGGCGCGGCGGCGGCGGGGCTGGACAAGGCCGGAGTCCCAGACCTCGCAGACCAGGGTGCGGTCCAGCAGCAGCCGCAGTCTTATCTCGCCCTCGCCGTACCGCAGGGCATTCGTGACCAGCTCGCTGACCAGCAACTCCGTGGTGTCGACGAGGGGTTCGAGGTCCCAGGACAGCAGCTGGCCGCGGGCGTACTCGCGGGCCCTGCCCACGCTGCGCGGCTCGCGCGGCAACGTCCAGTCGCCGACGGAATCGGCGGGCAGGCCCTGGACGCGGGCCATCAGCAGGGCGATGTCGTCCTCGCCGTGGTGGGTGTCGAGGGTGTTGAGGACGTGGTCGCAGACGTCCTCCAGGGGCGCGGAGGGGTCCGTGAGCGCGCCGACGAAGGCCTGGAGGCCCTCGTCCAGGGGGTGATCGCGGCTTTCGACCAGTCCATCCGTGTAGAGCGCCAACAGTGCACCTTCGGGTAGTTCGACCTCCACCTCCTCGAAGGGCTCCCCGCCCACGCCCAGCGGCATGCCCGGCGGCACGTCGAGCATCAGCGCGTCCTCGCCGGGTTCGACCAGCACGGGCGGCAGATGGCCCGCGTTGGCGAAGGTGCAGCGGCGGGTGACGGAGTCGTAGACCGCGTAGACGCAGGTGGCGAGGTACACCTCGGAGAGGTCCGCCTCGCGGGGGCGGCGGGCCGCACGGGTGGCCTGCTGGACGCCGCCGGGCGCGCCGAGGCCCCGCGCGATCTCGTCCAACGCGCTCAGCACCTCAGCCGGTTCGAGGTCGAGGAGCGCGAGCGTCCGTACCGCCGAGCGGAGTTCGCCCATCGCCACCGCCGCCCGCAGACCGCGGCCCATGACGTCCCCGACCACCAACGCCGTGCGGTGGCCCGGCAGTTCGATCACGTCGAACCAGTCGCCCCCGACCTCGCTGGGGCGGTCGGCGGAGGAGTTGCCGGGCAGATAGCGGCAGGCGATGTCCAGGCCGGAGGCGACCGGGTCGCCCGGCGGGAGCAGCGAACGCTGCAGTATCAGGGCCCGTTCGTGCTCACGGCGGTACAGGCGCGCGTTGTCGATACAGACGGCGGCGCGCGCCGCGAGCTCCACCGCCAGATCCCGGTCCCGGTCCCCGAACGGCTCGCTGCCCTTCGTACGGGCGAACTGGACGAGTCCTACGACGGTGTCGTGGGCGACCATCGGCACGGCCAGCGTGGACTGGACGAGGCCGCCCTCCTCGGCGGGCACGAGCTGGGTGCGGGCGGTGCGCAGGGCATCCGCACAAGGGGAGTTGAAGGGGTAGTGGTGGACCGCGCCCACGGCGACGGGTGCGCCGCCCCCGACGAACGGCGCGTCGGAGACCGCGCTGGCGAAGGCGACCCGGCGCAGCTGCGCGCTGCCGTCGGCGAGGCCGGGCGGGGTCTCGTCGCCCGCCAGCAGCCCCTGGTAGAGGTCGACCGTGGCGAGGTCGCAGAAGCCGGGGACGACGACGTCGAGGAGTTCGCGGGCCGTGGTCTCCAGGTCGAGGGAGTTGCCGATGCGGGCGCCGGCCTCGTTCAGAAGGGCGAGATTGCGCCGCGCGGCAGCGGCCTCGCGGGCCGCCGCGCGGCGGGAGGTGATGTCGGTTCCGAGCCATGCGACGCCGATGGGGCGCCCGGAGCCGCTGTGCACGCGGTACAGGTTGATGGACCAGTGCCGGCGCTCCTCGGAACCGGGCACGAAGCCTGTGACGTGCATGTCCGTGATGGAATTGCCGGTCTCCAGGACCCGGCGCAGGGTCGCCGCGACCCGCTCGGCCTCGGGCCGCTGCAGATAGTCGTGGACGCCGCGGCCACGGTGGTCGTCGGGAGTGCCGCCGAAGGTGTTCGCGAACTGCTCGTTCACACGGCGGACCCGCAGGTCGGGGTCGATCAGCAGGAAGCCGAAAGGAGATTGACCGAAAATCGACTGCGAGGCGGCAAGATCGGTCTCGATGCTGCGCAGGGTGCGTACGTCGACCACGATGCAGACGGCGGCCTTCTCGCCCTCCTCGGTCCGCGTCGGCATCACATAGACCTCGGCGAGCCCCTCCCGCCCGATCTCCCCCGCCACCGCACCGGGCTGACGGAACGGGACCACTCCGGTCCACTCCCGCCCGTCGAGGATCTCGGCCATCTTGCGCTGACCCTGCTCCCGCAGATCGGGGTCGATGAACGCCTCGATGGGGTCCATGCCGACCGCGCGCTCGGCGGGGATCCCGAAGAGCTGCTCGGCGCGCAGACTCCACTGGTCGACCAGCCCGTCCGGGCCGATGGAGAAGGACGCGACCTTGATGTAGTCGTAGATGGAGCCGGGCGGACTGCTCTGCCACATCGCGTCACCGTGAGGTGTTCCCTCGGTCCCGTCGAAGGAGGACAGGCCCGCCCCGCCCGCCGTCCCGCTCGTCGCATCGGCCGCGGCATCACCCGCGGCCTCTGCCCTCGCGCCGTCCGACGGGTCCTCGGACTCCGTGGCCTTCGCTGGTATCTCGCTCACGCGAACCGTCCCCTCCAGCTCACCGCGTCCGGCACCGGTCACCGGGTGCGGCTGCCCGCAGTATCCAGCACTACGGCGCCGCACAACACGGTGTTCACGATCACAGCACGGTCCCGACGGTTTTCGGTCCCGGCTGCGACAACACTTCCAGTCTTCTAACCAGCAGACACCTCGTCGAATCACGTACGCGGGACACTGCCACCGGCCTGAACCGGTCGGTCTACAGGGCGGGGGTTCGCGTACAGCGTCGGGGGCCGGACCAGGGGGGTCGGGTCAGCCGGGCAGGGTGAGTTCGAACCACACCGTCTTGCCCGCCTCGCCGGGCCGGGTGCCCCAGCGGCGCGAGGAGTGGGCGACCAGTTGCAGCCCGCGGCCGCTCTCGTCCTCGGGGCGGGCGACGCGTTCGCGCGGCAGGTCGGGGAGCGGGTCGGAGACCTCCACCAGCAGGACGTCCGCCAGGCCCGCGGGCCGTACGAGGCGTACGCCGATGGGTCCGGTGGCGTGCCGCAGCGAGTTGGTCACCAGCTCGCTGACCAGCAGGGCCGTGAGGTCTCCGAGGGCGTCGAGCTCCCAGGCGCGCAGCTGGCCGCGGACGGCGGCGCGGGCGCTGCGGGCGGCTCCCGGTTCCGCGGGGAAGCTCCACTCGACGCAGTCGCCTTCGGTGTCGATCACGCCGATCACTTCCCAGGCCAGAAGCCCACCCATGTCCGGTTTCGTGGGGTTAATGGGCACATACCCGATATCAGGGATGCAGTACCGCCCACGACGGGAGCTTGCTCCGCGGGGGTGCTCCGCTGCGGGGGCGGGGCGCCTATGGGCTCGGGGGTACGTGCCTGTCGGCGACTGCGGGTCCGCGCCCCTGGGGGGCGGTCAGCTCACGGACCGCCGGGATGTCCTGGTCCAGCCAGGGCACGTCCCACAGTTCGTCCCGCGTGAGCCAGCGCAGTTCGTCGTGGTCCTGGAGGGGTTTGGGGTCCGGGGAACCCGGGCGCAGTCGGGCCGTCCACACCTGGAGGACGTACGGCGGCTTCAGGGGCCACTCGCCCGGTACGCGGGCCACGGGGTCGGCGTCCACGCCGAGTTCTTCGTGCAGTTCACGGGCGAGGGCCGCCTCGGGGGTCTCACCCGGCTCGACCTTGCCCCCCGGGAGCTCCCAGCGGCCGGCGAGTTCGGGAGGCGCGCTGCGGCGCGCGGCGAGCAGGCGGTCGCCGTCGTACAGGGCGGCGCCCACCACCACGATCCGTTCCGTCATGCGGGGAGCCTACGGGAGTCAGTTGACCGTGGCCGTTCCGTTCTGCCCGTTCTGGCCTATGCGCTCGACCCAGTACAGCTGCTTGTGCCCGCGGTCGTCGAGGCTGTCCGCGATCTTCTGGGCCTCGGCCCGGGTCGCGTACCGGCCGACGCGGTAGCGATTGCCGTTGTCGTCCTGCCGAATGACGAGCCAGGGAAGCGTGATCGTGCCGTCATTCATCGCGCCCCACCGCTCCTTCCCACCGCGGCCCGACCGCTCTTCGCCCGCGGTTCGTGCCGTGCCCCACCCTCTAAGGAAACCGCAATCCGCATATGCCCGAGCCTACGCCTTACCTTTACGCAGCGAACACGCCTTTTCACAAAGAGGTACGCAACCGGCCAGAGCGAGGGGGGCGCACGGACTCGGATGCGCCACGCGCGGGCATCGACGCATCCGGTCAGCGGCACGGCGGGCATGCGTGAGGCGACCTGCGAGAACGGCCAGATTCCAGCGGCGGACGGACAGGCTCCGAGGGCGCGCGGAAGGGGCCGCGGCGAGGGGGCGGCGGGGCCAACTGCCGTAAAGGTGTGCGCTACTTCACTGGGAGGTGGTACGCCACGCGGTAGCGATCGGCGGGGATGACCACGTCGGCCGTCTCCACGGGGCGGCCCGAGGCGAAGAACGTGCGCTGGATGACCAGCACGACATGACCGGGGACGCCGCCGAGGGTCACGAGTTCCTCGGCGAGGCCGGGGCGGGCGCCGACCTCCTCCGTGACGTTGTCCACGATCACGTCGATCGCGGCCATGCGCTCGACGACGCCCATGCCTCCCAGCGGGCCCTCCTCGGGGAGCATCACGGGGGTGCGGCCGGTGACCGCGAGGGGCTCCCAGGAGGTGGAGAGCATCATCGCCTCGCCGGCCTCGCGGAAGACGTACCTCGTGCACATCACGCGGTCGCCGGGCTTGATGTCGAGCCGCTCCGCGACGGAGCTGCTCGCCTCGGCCTGGGCGCTGCTGGACTCCCAGGTGCCGCGCCCCTCGCCGTCGGCCTGCTCCTGGCGGAAGGGGGTCGCCCCGCCGGCCGGGCGGAACCCGGAGCGGGCCACACTGCGGGGCACGGGGCGCTCGCGGACGTACGTCCCCGATCCGGAGCGGCCCTCGACCAGACCCTCCGCCATCAGCACCTTGCGCGCCTCCAGCGCGACGGTGTCCGAGACGCCGTACTCCTCGCGGATCCTGGCCTGTGAGGGCAGTCGGGTGTGCGGTGGCAGCGAACCGTTGACGATCTTCTTGCGGAGATCACCCGCGACACGCAGGTACGCCGGCTGCTCACCGAATGTCACTGGCCGCTCCCATCAGGTTGTACAGACAGCAACAGCGTGGCAACCGTAGGTTGTGCCATGCAAGCAAAGGCCAGAGAATCACTCGATGTGATGACATGTGCCCCCGGAGGGCTTTACGCAGGCACTTTCTCCCCGCTATAGCCGTGGTCACACCTCGAACTCGGTGCCACCTCCGGCACTGGTCCCGTCGTCGTCCGCGTCCCGGGATTCCGGAGGGACGGCGGCCAGGCCCAGAGCCTTGCGGGCGGTGACGGCGCGGTCGGGCGTGGAGAGCGCCATGACAAGGTCGTAGTGCTCGTAGAAGCCGTTGGCGTCACCGGCCTTCGCGGCGCGCGCCCACTCCTCCTGTCGCGCCTCGACCTCCTTGGCGACCTTCGCGACCGGCCTCCTCGCACCCGCCGGCCACGGATGGTCGTGCAGCATCCGGGCCTCCTCGGTGAGCGCGGCCGACATCTGTCCCGCCCACCTGCGGCTGGCCCGCAGATCGTCGTCGGGGCTGTCCGGCGGCTGCCGGTCAAGGGCCGCGTTCTCGACGTCGACGGCCTGGAGATAGGCGGCCTGGTCGGCGTCGAGGGTCTGCTTGTCGTTGCGCAGCGAACCCTTCAGGCCGGCCTTCTCGTCGGTGTTGCCGAACAGACAGGTGACCTCGCGGTCGCCGTAGCGCCAGCTCTGGCGGCTCGGCGTCAGGTAGTACACGTCGACGTCGTCGGGCACGGCCCAGACGTCCATGGCGTAGCCGTAGCGCAGCGCGTAGCACCTGGTGTCGGCGGCGTCCGTGATCTCGCCGTCGCCGGGGTAGTCGGCGCCGCCGGGCATCTTGAAGGTGGCGAAGACCTCGGCGTCGTGCAGGCCGGCGCAGGGCACCTTGTCGACGTCGTAGGCCATGCCCTCCAGGGATCCGCTCGGGGAGTCGAAGCACTCGCCCTTGGTGAGGGAGTAGGCGCTGCCGTGGTCGCGTGCGGCGTCCTTGACCCAGCCGTCGAGCGCGGCACCGCCGACCGGCACCGCCACCCACAGCACGAGCCCGAGGCCGGAGAGGACCGCACCGGTGACGGCCATCGCGCGTCCCCGCTCGCCGGTCCTCCTGATCTGGCGCAGCGCGACCAGTCCCAGCAGCAGCCCGAGGGCCGGAACACAGCAGAGGATGCCGAGGACCAGGGCGGCGATGGCGACCCCGTTGACCGGCGCGGGAGTGTTGTAGGGGCGGTAGCCCTGCCCCCAGGGCTGGTACGGGTACGGCCCGGGAGGCGGGGGTGGTGTGGACACGGCTACCGTGCTCCTGGTTCGGATGACTGACGCACAGAAACGGCGCACAGAACTGGCGTACGACTGGGCGCATGGTAAGCGTGCGGTGAGGAAAAGAGGACCCCCGGCCTCCGTTACGCCCGCCCGCGCTCCGTCTCCAGCAGGGCCACGCACCGCCCCAGCAGCCCGGCCAGCGCCTCGCGCTCCTCGTCCGTGAACTCGGCGGCCAGGGCCCGCTCGACGCGTACGGCACGGGCGTCCGCGTCGGCCATCACCGCACGGCCCTCGTCGGTGAGGCGGGTCTCCAGGACGTTCCTGTGCCACTCGTGGGGGGTGCGTTCGATCAGGGCGCGGTCCTGGAGGTTGTTCAGGACCGTGTTCATCGTCGGCGGGGTGACCCCGCACAGGCGGGCCAGGGCCGCGGCCGAGATGCCGGGGTTCTCGGAGAGGTGCAGCAGTGCCGAGTACTGCGCCACCGTCACGCCGGCCGGTTTGAGGACGGCCGCCTTGGTCGCGCTGAGAGCCTGTTCGGCCCGCTTGAGGTGGGAGCCGAGGCGCTCGGACACGGGCATGGACGTCATCTCCGCATGATAGCGGCCCCTTTCAACGATCAACATGCAGCCAACTGTTAATACATTGACGAGCATTAGAGTTCTAATCTACGTTCCTGCACACAAGCTAGTGAGTACCGAGTCGACCCGAAACGAGAGGCACCGACGTGTCCCGTTCGATCCACCGCCGTACCTTCCTGACCACCGCCGCCACGCTGGCCGGCGCCGTGGCACTCCCCGCGGCGGCCGCCCGGGCCGCCGCCGCGCCCCGTATCCGCACGGCCTTCACGCTTCCCGAGAACCGCGCCTACCCCGAAGGCATCGCGCTGGACGCGCGCACCGGTGACGCCTATGTCGGCTCGTACACGACGGGTGCGGTGTACCGGGCCCGGCGCGGCAGCCGTACGGCCGAGGTCTTCCTCCCGTCCGGCACCGACGGCCGTACCACCGCCAACGGCCTGAAGGCCGACCGGGCCGGGCGTCTGTGGGTCATCGACTCCACCGCCGGGGTGGACGTCTACGACCTGCGGACCCGCACCCTGCTCGCCCGCTTCACCGTCCCCGGCGGCGGCCCCTCCTTCGTCAACGACCTGGCCCTCGGGCCGGACGGCACGGCCTACCTCACCGACAGCTCCCGCCCGGTGGTCTACCGCGTCACCCCGGCCGACCTGGGCCGCGCCCGCGGCGGCAGCGCGACGCTCGACGCCGCCTACGACCTGAGCGCCGTGGCCCCCTCAGGGGGGCTCCTCCTCAACGGCATAGTCGCCGACCCGTCGGGGCGGTACCTGCTCGCCGTCGACATGACGGGCGGCGGCCTGTACCGGGTGGGCACAGCCACCGGATCCGTACGCCAGGTCGCACTGGACGGCGGCGACTTGAAGCACGGCGACGGTCTGGAGCTGGCGCACGGCACGCTGTGGGCCGCGCACAACGCCACCAACACCCTCAGCCGCTGGCGGCTGTCCCCGGACGGCACCTCGGCCCGCCTGGAGCGGCAGTTCACGGACCCCGCGCTGCAGACCCCGACCACCCTCGCCCGCACCCACGGCCGGCTGCTGGTCGTCCGCTCGCAGTTCGACAAGGGCGGGCCGATGGGCCCGGGGGTGCCCGAGGAGCCGTTCACCGTGGCGTGGGTCGACGGGATCTGAGAGCCGGTCGGGCGCGTCAGTCGCGGAAGCCCGTGCGGCGGGTGCGCTTCTCCCAGGCGAGGACGTCCTCGCGTACCTGGTCGAGGTGGTCGAGGACCGCACTCACGCCGTCGTCGCCGAGCGGCAGGCGCAGCGGTGGCTGCCCCGACTCCAGCGCGGCCAGGATGAGCGCCGCCGCCTTGGCCGGGTCGCCCGCCCGCTCGTCGAAGCCGGCGTCGACCATCGCGCGCGTGCCGCCGACGGTGGCGTACGCCCCGCCGTCGGCACTCGCCTGCGTCCCCTCGTACAGCGCCGTGCGGAAGGCGCCCGGCTCGACGACGAGGACCTTGATGCCGTACTCGGCGACCTCGCCGGCGAGCGCCTCGGACATGCCCTCCAGGGCGAACTTCGTCCCGCTGTACGCCGAGAAACCGGGGTAGGACGTCTGCCCGCCCATGCTGCTCATCTGCACGATCGCGCCCGAGCGCCGTGAGCGCATGTACGGCAGCACGGCGCGCACCAGGGCGGCCGGGCCGAAGACGTGCACGTCGAACAGGGCGCGCAGCTCGTCCTCCGTGGTCTCCTCGAAGGCACCGACATGGCCGCGGCCGGCGTTGTTGACCAGGACGTCGATGCGTCCGTGCCGCGCCACCACGTCCCGTACGGCGGGTTCGGCGGCAGCCGTGTCCGCGACATCGAGCCGCAGCGCCTCGACCTGGTCGGGATGGGCGGCCACGAGGTCGTCCAGCCCCTCGGGCCGCCGCGCGGCGCCCACCACGACGTCCCCGTCGGCGACGGCCGCCTCGGCGACGGCCCGCCCGAGTCCGCTGCTGGCACCGGTGATCAGCCACACCTTGTTCACGACAACCCACCCTCTCCGAGCAACGCTCCGAGTGCCTCCCTGAGCAACTCCTGAACCAGGCTGCTCCTGTGGCGAGTTGCCCGTCCAAGACCTACGGTGACAACCGATGGCTATGACGGCTGACGTACATGTGCGGGACCTGCGGTACTTCGTCACGGTCGCGGAGGAGCTGCACTTCACGCGCGCGGCCGAGCGGTTGTACGTCTCGCAGCCCGCGCTGAGCAAGCAGATCCGGGCGCTGGAGCGGCAGTTGGGGGTGGAGCTGCTGCGGCGTGACCGGCACGGCGTGGCGCTCACCGCGGAGGGCGCGGCGCTGCTGCCGCACGCCCGGCGGGTGCTGGACGCATGGGCGCAGGGTGCGTCGGTGGTGGCCCAGGCGCGGGCCGCGCAGCGCAGCACGCTGGTGGTGGGCATGAGCACCAGCCCCGGCCGCGGCGGTCTGCTGCCCGCGATCCGCTCCCGTTTCACGGCCTCGCATCCCGAGGCCGCCGTCCGCCTGCGCCAGGTCAGCTGGGACGACCCGACCGCGGGCCTGGCGGACGGCGACACGGACATGGCCTTCGTCTGGCTTCCCCTGCCCGGCCAGGACCGCTACGCCTGGACGGTCGTCGCCGAGGAACCCCGCCTGGTCGCCCTCCCGGACACCCACCCGCTCGCCTCCCGCCCCGAGATCGACTTCACGGACCTGGCCGGGGAGCCCTTCCTGGCCCTCCCGAAGAGCGCGGGACCGTTGCGGGACTACTGGCTGGCGGCCGAGGAACGTGACGGGCGTCTCCCCCGCATCGGCGCGGAGATCGCCAGCACGGAGGAGACCTACGAGGCCCTGGTCGCCGGCCTGGGCGTCTGCCTGGTGGCGGCGGGCAACGTCCCGCTGGTCACCCTGGGCGGCGTGGTGACCCGCCCGGTCCGCGGACTCGCACCCAGCCGCTATGTGCTGGCCTGGCGGAAGGGGGACCGCAGACCGCTGGTACGGGCGTACGCGGAGGCTTGCCGACAGGTGACGGAGCGGACCGGCGGCAATGAGACCGCGTGAGCGCCTGGACCCTCCGTATGCACACAGGGTCGCTGCCCCGTGGCAGGTCCGGGGGGTCACCCCTTGACGACCTCGTGGCCCGGGCCTCGCCGAGCCACTACGGTTTAGCCATGACCGGACTGCCCGACTGGATGCGCCCGCCGCGCGAGGAAGGCTGGTTCGCGGAGGACCTGGACCGACTCCCCGAGGCGCCCCGCCACACCGAGCTGATCGACGGAGCTCTCGTCTTCATGATGTCGCCCCAGCGATGGTGGCATGGCCACCTCGTCACCATGCTCACTGTCGCCCTCATGGGGCAGGCACCCAGCGATGTCAGCGTCGGCCGCGAGATGACCATAAAACTCGACGAGCGAAACCGGCCCGAGCCCGATCTGCTCCTGACGACGGCCGCCTACGACGGCGACCGCACATGGTTCACGCCTGATGAGGTGCGGCTCGTCATCGAGGTCGTCTCACCCGAGTCCGCGCACCGGGACCGCACGATCAAGCTCCGCAAGTACGCGGAGGCCGGCATCCCGCACTACTGGTGCATCGAGGACGAGAACGGCGCCCCGGTCGTGCATGTCTACGAACTCGACGAACCGACCGGCGTCTACGCGCCCGCCGGCATCTTCCGGGGCACCCTGAAGCGGCCTGTGCCCTTCGAGATCAGCCTGGATCTCGACCAGCTCACCCCGCCGAAGCGCAGGTAGCAGCCGGCTCAAGGTCGGCACGGGAACGCGGAAGGGGCCGGGCTCACGGAGCCCGGCCCCTTCCGGCCGCTCACACGTTGAAGCGGAACTCCACCACGTCGCCGTCCTGCATCACGTAGTCCTTGCCCTCCATCCGCGCCTTGCCCTTCGCGCGGGCCTCGGCGACCGAGCCCGTCTCCACCAGGTCCGCGAAGGAGATGACCTCCGCCTTGATGAAGCCCTTCTGGAAGTCGGTGTGGATGACACCGGCGGCCTCGGGGGCGGTGGCGCCCTTCTTGATGGTCCAGGCGCGGGATTCCTTGGGGCCGGCCGTGAGGTAGGTCTGCAGGCCGAGCGTGTTGAAGCCCACGCGCGCGAGGGTGGTGAGGCCCGGCTCCTCGGCGCCGACGGACTCCAGGAGCTCCATGGCGTCCTCCTCGTCGAGCTCGGCGAGGTCCGCCTCCAGCTTGGCGTTGAGGAAGATCGCCTCGGCGGGGGCGACCAGGGCGCGCTGCTCGGCCTTGAAGTCCTCGTCGACCAGCTCGTCCTCGTCGACGTTGAAGACGTAGAGGAAGGGCTTCGTGGTCAGCAGGTGCAGGTCGTGGAGGAGCTCCTCGTTGCCGGAGCCCTGGACGATGCCCGCCGAGAACAGCGTGTCGCCCTTCTCGAGGATCTCCTTCGCCGCCTCGACCGCAGCCACCTTGGGAGCCACGTCCTTCTTGATGCGCGACTCCTTCTGGAGGCGCGGGAGGACCTTCTCGATGGTCTGGAGGTCGGCGAGGATCAGCTCGGTGTTGATCGTCTCGATGTCGTCCTTCGGCGAGACCTTGCCGTCGACATGCACGACGTTCTCGTCCTTGAAGGCGCGGATGACCTGGCAGATCGCGTCGGACTCACGAATGTTCGCGAGGAACTTGTTGCCCAGGCCCTCACCCTCGGACGCGCCCTTCACGATGCCCGCGATGTCGACGAAGTCGACGGTCGCCGGGAGGATGCGCTGCGAGGAGAAGATTTCGGCCAGTTTCGTCAGCCGGGGGTCGGGGACGCCGACGACGCCCACGTTGGGCTCGATCGTGGCGAACGGGTAGTTGGCCGCGAGCACGTCGTTCTTGGTCAGGGCGTTGAACAGGGTCGACTTGCCGACATTCGGCAGACCGACGATTCCGATCGTGAGCGACACGTTGCGACTTCCCGTACGTGAGAGACATCAGGGGACTGGGGGCTGCGGGCCCGGTCCTTCTTCGGTGCACGGGCGGGCCGATCCACCAGTCTACGGCGTGCCGGTCCCCGTCCCGGCGCCCCGTCGAACGCTTGGCCAGGGTCCGTCCCTCGGCGTGTCTGAGGGGCGATTGCGCACATAAACCGACCTAAGTTGGTCCGGTGGAGCAACACGGGTCGGGACCACCGCACAACGGAACGCGACGCGGCAGGCCCCCGCTGCCCCCGCAGGCGAAGCGCGGTGGAAGCGGTGGCGGTGCGGGCGGCGATGCGCGACCTTCCGGACAGGGCCGCCCCGCCACCCGCCCGTCGGCACGGCAGCCCGGCCCGCCGCCGGCCGAGGCCGTACGGCGGCTGCCCAACCCGCGGCTGACCGGGCTGGGCAGCGGTCTGTTCTGCGGGGCGCTGATGTTCGCCCTTGGCTGTCTCGACCAGCTGCTGTTCGGGGCGTCGCTGACCCTGTACGGCGTGCTGTTCCTGCCGGTGTGCCTGCTGACCGCGGTCTGGGTGCGCAAGAGCGACCTGGCGACCCCACCCGTCGTCGTACCGATCGCTTTCGCGCTGGGTCTGCTGCCGGTGGCCGACAGCAGCGGCGGGCTGCTCGGCCGGCTGATGGGCCTGGTGACGGCACTGGCCACCCAGGCGGGGTGGCTGTACGGGGGCACCCTCGTCGCGGGCCTGATCGTCACGGGACGGAAGGCAGCCCTGATGCGCCGCCGGCGCGGCGGCCGCCGCCCGTCCCGGTACTAGGCCCCGCCCCGGTACCAGGCATCACCCCGGTACCGGGCCCGGCCTCAGCTCTCCGCGGCGTGCATCGCCGCGCCGACGATCCCCGCGTTGTTCTGCAGCTGCGCCGGGACGATCTCCGCCTTGATGCCGTCGATGAAGGGCAGGAACTTCTGGGACTTACGGCTGACTCCGCCGCCGATGACGATCAGCTCGGGTGAGAACAGCATCTCGACATGGGCGAGGTACTTCTGCACGCGGTGCGCCCAGTGCTCCCAGGTCAGCTCGCCGTCCTCCTTGGCCTTGCTGGAGGCGCGCGTCTCCGCGTCATGGCCGTGCAGCTCCAGGTGGCCGAGCTCGGTGTTGGGCACCAGGGTGCCGTCCACGAACAGGGCACTGCCGATGCCGGTGCCGAAGGTCAGCAGGATGACCGTGCCCCGGCGGCCGCGGCCCGCGCCGAAGTGCATCTCGGCGACGCCCGCCGCGTCCGCGTCGTTGACCACCGTGACCGGCAGGCCGCCCAGGCGGTCGCTGAACAACGCGCGCGCGTCGGTGTCGATCCAGCTCTTGTCGACGTTGGCCGCCGTGCGGATGGTGGACCCGCCGGTGACCACACCGGGGAAGGTGAGGCCGACCGGGCCGGTCCAGCCGAAGTGCTCGACGACCTGCTTCACGCCGTCCGCCACGCCGTCGGGTGTCGCCGGGTGCGGAGTGAGCACTTTGCAGCGCTCCTGAGCCAGGTCGCCCTTGTCCAGGTCCACAGGGGCACCCTTGATCCCGGACCCACCGATGTCCACACCGAAGATCTGCATGGCTCTACGTTACGACGGACGACTGACAGTCACTCCGGCGAGGTGCCGGTTCGCTCCGCGATCAGCGTCGCCGCCTCCTCGCGCAGGTCGCGGCGGAGCTCCTTGGGCAGCGAGAACGTGATGGACTCCTCGGCCGCCTTGACGATCTCGACGTCCTCGAAGCCGCGCTGCGCGAGCCACTCCAGGACCTGCTCGACCAGGACCTCGGGGACGGATGCGCCGGAGGTGACACCGACCGTGGACACACCCTCCAGCCAGGCCTCGTCGATCTCGTCGGCGAAGTCCACGAGGTAGGCCTCGCGCGAGCCCGCCAGCTTGGCGACCTCGACGAGCCGCTTGGAGTTGGAGGAGTTGCGGGAGCCGACGACGATCACCAGCTCCGCCTCGGCGCCCATCTGCTTCACCGCGAGCTGGCGGTTCTGCGTGGCGTAGCAGATGTCGTCGCTGGGCGGCGAGATCAGCTGCGGGAACTTCTCCTTCAGGGCGTCGACGGTCTCCATCGTCTCGTCGACGGAGAGGGTGGTCTGGGAGAGCCAGACGACCTTGGAGGGGTCACGGACCTCGACCTTGGCGACATCGCCCGGACCGTCGACGAGCGTGATGTGCTCGGGGGCCTCGCCGGAGGTTCCGATGACCTCCTCGTGGCCCTCGTGCCCGATCAGGAGGATGTCGTAGTCCTCGTTGGCGAAGCGGACGGCTTCCTTGTGGACCTTGGTGACGAGCGGGCAGGTGGCGTCGATGGTGGCCAGCTTGCCGCGCTCGGCCTCCTCGTGGACGACGGGGGCCACGCCGTGCGCGGAGAACATCACGATGTTCCCCTCGGGGACCTCCTCCGTGCGTTCGACGAAGATGGCGCCCTTCTTCTCCAGGGTCTGCACGACGTACTTGTTGTGCACGATCTCGTGCCGGACATAGATCGGAGCCCCGTACTGCTCCAGGGCTTTCTCGACGGCGATCACGGCGCGGTCCACACCCGCGCAGTAGCCCCGGGGGGCGGCGAGCAGGACACGGCGGCCAGGCGAAGCAGTCATGCGGTCCATCGTAAGGCCGCGGCCGCGGGGGCGAAGATCGGCCTGAACGGCCTCGTCCTCAAACGCCGGACGGGCTGAAAGACCCGGCCCGGAGTTGTCAGTCCTGGCCGTTACCCTCGCGGCATGGCTCTCAACACGTCCGCAGAAGCGCCCCTGCCCGTCGGTGAGGTGTCGCGGCTCATCGGTGGGTGGATCGACCGGCTGGGGGCCGTCTGGGTCGAGGGGCAGATCACTCAGCTCTCGCGGCGGCCCGGCGCCGGAGTCGTGTTCCTGACCCTGCGGGATCCCTCGTACGACATCTCCGTCAGCGTCACCTGCTACCGGCAGGTGTTCGACGCGGTCGCCGATGTGGTGAGCGAGGGCGCGCGGGTCGTCGTCCTCGCGAAGCCGGAGTGGTATGCGCCGCGGGGGCAGCTGTCCCTGCGGGCCGCCGAGATAAGGCCCGTGGGGGTCGGTGAACTCCTCGCGCGGCTGGAGCAGTTGAAGAAGTCCCTGGCCGCCGAGGGGCTGTTCGCGCCCGAGCGGAAGAAGGCCCTGCCCTTCCTGCCGCAGCTCATCGGGCTGGTCTGCGGCCGCGCCTCGGCCGCCGAGCGGGACGTCCTGGAGAACGCCCGGCACCGCTGGCCCGCCGTCCGCTTCGAGGTGCGCAACGTCGCCGTGCAGGGCGTGCACGCCGTCCCGCAGGTCGTGCAGGCCGTCAAGGAACTGGACGAGGCCGGCGAGGTGGACGTCATCATCGTCGCGCGCGGGGGCGGGAGCGTGGAGGACCTCCTTCCGTTCTCCGACGAGCAGCTCGTGCGCGCGGTCGCCGCGTGCCGTACGCCGGTCGTGTCGGCGATCGGGCACGAGCCGGACAATCCACTCCTCGACTACGTGGCCGACCTGCGGGCCTCCACCCCGACCGACGCCGCCAAGAAGGTCGTACCGGATGTCGGGGAGGAGTACGAGCGGGTGCGGCAGTTGCGCAACCGGGCACGGCGGTGCGTCGAGGCGTTCCTGGAGCGGGAGGAGCGCGGGCTCGCCCAGGCGCTTGCCCGGCCCTCGATAGAGGATCCGCACCGGATGATCGACGAGCGGTCCGACCATGTCTCCTCGCTGGTCGACCGTTCGCGGCGCACGCTGGGGCATCTCCTGGACCGCGCCCACTCCGAGCTGACGCACACGCACGCGCGCGTGGTGGCCCTCTCCCCCGCCGCCACCCTGAAGCGCGGTTACGCCGTGCTGCAGAGGGCCGACGGGCATGTCGTCCGGGCCCCGGACGAGGTGACGGCGCAGGAGACACTGCGGGCGCGCGTGGCGGAGGGCGAGTTCACGGTGGTCCGGGCCGACCGGGAACGCTGAGAGCACAGCACGGTGGGAGTCGATGCATAGGGTGGGCGGATGACCAGCAAGGTGGATGAGGCGCTCGGCTACGAGCAGGCACGGGACGAGCTGATCGAGGTCGTACGACGGCTCGAGGCGGGCGGTACGACGCTGGAGGAGTCCCTGGCGCTCTGGGAGCGGGGCGAGGAGCTGGCCAAGGTGTGCCGGCGCTGGCTGGACGGGGCGCGCGCCCGGCTGGATGCGGCCCTCGCGGAGGAGGAGGCCGCGGAAGAGGCCGGCGGCGAGTAGCGCACGACAAGGAGCGATGGCGGCGGTCCGCTGTGAAGCGGATCACCCCGCCCCGTTTATTGTTGAACCTTGAACCTTCCTTCGCGTACCGTCGGTCTCGTCAGTCGATCCGGACCACGGTCCGGATCGGATCCCGGCGCCACCCCGAGGAAGTTCCCGCATGTCTCTCGTTCTTGACCCCGCCGCCCAGGACCTGCTCTTCCGCGAGGCCCGTACCGCGAACACCTTCACCGACGAGCCGGTGACCGACGAGCAGATCCAGGCGATCTACGACCTGGTCAAGTACGGCCCGACCGCCTTCAACCAGTCGCCGCTGCGCATCACCCTGGTCCGCTCCGCCGAGGCCCGTGAGCGCCTGGTGAAGCACATGGCCGAGGGCAACCAGCCCAAGACCGCCACCGCCCCGCTGGTCGCGATCCTCTCCGCGGACAACGAGTTCCACGAGGAGCTGCCGGAGCTCTTCCCGCACTTCCCGGCCGCCAAGGACGTCTTCTTCTCCGAGCGCCCTGCCCGTGAGGGTGCCGCCGGCCTGAACGCCGCACTGCAGGCCGCGTACTTCATCATCGGCGTCCGCGCCGCCGGTCTCGCCGCCGGCCCGATGACCGGCCTCGACTTCGCGGGCGTCCAGAAGGAGTTCCTGGACGACGACCACACCCCGCTGATGGTCGTCAACATCGGCAAGCCGGGCGAGGACGCCTGGTTCCCGCGCTCCCCGCGCCTCGCGTACGACCAGGTCGTCACGACGGTCTGAGCGACCCCGCACGACGCACGGGTCCGAGCGACCCTGCAGGACAAAGGCCCCCGGCGACGAGCCGGGGGCCTTTCCCGTCGCGGTCTCTCAGCGAAGACCTACGCCAGCTTCAGCGCCCGCGCCATCTCCGTCAGCTGCTGGAACGAGCCCGTGCCCGCGACCACCGTCGTGGAGCCCTTGCCGGGCAGCACGAGGGCGTCGTAGCGGCCGCCGGTGTAGCGGGTCCAGGTGCGGCCGGCGATCTCCTGGGTGGCCTTCGTCGCGTCCGACCCCTGGGTGGCCTGGTCGATGAAGGTCGAGGGCTTCTGAGTGGACTGCTCGATCTGCACGTACTGGCCGTCGGGCGTGTGGAAGCCCAGGTGCCAGGCGTCGAACTGGTCGCCCTGGAAGCGGACCGAGGTCGCCTTCCAGTCCTTGGACAGGCCCTCGGGTGCGGCCACGGGGTAGGCGGCGGCGCGGCGCGCCGTGAGCAGTTCGACGCGGTAGTCGACCCGCGGGAGGTCAGGAGGCGAGTCGTCGTGCGGGATGAACACGTAGATGAGTGCCGCCGCGATCCCGATGAGGCCCAGGGAGAGGATCATGTCCCGGACCGTCTTCTGCTTGCCGTTCGAACCTGCCACGCCCCCTATCGTCGCAGGTGCCCGGCTCGCTCATCCGTGGGGTCCCCTGCTCATTTTGTCGGACTGACGATAGAGTCGAAGGTCGAACCCTCATCCGGCCGTCGTCGTATCAGAAAGGTGCGCCTCGATGACCGAGCATCATCACTTGCCGTCCGAGCTCGAAGTCCCCAGCGAAGCCCCCGACCGCAACCTCGCCCTCGAACTCGTCCGGGTGACCGAAGCCGCCGCGATGGCCGCCGGCCGCTGGGTCGGGCGCGGCGACAAGAACGGCGCCGACGGTGCCGCGGTGCGCGCCATGCGGACCCTCGTCTCCACCGTGTCGATGAACGGCGTGGTCGTCATCGGCGAGGGCGAGAAGGACGAGGCCCCGATGCTCTTCAACGGCGAGCGCGTCGGTGACGGGACCGGGCCCGAGTGCGACATCGCCGTCGATCCGATCGACGGCACCACCCTGACGGCCAAGGGCATGCCGAACGCGATCGCCGTGCTGGCGGCCGCGGACCGCGGGTCGATGTTCGACCCGTCCGCCGTCTTCTACATGGACAAGCTGGTCACCGGGCCCGAGGCCGCCGACTTCGTCGACATCGACGCGCCGGTGTCCGTGAACATCCGTCGCGTCGCCAAGGCCAAGCGCTCCACGCCGGAGGACGTGACGGTGGTGATCCTCGACCGGCCGCGGCACGAGGGCATCATCAAGGAGATCCGGGAGGCCGGCGCGCGCATCAAGCTGATCTCCGACGGCGACGTCGCCGGATCGATCTACGCGCTGCGCGAGGGCACCGGCGTCGACATGCTGCTCGGGATCGGTGGTACGCCGGAGGGGATCATCTCCGCGTGCGCCGTGAAGTGTCTGGGCGGGACGATCCAGGGCAAGCTGTGGCCCAAGGACGACGAGGAGCGGGCGCGGGCGATCGAGGCCGGGCACGATCTCGACCGGGTGCTGACCACCGACGACCTTGTCGCCGGCGAGAACGTGTTCTTCGTCGCGACCGGGATCACGGACGGGGAGCTGCTGCGGGGCGTCCGGTATCGGTCGGAGACCGCCACCACCGAGTCGATCGTCATGCGGTCGAAGTCGGGGACGGTGCGGCAGATCAACTCCGAGCATCGGCTGAGCAAGCTGCGGGCCTACAGCGCGATTGATTTTGACCGCGCCAAATAGCTCGGGGAGTTCGGTGCGTTGTTGAAACGAGTGGGGCGCCCCCGGTGCGGTGGGGGCGCCCCATCGGTGTGCGTACGGGGGCCGGTCAGCCCGCTGCCGCTATACGGCCCTGCGCGCGCGCCGTCTTCTTGAGCTCCATCTCGCGGCGGCGCCTGCGCGCCAGGACCACGCGGCGTTCGGCGGCCGTGAGGCCGCCCCAGACGCCGTAGGGCTCCGGTTGCAGCAGCGCGTGCTCGCGGCACTCGACCATGACGGGACAGCGGGCGCAGACGCGCTTGGCCGCCTCCTCGCGGGAGAGCCGGGCGGCGGTGGGTTCCTTGGAAGGTGCGAAGAACAGGCCGGCCTCGTCGCGCCGGCACACCGCCTCGGTGTGCCATGGAGCGTCTTGGTCCCTGTCCCGCACTGGCACCCGCTGGGCCGGAACGGCAGCTACCTGCAGGGACGAATGCGGCGGTTGCAGCACGGTCTACTCCTGACGACGGCTTCGCGAGCGAGCGACGATGCAGCAAGGCCTACCCGCTGTGCGCGAGCCTATGCACTGAGTTCCGAACCGCTGGATTTCGCGTGCTCGTGAGCGCCTCGGGCGGGCGACCGCGGGTGGACCAATTCACTGCGGGCGCGCCCGAATTCGCAACCGTCAACGATTCAGGTGTTTGCGCAAACTCTTGTCGACCTTGTGCTGGACGCGGTCGAGGATGTCCGCGACCAGCTTGCCCCGCTTCGGCCGCGCCTCGACGCTGCCCATCACGGCCCAGCCGTCGACGTAGACCACCGGGGCGTTCGGATCGGTCGAGTCGAGGTTGTCGACCTCGAAGCTGCCGAGCACACCGCCACCCGTGCCGCGCAGCGACACGTTCTCCGGGACGCGGATCTCGACGCTGCCACAGAACGAGAAGGTCTTGACCGCGACCTGCTGGTACTCGAAGAGGGCCTCGCTGAGGTCTATCTCCACGCTGCCGAAGATCGCGTACGCATGGATACGGCGCCCCGCGCGCCAGCGGCCCTTGCGGACGGCGTTACTGAACACCGCCACGACGTTGTCGTCGGGGTCGGCCGGGATCGCGCCCACCGTGGGGCGGCTCGGGGCGGCGGCGAAGGCGGGGGCCGCGCGGTGCTGGTGGGCCGCGGGCAGGTCCCGTATGAAGACCTCCAGTTCACCGACCGTCTTGGCGGCGAGGACGCCCTCGACCCGCTCGGCATGCTCGTCCGCGGTCAGGCGGCCCTCGGCGAGGGCGTCGCGCAGGAGGTCGGCGATGCGGTCACGGTCGGCGTCCGAGGCGCGCAGTTCGGAAACCCGCGGTGCCGTGTCCTGGTCTCGGTCACTCTTCTGAAGGTCCACGGCAGCAGCGTACCGAAACGCGATAGATCGCGACTACCCCTCATCGGGACCTGTGGAAAACGCGTGCGCCCCTCGAACTGAGCCTTACCTCACAGGCTCGGTGTCAGCGGCAGGTTCTACGCTGGTGAGCGCCCGCCAATGACGGCGGGCGCCGTCTGCCGAGTGAGGAATGGGCTGAGATGCCTGAGTTCGCGTACACCGATCTGCTCCCCATGGGAGAGGACACCACCCCGTACCGGCTGGTGACCTCCGAGGGTGTGTCCACCTTCGAGGCCGACGGGCGGACGTTCCTCAAGGTGGAGCCGGAGGCGCTGCGCAAGCTGGCCGAGGAGGCCATTCACGACATCCAGCACTATCTGCGGCCCGCGCACCTGGCCCAGCTGCGGCGCATCATCGACGACCCCGAGGCGTCGAGCAACGACAAGTTCGTGGCGCTGGACCTGCTGAAGAACGCGAACATCGCGGCCGCGGGCGTGCTCCCCATGTGCCAGGACACCGGCACGGCGATCGTCATGGGCAAGCGCGGACAGAACGTCCTCACCGAGGGCGGCGACGAGGCGGCGCTGTCGAAGGGCATCTACGACGCGTACCTCAACCTCAACCTGCGCTACTCGCAGATGGCCCCGCTGACCATGTGGGACGAGAAGAACACCGGTTCCAACCTGCCGGCGCAGATCGAGCTGTACGCCACCGACGGCGGTGCGTACAAGTTCCTGTTCATGGCGAAGGGCGGCGGCAGCGCCAACAAGTCGTTCCTGTACCAGGAGACGAAGGCCGTTCTGAACGAGGCCTCCATGATGAAGTTCCTGGAGGAGAAGATCCGTTCGCTGGGTACGGCCGCCTGCCCGCCGTACCACCTGGCGATCGTCGTCGGGGGTACGTCCGCCGAGTACGCGCTCAAGACCGCGAAGTACGCCTCCGCGCACTACCTGGACGAGATCCCGGCGGAGGGCTCGGAGCTCGGCCACGGCTTCCGGGACAAGGACCTGGAGCAGAAGGTCTTCGAGCTGACCCAGAAGATCGGCATCGGCGCGCAGTTCGGCGGCAAGTACTTCTGCCACGACGTGCGTGTGGTGCGGCTGCCGCGGCACGGCGCCTCGTGCCCCGTCGCGATCGCCGTGTCCTGCTCCGCCGACCGCCAGGCCCTCGCGAAGATCACGGCGGAGGGCGTCTTCCTGGAGCAGCTGGAGACGGACCCGGCGCGCTTCCTGCCGGAGACGACGGACGAGCACCTGGACGAGTCCTCGGACGTCGTCAGGATCGACCTGAACCAGCCGATGGACTCGATCCTCGCCGAGCTGACGAAGTACCCGGTCAAGACCCGTCTCTCCCTCTCCGGTCCGCTGGTCGTGGCCCGCGACATCGCGCACGCCAAGATCAAGGAGCGCCTTGACGCGGGCGAGGAGATGCCGCAGTACCTGAAGGACCACCCGGTGTACTACGCGGGTCCGGCGAAGACTCCCGAGGGGTACGCGTCCGGTTCCTTCGGACCGACCACGGCCGGGCGGATGGACAGCTACGTCGAGCAGTTCCAGGCGGCCGGCGGATCCAAGGTCATGCTCGCCAAGGGCAACCGCAGCAAGCAGGTCACCGAGGCGTGCGATGCGCACGGCGGCTTCTACCTCGGCTCCATCGGCGGTCCGGCCGCCCGGCTCGCCCAGGACTGCATCAAGAAGGTCGAGGTCGTCGAGTACGAGGAGCTCGGCATGGAGGCGGTGTGGAAGATCGAGGTCGAGGACTTCCCGGCGTTCATCGTGGTGGACGACAAGGGCAACGACTTCTTCCAGGATCCGGCGCCGGCGCCGACGTTCACGTCGATTCCGGTGCGCGGGCCTGGGCTGGCGTAGTGCCTGCGGGTGCGGCGGGGGACGGATCTCGCCCCCGCCGCCCCTACCCGTCCCGTCCCCAGGGGCTGCCGCCCCTTCGACCCCGCCAGGGGCTCCGCCCCTGAACCCCGGCGGGGACCGCGTCCCCCGCACCCCTCGCGGGGCTCCGCCCCCGCACCCCGTTTCGGGGCTCCGCCCCGGACCCCGATCGGCCTGAACGGCCTCGTCCTCAAACGCCGGACGGGCTGAAAAGACTCAAACGCCGGACGGGGCGCAAGGCCCCGCCGAGCGGGGTGGAAGACCCAAACGCCGGACGGGCCGAAAGGCTCAGACTCCGCACGGGCCGAAAGGCTCAAACTCCGCACGGGTTGAAGACCCAAACGCCGGACGGGCCGAAAGGCTCAGACTCCGCACGGGCCGAAAGGCTCAAACTCCGCACGGGCCGAAAGGCTCAAACGCCGGACGGGTTGAAGACCCAAGCGCCGGACGGGCTGAAAGACCAAACGCCGGACGGAGCGCAAAGCGCCGCCGGACGGAGTGGAAGACCCCGCCGGACGGAGTGGAAGACACAGTCCCGGGACGGCGTCGGTATGTCGTGATTCTGCGGTAACGCCTGGATGTCGTCCCAGTTCGTCCCAGGAACGGGTGGGACGGCATCTTTGGGAGCTTCGTCGGAAACGCTCCGTGCTGACTGGATCACAGCCCGTGATCCGCAGGTCATCTCGGAGGGACCAACCATGATCCGACGCACACTGCGCAACGGCCTTCTGGCCGCGTTCGCGGTCGTCGCCGTCTTCCCGGTGGCGGCCGTCGCCTCCGCCGGGCCGGCCGCGCAGGCCCACGCGCTGAACTCCACTCCCCCGCACATCTCCGTGCCGGCATGGCAGCCGGCCCCCGCGCCGTCCACGCTGCCCGCCCGGCCCAAGGCGCCGAAGTGCCACCACGCGAAGGGCCGTGCCGCGCGTCACCACCGCCAGATCCGGCACATCCGGCACCTCCACGGCATCCGGCACATCGTCAGGAACCACGCCTGGGGCCATGTCGCCACCCACCGCCTGCCGCTGAACGTCCGCTCCGGGCCGGGCACCGGCTACCGCGTCGTCGGCTCGCGGCCGGTGGGCTCCAGCGTGGCCATCACCTGCAAGGTGCAGGGCTCCGGCGTCCGCGGCAACCACCGCTGGTACCGGCTCGCCCACCACAGGGGCTACGTCTCCGCCCGCTACGTGCACAACCTCGGCACCGTCCGCTGGTGCTGACGGCCCCCAAGCCGCACCGGTCGTGATCCCCGGTACCTCCCGGCGGGCCGCACAGGCCCGCCGGGAGCTGCCGTCCGGTTATCCGCCGATCACACCCCCACTCGGCGTAATCGCAGGTCAACTCAGTCAACTCCCCTTCATATTCCGGTGATCGCGGTATGGCCGGGCGCCGCCGCCGGGAACACATCAGGGCGGTCACCCCGGCATGGCGAGGGAGCGAGATGGAGAGCCACGTGACGGTCCAGAGGCAGCCGCTGCCCGACGCGTCGCAGGACGACGGGCGGCTCCTGACGGAGCGGCTGCGTGCCCTCAAGCAGCGGACGGGGCTGAGCCTGGCCGCACTGGCCGGTGTCACCCCGTTCAGCAAGTCGACCTGGCACCGCTATCTGAACGGCGATCAGTTCCCGCCCCGGGCGGCCGTCGTGGCGCTCGGGCGGCTCGCCGACGCCGACCCCGGCCCGCTGCTCGCCCTCTGGGACTCCGCGGCACGTGCGCAGGCCGACGGGGCGACCGTCGCGAAGCGGCAGCCGGTCCCGTCCGTGCCGCCCGATGCCGTACGGCGCCGCCGCATCCCGCGGCCGAGCCGTGCCGTCGTCGCCCTCGCCACCATGGCCGCCACCGTGGCGGTCACCGCGGCCGCGGCGGACGTCCTGGACCCCGGCCACACAGCGGCGCCCAGGGCGGCCGCCTCCTGCCACGGCAGCGACTGCCAGGGGGAACTCCCCACCTCCGAGACCTGCGCCCGGGACGCGCGCACCGAGAGCACGGTCGCCAGGGGCGCCGAGGTGGTGCTGCTGCGGTTCTCACCGTCCTGCGCCACGGTCTGGTCCGAGCTGCGCACCCGCACGGGCGGCGCGCGGGAGATCTGGATCAGGTCGGGCCAGGACGAGCTGTCCGCGGAGTACCAGGGCGACAAGTCCGACGGGTTCAGCAGCCCGATGCTGGCCGCGCCGGACCCGCGCGGGGCCCAGGCGTGCGCCGAGGTGGCCGAAAAGCCCGTGTGCACCGGCCGGTTCGGAGTGCCGGGCCGCTGACGAGGGCTCGGCCCGCGCAACGACCCCCGGCCGGCTCAAGGCCCGGAACATCCCCGCCTCCCCGATCGCTATACGGGCATGAGCGACGACTACCGCATCGAGCACGACTCCATGGGCGAGGTCCGCGTCCCCGCCGACGCCAAGTGGCGCGCCCAGACGCAGCGCGCCGTCGAGAACTTCCCGATCTCCGGCCAGCGCATCGAGCGCGCCCACATCGAGGCCCTGGCCCGGATCAAGGGCGCCGCGGCGAAGGTGAACGCGCGGCTGGGGGTGCTCGACAAGGACATCGCGGAGGCGATCCAGGAGGCGGCCGAGGAGGTCGCCCGGGGTGACTGGGACGAGCACTTCCCTATCGACGTCTTCCAGACCGGTTCCGGCACCTCGTCGAACATGAACACCAACGAGGTCATCGCCACCCTCGCGACCGAGCGGCTCGGCAGGGACGTACACCCCAACGACCATGTGAACGCCTCCCAGTCGTCCAACGACGTCTTCCCCTCCTCCATCCACATCGCCGCCACCGCCGCCGTCACCCGCGACCTGATCCCCGCCCTGGAACACCTCGCCGACGCCCTGACCCGCAAGTCCGAGGAGTTCGCGGACGTCGTGAAGTCCGGGCGGACGCATCTGATGGACGCGACGCCGGTGACCCTGGGGCAGGAGTTCGGCGGCTACGCGGCTCAGATCCGCTACGGCGTCGAGCGGCTGTACGCCGCCCTCCCCCGCCTCGCCGAGTTGCCCCTCGGCGGGACGGCGGTCGGCACCGGCATCAACACGCCGCCCGGCTTCTCCGCCGCCGTCATCGAGGAGGTCGCCCGCGTCACGGGGCTGCCGCTGACCGAGGCCCGCAACCACTTCGAGGCGCAGGGGGCGCGGGACGGGATCGTCGAGACCAGCGGACAGCTGCGGACCGTCGCCGTCGGGCTGACCAAGATCGCCAACGATCTGCGGTGGGCCGCCTCCGGACCGCGCACCGGGCTCGCCGAGATCAACCTTCCCGATCTCCAGCCCGGTTCGTCGATCATGCCCGGCAAGGTCAACCCGGTCATCCCGGAGGCCGTGCTCATGGTCGCCGCCCAGGTCACCGGCAACGACGCCACCGTCGCCGCCGCCGGAGCCGCCGGCAACTTCGAGCTCAACGTGATGCTGCCGGTCATCGCCAGGAACGTCCTGGAGTCGGTCCGGCTCCTGGCCAACGTCTCGCGGCTGCTCGCCGACCGGACCGTGGACGGCATCACCGCGAACCGGGAGCGGGCCCGCGAGTACGCCGAGTCCTCACCCTCCGTGGTCACTCCGCTCAACAAGTACATCGGCTACGAGGAGGCCGCCAAGGTCGCCAAGAAGGCCCTCGCGGAGCAGAAGACGATCCGCCAAGTCGTCCTGGAGAGCGGGTACGTGGAGCGGGGCGACCTCACGGCGGAGCAGCTCGACGAAGCACTGGATGTCCTGCGGATGACGCATCCGTAACCATTCGTCGCACCGTCGCGAACCGTGACGCGCGCCGCAGCGTCGTATGCCGGGGGCACCTAATATCTGTGCATGGCAGAGGGTGGAGCGATGAGAGCGGAAGCGGACGCGGCTGCGGCGGTGCGGACGGGGTTCTGGACCCCCGGGACACAGGTCCTGTGGCGCTACCGGGAGAACGCGGGCGAACGCTTCCACATCGCACGCCCCGTCACCGTCGTCCGGGACGACGAGGAACTGCTCGCCGTCTGGCTGGCACCCGGCACCGAGTGCGTGAAGCCCGTCCTCGCCGACGGCACCCCGGTGCACGTCGAGCCCCTCCAGTCCCGCTACACCAAGCCCCGTACCGTCCAGCTCGACCACTGGTTCGGCACCGGGGTGCTGAAGCTGGCACGGCCCGGTGAGCCCTGGTCGGTGTGGCTGTTCTGGGAGCCGGGCTGGAAGTTCAAGAACTGGTACGTGAATCTGGAGTCGCCGCTCGTGCGTTGGGACGGCGGGGTCGACTCCGAGGACCACTTCCTCGACATCTCCGTGCACCCGGACCGCAGTTGGCACTGGCGTGACGAGGACGAGTTCGCGCAGGCCCAGCAGGACGGACTGATGGACGCGTCGGCCGCCGAACAGGTGCGCGGGGCGGGCCGGTCCGCGGTGGAGGTGATCCGCTCCTGGGGCCCGCCGTTCAGCGACGGCTGGCAGCACTGGCGCCCGGATCCGTCCTGGGCTGTACCGTCTTTGCCGGAGGACTGGGACCGTACGCCCGCGCATGTGTCCACGTGAGACTCTTGATGCGCCCCCGGTCCACAACCGTAGGATCGTCCTCCGCAAGGTGCAGTGGCAACTGCCGGAGCACGCGCTGGGCTTGACCGATCGTCACCGAGGGGCGGCAGGACGTGAGCGAGGGGTACGAGGGCAACACCGGAACGGCCGGTGAACGGTTCTCCGGTGGCACGACAACAGCCTCTGACCACGCGGGAATTCCGTTCCGGGGACACGTATTCCGGGTATCGGGATTCCTGCGGGACGAACTGCGCTCGCGATGCGCAGCCCCGGACGGACGGATTCGACACGCGTGACGGAGCACCCCATGTCCTTCGAGCGCCCGCAGCCGGGCGCCGACCCCGCGGACCCCCGCGGGGCGCTCCTGCACACCCAGACGCCCTCCCCCACGGCCGCTTTACCCGCACAGGCGCGCACCGGGGAGACCCCGTCGACACCGGGTACGGCCACACCGTGCAGCAAAGCAAGCCAGGGAAAGGACCCGGTCTCGCCCCCCTCCGACACCACCGGCCCCGAGCACTCGCAGCCCGCCGCCGCAGAAGCCGTGGAACCCGGCACGCACCGTCCGCGCCCCGTGCCCGAGGCCATCCCGGACCAGCCGGACGGCGAGCGGGACCGGCCGCAGAAGTCCGGCGCCCAGGAGCGCCGTACCGGGCAGGGAGTGACGCCCCCCGGGCAGCCCACGCCGATGCGGCGGGACGGCGACCGGCTGCGGTTCGTCGGCGCGGCGACCAGGCGGATCGCCCGCGGCATCGACCTCGACGAGATCGTCATGGGCCTGTGCCGGGCCACCGTGCCGACCTTCTCCGACGCGATCCTCGTCTATCTGCGCGACCCGCTGCCCGTCGGCGACGAGCGGCCCACCGGCCCGCTCGTGCTGCGTCTGCGGCGCACCGACCGGATCCCCGCGGAGCGGGACACCGAGGGCGGCTTCTCGCCCGCCCTGCAGCCGGAGCCCCCGGAGATGACGGGGCTCGACGCGGTCGGCGCCGAACTGTGCGAGGTGCGGCCGGGCAGCGCGCTCGCCGAGGTGCTGCGCGGGGTCCGCCCGGTCTTCACGGACGCGCCCGCCGCCCGCGCCGCCCTGCCCGAACTCCTGGGCGACGGAGGGGAGTTCGCCGTACCCGGCGGACAGCGCGCGATCCTCGCCCCGCTGCGCGGCCGGCGCCGGGTGATCGGCGCCGCGCTCTTCCTGCGCCGTCCGGAGCGCATGGCCTTCGAGGCCGACGACCTGCTGGTCGCCGCCCAGCTCGCCACGCACAGCGCCCTCGGCATCGACAAGGCGGTGCTGTACGGCCGCGAGGCGTACATCGCCGACGAGCTGCAGCGCACCATGCTCCCGGAGACCCTCCCGCGGCCCACGGGCGTACGGCTGGCGTCCCGCTATCTGCCCGCCGCCGAGACCGCGCGGGTGGGCGGCGACTGGTACGACGCCATCCCGCTGCCCGGCAGCCGGGTCGCGCTGGTGGTGGGGGACGTGATGGGCCACTCCATGACGTCCGCGGCCATCATGGGCCAGCTGCGGACCACGGCCCAGACCCTGGCGGGCCTCGACCTGCCCCCGCAGGAGGTCCTGCACCACCTCGACGAACAGGCCCAGCGCCTGGGCACCGACCGCATGGCGACCTGCCTCTATGCCGTGTACGACCCGGTCTCGCACCGCATCACCATCGCCAACGCCGGCCATCCGCCGCCGGTCCTGCTGCACCTGGGCGGCCGCGCCGAGGTGCTGCGGGTGCCGCCGGGGGCGCCGATCGGTGTGGGCGGCGTCGACTTCGAGGCCGTGGAGCTGGACGCACCCGCCGGGGCGACCCTGCTCCTGTACACCGACGGCCTGGTCGAGTCCCGGCTGCGGGACGTGTGGACCGGCATAGAGCAACTGCGCGAGAAGCTCGCCGCGACCGCACAGCTGACCGGCCCGGACCATCCGCCGCCGCTGGAAGCACTCTGCGACGAGGTCCTGGACATGCTCGGCCCGGGCGACCGGGACGACGACATCGCGCTGCTCGCCGCCCGCTTCGACGGGATCGCGCCGAGCGACGTGGCGTACTGGTTCCTGGAGCCGGAGGACGCGGCACCCGGCCGGGCCCGCAGGCTGGCCCGGCGCGCGCTGTCCCGCTGGGGCATGGAGGACCTCAGCGACTCCGTGGAGCTCCTCGTCAGCGAGGTCGTCACGAACGCCGTCCGCTACGCCTCCCGGCCGGTCACGCTACGGCTGCTGCGCACCGACGTACTGCGCTGCGAGGTCGGCGACGACGTACCGCAGCTGCCACGGCTGCGGCAGGCACGGGCGACGGACGAGGGCGGTCGCGGCCTGTACCTGGTGAACAAGCTGGCCCGGCGGTGGGGGGCGACGCGGCTGAGCACCGGGAAGGTGGTCTGGTTCGAGCTGAACCAGAGCTGAACCAGAGCTGAGCGAGGCATGCAGAGGGCGCCCGGCGTTCGCCGGGCGCCCTTTGCTGTTGCTGCTACTGGCCGTTCGGATTGAGCGGGTCCGTCGGGGCCGTCGGGGTCTGCGTCGGCGTCTGCGTGGGTGTTTGCGTCGGCGTCTGCGTGGGCTTCTGTGTCGGGGTCTGCGACGGCGTCTGAGACGGCGTCTCGGACGGCTTCTGAGTGGTCGGTGACTGGCTGGGCGTCCGGCTCGGCGACTGCGTGACCGTCGGCGTCCAGGTCGGCTGGACCGCCGCGCCCTGCGTGGTGTCCAGATCGAACTTGAGGCCCGTGGCGGAGACGCCGAAGGTGTACGCCGCCCAGATCTGCGCCGGGAACGTTCCACCGTTGACGCGGGGCAGTCCGCCCGCGTGGTACATCGAGACCTGGGCACCCGTCTTCTTGGACTCCCCGAACAGGCCCACCGAGGTGACCAGGTCGGGCGTGTAGCCGGTGAACCAGGCGGAGCGGTTCTCGTCGGACGTACCGGTCTTGCCGGCGACCTTGCGGCCGTCGCGGTTGGGGTTGGCCTCGACCGACGTCTTGGCCGTACCGTCGTCGACCACACCGGTCAGCACCGAGGTGACCGTGTCGGCGGCCTGGGTGCTGATGACCTGGTCGCCGATCGGATCCGGCAGGGTGACCGAATGCCTGCTGTTCTCGACGGACTTGATGATGCTCGGGGTGACCTGCTTGCCGTGGTTGTCGAGGGTCGCGTAGACCCCGGCCATCTGCAGCGGGCTCGCGCCCATCGTGCCGAGGGTCTGTGCAGACACCGGCTTGAGGTGGGCCGTGTCCATGCCCATCTGGCTCGCGACCTTGAGCACCTTGTCCATGCCGACGTCCTCGCCCATCTGCGCGAAGACGGAGTTGACGGACTGGTTCATCGCCGTCTGGACGGTGATGGGGCCGTAGCTCTGATCGTCCTCGTTCTCGGGGGCGAAGCCGACCTTGTTGCCGTTGCTGTCCACGACCTGGCGCTTGCTGGTGCCGTCGTAGATCGTGTTCGCGCCGATGGCCTTGCCGCTCTGCGTCTCGGCGGCCGAGTCCAGGGCGGCGGCGAGGATGACCGGCTTGAAGGTCGAGGCGGGCTGGTAGTCCGTGCGGGTCGCGTTGTTGCGGAAGTGCTTGTAGTAGTCCTTGCCGCCGTACATCGCGACGACCGCGCCCGTCTTCGGGTTCACGGACACGGCGCCCGCCTGGACGTCCGCGTCGACCGAGCGCTTCTTCGGGTCGAGTTTGCTGTTCAGCTGCGTCTTGGCGGCCTTCTCCAGCGCCGCCTGCTTCTTCTTGTCGATGTTGAGCGTGATGGTCCAGCCGCCGGCCTTCACCATCGTCATGGCGTCGTTGTAGTTGTCGGCGGTGCCCTGGGCCACCAGCCGCTTCGCCAGCTGGTTGTTGGCCGCGTCCACCAGGTAGCCGGTCTGCCCGCCCATGCCCGGCGCCGCCCTGGGCGCCAAGGGGGTCGGGAACCTCATCTCCGCGCGCTTGGTCTTGTCCAGCCAGTTCTTCTCGACCATGTTGTCGAGGACGTAGTTCCAGCGGGCCTGCACCAGCTTCCTGCCGGTGTCGGTCGCGATCGCCCAGTCGTACTGGTTCGGCGCCTGGAGGAGCGCGGCGAGATACGCCCCCTGCTGGACCGAGAGCTTCTGGGCGTCGACGTGGTAATAGGCCTGCGCGGCGGCCTGGATGCCGTACGCGCCGCGGCCGTAGTAGCTGGTGTTGATGTAGCCGGCGAGGATGAAGTCCTTGCTCTTCGTCCGGTCCAGCTTCAGCGAGATGACCAGTTCCTTCAGCTTGCGCGAGATGGTCTGGTTCTGCGTCAGGTAGTAGTTCTTGACGTACTGCTGGGTGATCGTCGAACCGCCCTGCGCGCCCTTGCCGGAGAGTGTGTTGAGGATGCCTCGCGCGGTGCCCTTGAGGTCGACGCCGTTGTCCTCGTAGAAGGTCTTGTTCTCGGCGGCGACGAAGGTGTGCTGGACGGCCTTGGGCACCTTCGACAGGTCGACGATCTCGCGGTTGCGCTGGCCGTCCCGGGTCAGCAGCTTGCCGTCGCTGTACTTGTAGACATTGCTCTGCAGCGTCGCGTCGCCGTTGCCGTCCTCGGGGACGGTGATCATCATGTACAGCGCGACGAAGGCGCCCATGCCGAGCAGGCACAGCGCGAAGAAGGTCCCGACGATCTTCTTCCAGGTGAACAGCCGGCGTATGAAGCTCCTGCCGTCCTTGCCCTTGCCCGCCTTGCCCTTGCCCGCCTTGCCCTTGGCGGCCCTGCGCGCCGCGGCACGGCCGCCTATGACGGTGGGCTCGGGCCCGGAGAGGTCCGCCGGTTCCGCCGTACCGGACGAGCGCGTCGGGGGCGCCGCGCGGCGGCCACCACGCTGTCGCGCTCGTCTCTCTTCCGCTCGTCCCATGGGTCCGTTCCGCTCCGCTTCGTTCATGTGTGCTCGTCTGCCACACAGGTTCGCCCGCACAGGTCAGCTCAGAAAGCTAACACCGGGAGATGTGACAAAGGTCGGTGGATCCGCTCTTTTGCGGACGTGACAATCAGCACCCGCCCCGATGGAACCGACGGCCGAGAGGGGTTCAGGGTTGCCCTGCGGGGTAAAGTGATATCACTTAGATAGGTGCATGCTCTCGTTTGAGGGCATGCCGATCAGACCGCACCACGACAACGGGGGACCACCCATGCCCATACACGACACCACTCCCGAGGCCGACATACCGGAGATGCCCGCGCCCCGCGTCCGGGAGTTCGCCGCGCACAGCATCGGCGGCGCGCTCGCGCTGCTGCTCGGGCTGCTCGGACTCCTGATCGCCGTCGTCCTGTTCGCGGCCGCGCAGGCACATCCGGCCTTCGCGGCCGGGGGTGCCGTCGTCCTCGTCGCGGCGGTGATCTCGCTGCGCGGGCTGAACACCGTGGCGCCCGGTGAGGCGCGGGTCGTCCAGCTCTTCGGGCGCTACCGGGGGACGATCCGGCAGGACGGTCTGCGCTGGGTGAACCCCTTCACCTCCCGCACGAAGATCTCCACGCGGGTGCGCAACCACGAGACCGCCGTCCTCAAGGTCAACGACGCCTACGGCAACCCGATCGAGCTCGCCGCGGTCGTGGTGTGGAAAGTGCGCGACACCGCTCAGGCCACCTTCGAGGTGGACAACTACCTGGAGTTCGTCGCCACGCAGACCGAGGCGGCCGTGCGCCACATCGCCATCGAGTACCCCTACGACGCCCATGACGAGGGCGGGCTTTCGCTGCGCGGCAACGCGGAGGAGATCACCGAGAAGCTCGCCGCCGAGCTGCACGCGCGCGTGGAGGCGGCCGGGGTGCAGATCATCGAGTCGCGCTTCACGCATCTCGCGTACGCTCCCGAGATCGCCTCGGCGATGCTTCAGCGGCAGCAGGCCGGGGCGGTCGTCGCGGCCCGGCGGCAGATCGTGGACGGAGCGGTGGGGATGGTCGAGGCCGCGCTCGCCCGGATCGCCGAGCAGGACATCGTGGAACTGGACGAGGAGCGGAAGGCGGCGATGGTGTCCAACCTGATGGTGGTGCTGTGCGGGGACCGCGCCCCGCAGCCCGTGCTCAACACCGGGACGCTCTACCAGTGACGGAACCTTCCGAGGGGCCTTCGCCCCGGCGCCGGCCGCAGCAGCGCAAGCAGGTGCTGCTGCGGCTGGACCCGTTGGTGTACGAGGCGCTGGCGCGGTGGGCCGGGGACGAACTGCGGTCCGCGAACGCCCAGATCGAGTTCCTGTTGCGCAAGGCGCTGCACGAGGCCGGGCGCCTCCCGGGAGGGGCCGGACCGATCCCGCGCCGCGGGCGGCCGTCCGCAGATCCCGAGCACTGAAGGTTCGTGTAGCAGAACCGTGACAATCGGCTCCCACCTGCGGAGCTGTGAGCCGGCTGTACGCCCCGCCATGATCTCAACACAAGGCGTATACACAAGGCGTATACACCATGTGTAGAGTCGTGGACATGTCCATCGGTCACACCCTTCTAGGGCTCCTGGAGTCCGGGCCCCGCCACGGCTACGACCTCAAGCGGGCCTTCGACGAGAAGTTCGGTCACGACCGGCCGCTGCACTACGGCCAGGTCTACTCGACGATGTCCCGCCTGCTGAAGAACGGGCTCGTCGAGGTCGACGGCATCGAGGCGGGCGGCGGTCCCGAGCGCAAGCGGTACGCGATCACCGACGCCGGGATCACCGACGTGGAGCGCTGGCTCGCCACGCCGGAGGCGCCCGAGCCGTATCTGCAGTCCACGCTGTACACCAAGGTCGTCCTCGCGCTGCTCACCCACCGCAACGCGGCCGACATCCTCGACACGCAGCGCTCCGAGCATCTGCGGATGATGCGGATCCTCACCGACCGGAAGCGGAAGGGGGACCTGGCCGACCAGCTCATCTGCGACCACGCCCTGTTCCATCTGGAGGCCGACCTGCGCTGGCTGGAGCTGACCGCAGCGCGTCTCGACAAGCTGGCGGAGGCGGTGGCCAAGTGACTCCCGCAGGTTCCCTGCTCGTCGCCGACGAGCTGCGCAAGTCGTACGGGCCGACCACCGCGCTGGACGGTGCCGAGTTCTCCATCCACCCCGGTGAGGTCGTCGCCGTGATGGGCCCCTCCGGGTCCGGCAAGTCGACGCTGCTGCACTGTCTCGCGGGGATCGTGACGCCCGATTCGGGGTCGATCCTGTACGCGGGGCGCGAGATGGCGACCATGAGCGATGCCGAGCGCAGTGCGCTCAGGCGCTCCGAGTTCGGCTTCGTGTTCCAGTTCGGCCAGCTCGTACCGGAGTTGACCTGTGTCGAGAACGTCGCCCTGCCGCTCAGGCTGAACGGCACCTCCCGCAAGGAGGCCGAGCGCACCGCCCTGACCTGGATGGAGCGGCTGGAGGTCGACGACCTCGCGAAGAAGCGGCCCGGTGAGGTCTCCGGCGGTCAGGGGCAGCGCGTCGCCGTCGCCCGGGCGCTGGTCACCAGCCCCCGTGTGCTGTTCGCCGACGAGCCCACCGGCGCGCTGGACTCGCTCAACGGCGAGCGCGTGATGGATCTGCTCACGGACGCGGCCCGGTCCACCAACGCCGCCGTCGTCCTCGTCACGCACGAGGCCCGGGTGGCCGCGTACTCGGACCGCGAGATCGTCGTACGGGACGGCAAGTCCCGGGACATGGAGCGGGCCGTATGACTCTGCGGGGGTGGGCCGGGGATCTGGCCATGGGGATGCGGTTCGCCTTCGCGGGCGGCCGTGAAGGGTGGACGCGGGCCGTGCTGACGGCTGTGGGCGTCGGGCTGGGGGTGGCGCTGCTGCTGATCACGACGGCGATCCCGAGCGCACTGTCCGCCCGGGACAAGCGGGGCACCGACCGGGACGACTTCACGTACAGCGCGAAGACGCTGCCGAAGTCGGACCACACGCTGATCATCGCCAACGCGGAGACGTCCTTCCGCAGCAAGGACATCCGCGGCCGGTTCGTGGAGCCCGAGGGGGTGAAGGCGCCGCTGCCGCCGGGCGTGGCGAAGTTCCCGGCGAAGGGCGAGATGGTCGCCTCACCGGCGCTGAAGGAGCTGCTGGAGTCCGACTCCGGCAAGCTGCTGCGCGAGCGCTACCCCTACCGGATCACCGGGACGATCCAGAACTCCGGACTGATCGGACCCGCCGAACTCGCCTTCTACGCGGGCGCCACCGGCCTGGAGAACCATCTCTCCAACGGCTACGTCGAGCGCATCGACTACTTCGGACCCTCCGCCAACCGCACGCCGGACAAGCTGGACCCGGTCCTGATCCTGCTCATCATGATCATCTTCGTGGTGCTGCTGCTTCCGGTCGGTGTGTTCATCGCGGCGGCCGTCCGCTTCGGCGGCGAGCGCCGGGACCGGCGCCTCGCGGCGCTCAGGCTGGTCGGCGCCGACGGCCGAATGGCCCGTCGGATCGCCGGCGGTGAGGCCCTCGCGGGGGCGCTGCTCGGGCTGGTGCTCGGCACCGTCTTCTTCGTGGCGGCCAGGCAGTCGGCGAGCGTACTGGTGGTACGGAACATCAGCGTCTTCCCCAGCGACCTCAACCCCTCCCCCGCACTCGTCGCGCTGGTCGCCGTCGCCGTACCGGCCGCGGCCGTCCTCGTCACCCTGTTCGCGCTGCGCGGGGTCGTCATCGAACCGCTCGGTGTGGTCCGTACGGCCAAGCCCCCGCGCCGCCGGCTGTGGTGGCGGCTGCTGCTGCCGCTGGGCGGCCTCGCGCTGCTCTACCCGATGATCGGCCAGGGCAACGACAACGGCCGCTTCAACGAGTGGATGGTGATCGGCGGCACCGTGCTGCTGCTGGTCGGCGTCACCGCGCTGCTGCCGTGGGTCGTCGAGGCCGTGGTGGCCCGGCTGAACTCCGGCTCGGTCTCCTGGCAACTGGCCGTCCGCAGGCTGCAGTTGAGCAGTGGCTCGGCCGCCCGCATGGTCAACGGCATCGCGGTCGCGGTGGCCGGGGCGATCGCGCTGCAGATGCTGTTCGCCGGGGTCGAGCACGACTACACCAAGCAGACCCGCAACGACCTGAACCGGGCGCAGATGCAGGTCTCCCTGCACAGCGAGGTCCCGCTGGCCGAGGTGAGCCGGGCGCTTTCCGGAACCGAGGGGGTGCGCCACGCATCGGCCCTCTCGCTGGGCTCCGCTGCGGACCGGGCGAAGAATCCGGAGAACTCGCTGGAGGTCGCCGTCGGCAGTTGCGCGGAGCTGCGCGAGGTGGCGCGGCTGGCCTCCTGCCGGGACGGCGACGTGTTCCGGATCACCGGCGGCGAGTACGGCGACAAGGCGAAGGAGTTCCTCATACCGGGCCGCACGCTGTACTTCGACCCCCGGTACGACGACCACCCGAGCCACACGGCCGCCTGGAAGGTGACCTCCGGCACCCTGACCGCCGAGGGACGCCCGGACCCGACCGGCTACGAGCGCGGCGGTCTGCTCTTCACGCCGGGCGCACTGCCCGAGTCCGCGCAGGCCGGCCTGAGCCCCATGGTGTACGTGTCGCTGGACCAGTCGGTGCCGGACGCCCGTGACCACGTGCGCAATGCCGCGGCCCGGCTGGATCCGCTGTCGGAGACGTTCAATCTGGCGGCCAGCGAGCAGTCGCTGCAGTTCAAGCCCATCCGCAACGGCCTGTTCGTCGGGGCCACCTGTGTGCTGCTGCTGATCGGCGCGAGCCTGCTGGTCTCCCAGCTGGAGCAGCTGCGCGAGCGCAAGAAGCTGCTGTCCTCGCTGGTCGCCTTCGGCACCCGGCGCCGCACGCTGAGCCTGTCGGTGCTGTGGCAGACGGCGATCCCGATCGCGCTGGGCCTGCTGCTGGCCTCGGTGGTCGGGCTGACGCTGGGCGCGGTACTGCTGCGGATGACCGGTGAGACGGTGACCGTGGACTGGGCGAGCGTGCTGTCGATGACGGGCATCGGCGCGGGTGTCGTAGTCGCCGTGACCCTCCTCAGCCTGCCCCCGCTGCTGCGGCTGATGCGCCCGGACGGGCTGCGCACCGAGTAGACGGCCCGGGCTCAGGGCCCCTCCCCGACGCGGGGAGGGGCCCTGTCCGTTCACAGGCCGTACTCCCGCACCACCCGCCGTACCTGAGCGAACAGCATGCCCACATTGACCGACTTGCGGCAGACGACGACGGCGACGACGTCCTGCTGCTCGTTCATGCGCACGAACAGGTGGGTGAGGTTCTCGCTGTTGACGAGGATCTCCTGGAAGAAGTGGTTGTCGCTCTGGATCCCGCGGCGCTCCTTGAAGACGTCCTCGATCATCACGACCGTGCGTCCCTGGAACAGGTCGAGGGTCGCGCCGGCCAGCAGGTCCAGGACCTCCGGCGGGTGGTTGTCGACGGTCTCGTACGACAGCAGCATGCCGGTGGACATGTCGACGACGCCCGAGGCGACACAGTCGGGGGCGTCGGTACGGAGGGATTTGACCAGGCCCATCACCTGGTCGGAGAAACCTGGGGTCATTCGCTTCGTCGCCATCCCTTCAGACTCCTTCAGCTGTCTTGTTCTGGTGCGTGAGGATCGAGCCGATGCGGTCCAGGGCGGGCTGAGTCACCCGGTGCAGGCGGTCGACGTCCATGCCCTCGTCGCCCAGCACGACCATCAGGGCGGTGTCGCCGACGGGGTAGCAGGCGGCACAGCCGTGGCTGCCGTACGTCACGGTCCGGCGCAGCGTGCCGCGGGCGGTCGCCTGGGCGGTGCGGCGGGCGAGGCCGAGGCCGGCCGCGGCGAGGGCGGCGAGGCCTTCCGGGTCGATGGAGTCGGCGGTGTCGGCGGCGATCAGCAGTCCGTCGGCCGCCGCGACCGCGGTGTCGGTGATTCCGGCCACCTGCTCCCGAAGGCCGCGCATCTCAAGCGCCAGGGCTTCGTGATCCATATGCTCAACTCCCCTATTTCTCTTTGCGTTTCATGTGTTTCGCGGCTGCTGGGCCGGCTCATTTCGGAGTTCCGTTCCGCAGCCGGAAGAAGCCGCCCGGTCTGCGCCGGGGCAGGTCGACGGGTGCCGGCGGTTGCGGCGGGGGCGGTACGGGCGGTGGCGGGGTGCGGTGGCGGATGCCCTCGGGGAGTGCGCGGACCGGGATCGGCGCGGGCACGGCGGGGCACTCCAGGAGCCCCTCGCCGAGCATGCGCGCGACCTCGACGGTGACGGTGTAGACGCCGCGCCCGGAACGGAAAGCCAGGTCGCGGGCGGTACGGCGGCCGTCGGCATGGTCGAGCAGCGCGCGTTGCAGTGCGCTGAGCGGGCCGCCGGAGTGCGGGCCGGGCACGGGGCGTTCGCGGTCGGGATGAACAGGGCGGGGCAGGGCCGCGAGGGCGGCGAGTTTACGGGCGGCTTCCTCCAGGAGCCGGGCGGGCGGCTCGCCCACGGCGACCGGAGCGGGCGGTTCGGAGCCGCCCCCGGCGCGTTCGCAGCCGTCGATGCGGCCCGCGAGGATCGCGAACGCCGCGTCCTGCAGCGCCATCGCGCACACCACCCTGAGCTGGGCGGCACCGGCGTACCCGTGGGCGATCAGCCCGGCGGCCGGCCAGCGTGCGCCCCCGGCCTCCCGGACCAGCGCGGCCCACTGCTCGCCGTCCACCCGCCCGGACCGCAGCAGCAGTGTCTCCGGCCCCGGCGCCCCCGGCGACTCGGCGGCGACGACGAGCCCGTCCCTGAGGTGCAGGACGCCGCCGGGCGCCCCGGACACACGCAGGACACCGGTCCACCCGTCCCGCCCGCAGGCGGCGAGGGCCCGCGTCAACAGGTCGTAGCCCGACATCACGCGGGAAGGTGTATCAGTCCGAACGCATATTCCGGGTGCCGGTTTCCGACCTGTCTCCAGGTGACGGAAGTTGAACCGTGGGCTCGTTCAAATCGCTTTGTTCGGTGCGCATTTGATCGAGTAGGAGGCCCGTTTCAGGCACCGTCGGAGGTCAGGCGCCGGCGTCTTCGGTGACGTCGCCGGGGGCTGTGCCCCCGGACCCCCCTTCGGCCTGAACGGCCTCGTCCTCGATCGCCGGACCGGCTGGTTGTTGCTGATCGGCGGGGAGAAGTCCGGCCGAGTACGCCCGCAGATACCCCACCACCGTGTTCGTCACCGCCACCAGCGGAACGGCGACCACCGCGCCGCCGATGCCGGCGACCATGCCGCCCGCCGCGACCGACAGGACCACCGCGAGGGGGTGGACGCGTACCGCGCGGCCGAGGATGAACGGCTGCAGGATGTGGCCCTCGATCTGCTGGACCGCGAGGACCACGAGGAGCGTCATCACCGCCGTGAACACGCCCTGGGTGACCAGTGCGACGACCACGGCCAGCGCGCCGGAGGCCACCGCGCCGACCAGCGGGATGAAGGAGAACAGGAAGATGAAGACGGCCAGCGGGACGGCCATGGGGACGTCGAGGAAGTAGATGCCCAGGCCGATGAAGATGGCGTCGATCAGGGCCACCAGCACCGTGCCGCGCACATAGGCGGTCAGCGTGCCCCAGGCCCGCGGGCCGGCGCCCGCGACACCGGGGCGGGCCGCCGCCGGCACCAGCTTCAGCGTCCACTCCCAGATGCGCCGGCCGTCGTAGAGCAGGAAGAGGGTCGAGAAGAAGGTCAGCAGGATGCCGGTGAGGGCCTCGACGACGACCTGGACGCCTTCCAGTCCCGCGGAGGTGATCTGGTCGGTGTTCGCGCCGACCGCATCCCGCAGGTTCTTGGCGATCTGGTTGATCTGCTTGTCGGTGACGTGGAAGGGGCTCTTCAGCAGCCAGTTGCGCAGGTCGTCGATGCCGCTCTGGATCTGGTTGGAGAGGTTGTCGATGTTCTCCATGACCTGCCAGGTCACGAACCAGCCGATCAGCCCCATGACGACGAAGCCGAGGATCGCGGTGAGCGCGGTGGCGGGACCGCGCGGCACCCCGTGGCGCTTGAGGCGGGCCACCGTCGGCTGCAGCAGCGCCGTGATGAGCAGGGCGACGACGAAGGCGAAGACGACGAGTTGTACGGCGCTGATGACCCGCATCAGCACCCAGACCGTGCCCGCGAGCACCAGCAGCCGCCAGCCGGCCTCGGCGGCGACGCGCACACTCCACGGCACGGCCTGCACGGGGTCCGGGCGGACGACGGGCGCGGGCGGTGCCTCGGCGGTGTGGTCCGCCGGCGGCGTCGCTGTCCTGGGCGGCGAAGGCGTCGGGTCGTCCGACTCCCGCTCCACCTCGGCGCGGCGCTCGTCCAACCGCTCGCTCACCTCGGTCAGACCGGCGCCGATACGGCCGAGCCACCCTGGCACTCGCGACATGATCCGTCCTCTTCCCCCGTGTCCCCGGGTGCTCCCCACCACTCCCCCCTGGAGTCGTCGCATCGACCGTACAGGGCAACAGCCCCTCCCCCTATGACGGGGAGGGGCTGCCGAAGGTTGAGAGGCCGGACCGCGGGTCTCGGCGGCTGCGCGCCGGGCCTAGTACCAGTGGTTGGCGGCCCAGAAGGACTGCGCCGCGCACGGGCTGCCGTAGCGGCTGTTCATGTAGTTCAGGCCCCACTTGATCTGCGTGGCCGGGTTGGTCTGCCAGTCGGAGCCGGCCGAGGAGTACTTCGAGGCGGGCAGCGCCTGGAAGAGGCCGTAGGCGCCGGAGGAGGCGTTGACCGCGTGGTAGTTCCAGCTGGACTCGTGGTCCACGATGTAGCTGAAGCACTGGAACTGGCCGCTCGGCACCATCTGCCGCGCCATCGCCTGGATCTCGGCGACGGAGTACGAGCTCTGGATCGGGAAGTCACCGGCGCTGCGGCTGGCCTTCTCCTTGGCCTCGGCGCGCTCCTTGGCCTCCTTGGCGGCCTTCTCCGCCGCTGCCTTCTTGGCGATGGCGGTGTCGGCGGCAGCCTTGCGGGCGGCCTCCTCGGCGTCCTTCTTGGCGCTCGCGTCGGCCTGGATCGCCTGGGCGTCGGCCTGCTGCGTCAGGGAGGCGGTCTGGACCTGGGCCTGCTGGCCCGCGGGTATGTCCGCCAGGAGCGTCGCGTCGCTTGCCGTCGCCTCGGCGTCGTTGGGCACGGCGGTGCTGCCCGAGGCAACTCCGACAACGCTTCCGACGGCGGTGACCGCGGTGGCCGAGGCCACTGCGAATCCCCGGACCGAAATCCGGCTCACACGGTTTCCTTCCAGCATCGCCCGCTTCGGTGACCCTGGCGGACGCAATCTTGCCCCTGGCACTGGCCTCCCAACTACGGGGTCACGGGAGGTACGGGCCCGGTGGGCAACTCCCGCGAGGGGAGCGCCGCGTGGTGCTCGGGCGGCATACGACGACGCTGTGGAGTTAGCTGTGGTGCTCAAGTGGTTCCGTACCGCTGGGGGTACAGGTGTGTCGTATGCGGGGCCTGACAGGAGTGAGACTCTGCCGTAACCGGACGCCGGGTGGCAATTCTGAGTTGCGTGTGAAAGCTCACATCCCGTTTGACCCCAGGGATTTCGAGAAACAGCAACACGCGAAGGCGCCGCCCCGCTAGGCTCACGGCCTTTGCGGGACGGCGCCAACCGACCTTGAATTACCTCAGAGTTGACCTTCCGCCTCAGATCTGTCCGTCTTCGAGCATTTCGGTCACAAGCGCCGCGATCTGGGACCTCTCGGACCTGGTCAGCGTCACATGCGCGAAGAGCGGATGCCCCTTCAGCTTCTCGACCACGGCGACGACACCGTCGTAGCGTCCGACGCGCAGATTGTCCCTCTGTGCCACGTCATGGGTGAGAACCACCCGTGAATTGGCGCCGATTCGGGACAGAACGGTCAGCAGGACATTCCGTTCCAGTGACTGCGCCTCGTCCACGATCACGAATGCGTCGTGCAGCGAGCGTCCACGGATGTGGGTGAGCGGAAGGACCTCCAGCATTCCGCGCGCGGTGACCTCTTCGATGACCTCGCGGCTGGTGACCGCGGACAGCGTGTCGAAGACCGCCTGCGCCCAGGGGCTCATCTTCTCGGCCTCGGAGCCGGGGAGATAGCCGAGTTCCTGCCCGCCGACCGCGTACAGCGGCCGGAAGACCATCACCTTCTGGTGCTGGCGCCGCTCCAGCACCGCCTCGAGTCCCGCGCACAGCGCGAGCGCCGACTTTCCGGTGCCGGCCCGGCCGCCCATGGACACGATCCCGACGTCCGGGTCGAGGAGCAGATCGAGCGCGATCCGCTGCTCCGCGCTCCTGCCCTTGATGCCGAAGGCCTCCCGGTCGCCGCGCACCAGGCGGATGTTGCCCTCGGCGGTGACCCGGCCGAGCGCCTTGCCGCGCTCCGACTGGATGGTCAGCCCTGTGTGCACGGGAAGGGCGGACGCTTCGGGCACATACACGTGCCCTTCCTCGAAGAGGATGTCCACCTGCTCGCCGGGCAGGGTCAGTTCGGACATTCCGGTCCAGCCGGAGGAGTCCGTGATGGCGAGTTCGGCGCGGTACTCCTCCGCGAGGAGGCCGACGGACGAGGCCTTGATCCTGAGCGGCAGGTCCTTCGACACGACGGTGACGTCGAACCCCTCGGCCTGCAGATTGCGGGCGACCGCGAGGATGCGGGAGTCGTTGTCCCCCAGGCGATAGCCGGTCGGCAGCACGCTGGGGTCCGAGTGATTGAGCTCGACACGTACGGTCCCGCCGAGTTCCCCGATCGGGATGGGGGCATCGAGGCGGCCGAACTTCACCCGGAACTCGTCGAGCAGCCTGAGGGCCTGCCGGGCGAAGTAGCCGAGCTCGGGATGGTGCCGCTTGGCCTCCAGCTCCGTGACCACGACGATGGGGAGCACTACCTCGTGCTCGTCGAAGCGGCTCAGGGCGTTCGGGTCGGCCAGCAGGACGCTGGTGTCGAGAACATAAGTGCGCCGGTCTGGCTTGTGGCGCTTTGTGCTGGTCACCACGGAAGGACGTACCCCCTCGGATGAGGTCGGGGAGCGACGGAGTGGAGCTGGGCCGGTCGACGGCCGCGATGCACGGGCCGAAAACCGGCCCTCCGCCTTGTCTTCCGTGCTGGAACCGCACGGTCGGGCTGGTGCAAAGGGCCTCCCGGGCGGACGGCCCCGTGCCGCCCGCTGAGATCCGACACCCGTGGTTCGGGCATCGACCTGACTGGCTTATGCCCTCGAACATGCGTCACCATGCCGACGCATATGACGGCACCCTGGTGAACTCCTTGTTACGGATGCCCCAAATCGGGGTACTCGCGCGCCCTTCGGAGGGGTACGGCGTGTCAGCCGCCGTAACGCCGGTGTCGCGCCGCGTAGTCACGCAGGGCGCGCAGGAAGTCGACCTTGCGGAAGGCCGGCCAGAAGACCTCGCAGAAGTAGTACTCGGAGTGCGCGGTCTGCCAGAGCATGAATCCGGACAACCTCTGCTCACCGCTGGTACGGATCACCAGGTCGGGGTCGGGCTGGGCGCCGGTGTAGAGGTGGCGGCCGATCATGTCGACGTCGACGGCCTCGGCGAGGTCCTCCATCGAGGTGCCCTTGTCGTGGGCGTCGAGGAGCATCGAGCGCACCGCGTCCGCGATCTCCTGGCGGCCGCCGTATCCGATGGCGACGTTGACCATTATCCCGTCGATGCCGGCGGTGGCCTCCTCGGCCTCCTTCAGGGTGGTCTGCATCTGCGGCGGGAGCAGGTCGGGGGTGCCGACGTGGTGCACGCGCCAGCGGCCGTCGGCGGCGAGGGTCTTCACGACGCCCTCGATGATCCCGAGGAGCGGGCCGAGCTCGTCCTGGGGGCGGTCGAAGTTGTCCGTCGACAGCAGCCACAGAGTGACGACCTCGACGTCCGTCTCGCTGCACCAGCCGAGGAACTCCTCGATCTTCTCGGCGCCGGCCCGGTGGCCGTGCTCGGTGGAGGAGCCGGCGGCCTTCGCCCAGCGTCGGTTGCCATCCATGATGACGCCGATGTGCTTGGGCACCTGAGCGTGGTCCAGGTGGCCTTCCACCCGGCGTGCGTACAGCCTGACCAGCAGGCCGCGCAGCTTGTCGCGCAGGTTCACGTGATTGTCAGCCCCTCCGTACGGATCGGACAGGCGCGGCCCAGGAGTGTGGAGGGCGATCCTGTCCGTATGGCGGTCCCCGGAGGCGAAGCCTACCCCCGGCTCCCCCACGGCTCTCCCAAGGGGTGGTGGGGGGGCACAGAAAACGGGCCGGTCCGTGGGGGGGAGACGGACCGGCCCGAGGGGGGGTTTCCACCATAACCCTTCGTAAGTGCTGCTGGGTGCATCGGCGTGCCACAACTACTCTCCGAATTCGAACGACGACGCGCCGATGGCCATGGAGAGGCGCTTTCCTGGCGGGCACATGGCCGGATCACGGCGGATTTCCAGGGGAAACGTGCGGGAAGCGGAGTGATCCGGAGGGTTTGCCGCCTCTTGGGCCCCGTTCGGCGAGTTGTCCCCGCATCCCCCAGCCGGGTGACCCGGCCCACGAACCTCGATTTGACGGGGATACAGCACCGCGCAGCCCCCTCCACTGCGCGGTGCCGCCGCGCAGCTTTGCTCACGCGAATTACCTTGGTCTGAACCTACGTGACGCATGGGACTGAAATCGACTCGAGGGGATAACGATGTGGAAACCGCCCGCCTCCGCGCACGAACCGTCCCTATAGGACAGAAACTGTCCTGCTTCGGTCCTACGGTCGTCTCATGACCCTGAGGATCAGCTGGAACGAGGCCAGCGCGCGCCGACTGGAACGGCAGTTCCTGGCCAACCCCGCCGAGCCGGGCGCATCGGTCGCCGAGGTGGTCGGCGCCATGCTCGCCGCGCATGCGCAGGTGCTGTCCGCGGCCGAGGTGTCAGTGGGGGTGCGGACCGCCAGGACGACCCGGGTCGATGTGCGCGCGGCGCTGTGGGACGAGCGGACGCTGGTGAAGACGCACGGCCCGCGCGGGACCGTGCATCTGCTGCCCGCACGCGCACTTCCCCTGTGGTGCTCGGCGTTGCCCGCCGTACCCTCCACCGCGAGCCCGTTCGCACCGGGCGTACGGGTCACCGAGGAGCAGGCACAGCAGATCGTGGCGGCGATCGAGGACGCCCTGGAAGGGGTGTCCCTGACGATCGACGAGCTGAGCGAGGAGGTCGTCGCCCGTACCGGTTCCTGGGCGGGCGACCGGGTGATGCCCGCGTTCCAGGACCTGTGGCCGCGCTGGCGGCAGGTGCTGCACCGGGCCGGCCAGTCCGGCGCCCTGTGCTTCGGCCCCAGCCGCGGCCGCAAGGTGACGTACACCCGCCCGCCGCACTTCACACCGCTGCCGCCGGACGAGGCGGTGCGCGACCTCGCACGGCGCCATCTCCGCGCGTACGGCCCGGCGACCCCGCAGCACTTCGCCAAGTGGCTGGCGGCGCCCGCGGGTTGGGCCGTCAAGCTGTTCGGCGCGCTCGCCGCGGCCGGGGAGATCGAGGAGCTCTTCTTCGAGGGGGAGCGGGGGTCCTGGGTCGTGGCGGGCGACACGGAGTTCCCCGAGGGGCGGCTGCCCGGGGTCCGTCTGCTGCCGTACTTCGACGCGTACGGCATCGCCGCGCAGCCCCGGGAGCTGCTGTTCCCGGGGGCCGCCCGCGACCGTGCGCTGGCGGGCGGCCAGGCGGGCAACTACCCGGTGCTGCTGGTGGACGGCGTGGTGGCAGGGGTGTGGCACCAGCGGCGCCGTGGACGTCGTACGACCGTCACGGTGGAGCCGCTCGGACGGCTGACGGCGCGGCAGAAGCGGGAGCTGGGCGAGCAGGTGGAGCGGGTCGGTGAAGTGCTGGAGGCGGAGCCGGAGTTGGTGATCGGCGAGGTGACGGCGGGAGCGCACGCCTAGGGCTCATCGGCGGTACGGCTTGCGGGCCTCGACCAGGTGGCGGGTGCTGTGCGCGACGAAGGGGCCCTCGGACTCGATCTGTTCATGCAGGGCGCGGAGCCGGTCCTCGTACGCCTCGACGGTGAAGTCCGGAACCATCCAGATCACCTTGCGCAGGAAGTGGACGACGGCTGCGATGTCGTGGAACTCGACGCGGAGCCGTTCGGCGCGCAGGTCGACGACCTCCAGGCCGGCGGCCTCGGCGCCGGCGCGTTCGTGGTCCGGGTGGCGGGTGCTGCGGGATGCGTCGGGCTGGGGGCCGAGGAAGTACTCGACGAGTTCGAAGACGCTGTTCGGGCCGACGTGCTGGGCGAAGTAGGTGCCACCGGGCTCCAGGACGCGCGCGATCTCCGTCCAGTGCGGGGTCACCGGGTGCCGGCTGCCGACGAGGTCGAAGGCGCCGTCCGCGAAGGGCAGCGGGGCGTCCTCGGGCACGGAGACGACCACGGTGCCGTGCGGGCGGAGCAGGGCGGTGGCCTTGGCGGCGTTCGGCGGCCAGCCCTCGGTCGCGGCGGTGAGCACCGGTGGCTTCTCGGCCCGGCCGAGGGCGAAGTGCAGGACCTCTCCGCCGCCGGTCTGGATGTCGAGCGTGGCTGTGGCCGTGGCGAGGCGGCCTGCCAGGGAGGTGGCGTAGCCCCAGGAGGGCCGCTGCTCCGTGGCGCGGCCCTTGAACCAGGAGAAGTCCCAGCCTTCGGTGGGTTGGGCTGCGCCTTCGGCGAGGAGGGCCTCGAAGCGGTGGGGTTCCCTGCGGGGCATGAGTGATCTGCGGTGGGGCGGCATCTGCGGCTCCGTCGTGGCTGGTCGCGCAGTTCCCCGCGCCCCTGTGGGCGCGCTACGGAACCGTCGTGGACTTTGCGCACCCTGCGGTCATGGGACCAGCGGTCTGACCTCTTGTGCCGCGAACCGTACAAAGCCCTCGGGGTCCGGTTCGTCGCCCGTCGGCTGGAGGATCACCCTGTCGGCGCCTGCGTCCGCGAGGCGTTGTACGGCCTTGGCCACGGCGCCGGCGTCTCCTGCGACCCCGAGGTCGGGGACGGACTCCAGGCCCTCGTCGGCGAGTTCGGCGCGCAGTCGGGCGGCGGCGTCGGGGCCGGTGGCGGTGAGGAGGTACACGACCACCTGGTGCGGGTCGGTGCGACCGGTGGACTCCCGGCCCTCGTCGATGAGCCGGCGGGCCCGCCGTACGCCGTCGGCCGTGGTCGAGGCGGTGAGGATCGTGCCGTCGGCGGCCTCCCCGGACAGCCGCAGCGAACGCGGCCCGGTGGCGCCGGCCAGCACGGGCACGGGACCGGAGGGCGGCCAGTCGAGCGCGACGTCGTCGAGCCGGACGTAGCGCCCCTCGGTCGTCACCCGCTCCCCGCCCAGCAGGGCCCGCAGCGCGACAAGGTGTTCACGCAGCAGGGTGACGGGCGACTCGACCCGCGCCCCGACCTGCCCCATCCAGTCCTGCACCCCGTGCCCGACGGCGACGACGGCGCGCCCCGGGAACATCCGGTGCAGCGCGGCGGCCTCCATGGCGGTGATGGCGACGTTGCGCAGCGGCACCGGCAGCAGCCCGACGCCCACCCGCAGCCGCTCGGTCCAGGCGAGGGCGGCAGCGGCGGTGGAGATCCCGCCCTCCCGGAAGCAGTCCTCCCAGAGCCAGAGCTCTTCGAGGCCACTCTCGTCCGCGAGGCGGGCGACGTCCCTCAGGCGCTCGGGAGGCAGTTGGGGGCGGAACACGGCACCGAGTCCAGTCATGTGTTCTTCCTATCCGGGCGGAAACGAACCGGACAACTGCTTTATTCACCGCCGCCGTCGGTGTCCGGCTCGTAGTGCAGGAGTACGACGCCGTTGCCGAAGACATGGCTGTCGGTGAGCCGGAGCGACGCCGCGATGTCGGCCTCCGGGAAGAGCCGTGTGCCGTGCCCCACCAGGGCGGGATGGACGTACACCCGGTACGCGTCGATGAGTCCGAGGCGCAGGAACTCCTCGGCGATCTCCGCCCCGCCGAGCCAGAGATCCGCGTCCGCCTGCTCCTTGAGCGCCCTGACCTCCTCGGGGACGACCTCCCGGAAGACGGTGGTGTTCCACCCGGCATCCTCGATCGTCCGGGAGTACACGGCCTTCGGGATGTCCCGCCAGATCCCGGCGAACTCGGCGGTGACGGCGGAGATGCCGGGGTCCGCGTCCGCGGTGGGCCAGTAGGAGGCCATGATTTCGTAGGTGCGGCGACCGCTGAGCAGGCCGCCGAGTTGTCGGATGGTGTCGTTCATGTGCTGGTGGAGCTCGTCGTCGACGCGGTGCCAGGAGATGTCGTGGTCGGGGCCCTCGGTATAGCCGTCGAGGGAGATGCCCATCGTCCACACGATCTTCGCCATCGGCCACCTCGCCTGGTCTGTTCCTGGTCCGTCCCGCGCCGGTCGTGGTTCTCACCGTACGCGCGGATCGTCCACCGGCGCGGTGTAGCGCGCCGTCAGGCGGCCGCGCATGCGCCCAGCAGCAGCCCCGTGAACGCCCCGCCGATCATGAACGGGCCGAACGGAATGGCCGCCTTGCGGCCGGCGCGGCGCGCGACGACCATCCCGAGGCCGTACACCGAGCCGTAGAGAAGACCCGCGAAAGCCCCCGTCAGCAGGATCTGCCAGCCGTACCAGCCGAGGGCCGTGCCCAGGGCGAGGGCGAGTTTCACGTCGCCGAAGCCCATGCCGGACGGGTGGACGAGGAAGAGGACGAGATAGGCGGCGCCCAGGGTCAGGCCGCCGAGGAGGGCCGTGGGCCAGGATCCGGTGGCGGCGGGGAGGGCGGCGGCGACCCCCAGGAGAGCGGCGGTCGCGGCGGCCAGCGGCAGCGTCAGGACGTCGGGGAGGCGGTGGACCCGGTGGTCGACGAGGGTCAGCAGGACCGCCACGGGGCTGAGGAGCACCCACACCGCCGTCTCGGGGTGGAGGCCGGCCGCGGCGGCAAGAGCCGTACAGGCGAGGGCGGTTGCCGTGGAGACGGCCACCGTGCGCGGGCCGTACGGACCGCACCGCCCTGCTCCCTCTGCCCCTTCGGTTCGTCGGCAGTCCGCTCTGCCCAGCCAGCCGTCGAAGGCGCCCGTGATCCGGTGGCCTGCGGGGCAGCGGTCGCTCCACGGCCGGCCCGGGTCGACCGAGAGGCGGTGGGCGGCGCGAGGCAGGAGCAGGCCCGTTCCCGCGCCCCACAGGGCCGCCACGAGGGTGAGGAGTGTGCGCACGGCGGGACCCTATGCCGGGCGCGGGCCGGGCGGCATGGGTCCCCGGGCCCATGGGGGGCCCACTCCCGTGCCGGAGCGCAGCGGATACGTTCGGTTCGGGCAGGACACGGTGACGGCGGCGGGAGGTGGCCTCGGGATGGGGCGGCAATGGGCGGACGGGCACGGGAAGTTGATCGTTCGTACGGGCGATGGCGGGGCGGGCGATGTCGCCGTTCCGCTGGAGATCGCCACCTCCTACCGGGCCCGTACGAAAGGGTTGCTGGGGCGGGACTCGGTCGACGGGGCGATGCTGCTCTCCCCCGCCAACAGCGTGCACACGTTCCGGATGCGGATGCCCATCGACGTCGCCTACCTCGACCGCGATCTGATGGTCATCGCCGTGGTCACCATGAAGCCCTGGCGGTTGGGACTGCTCCGGGCCGGTGCGCGGCATGTGCTGGAGTCGGAGGCCGGGGCGATGGCGAGGTGGGGGCTGAGGGTGGGGGTGCGGGTGGAGGTGGTTCCCGAGGCCCGGGCCGGGTCGTAGGAGAGCCGCCGCCAGGGCTCCGGGTCAGAACGCGAAGACCCCGAGGAACCTCCCGTCTCTGCTAGAGGCGTGTCGCGCTACGGACGAGGGCCGCGACGGCCCGGGAGCGGCTGTGCGGTGGCCAGGCGATGACCGTGGTGACCGTCGGCGCGTCCAGAACCGGCACGGCGGCGAGGTCGTCGCGCAGCTGGGCCCGGCTCGACTCCGGTGCGATCCAGCAAGCGCGGCCGAGCGCGATCAGCTGGAGCAGCTGCCCGTGGTCCCGGGCCTGCGGACCGGGGCCGTCGGGGTACTTGCCGTCCCGGCCGGGCCAGCGCGGCAGCGGCAGATCGGGCAACTGGGCGACGTCGGCCATCTGCACATGGGGCCGGGCGGTGAGGGGGTGTCCGGCCGGCAGGATCGCGACCTGCCGTTCCGTGCGGAGCTCCTCGGTGTCGAGCCCTGCCGTCGCGTCGAACGGAAGATGCAGCAGGGCCACGTCCGCGCGGCCGTCGCGCAGCAGTCGTTCCTGCTCGCCGATTCCGCACAGGACCACCTCGACGGGAGCCGCATCCGGCTCTGCGGCGTAGGCGTCGAGCAGTTTCGCCAGCAGTTCGCTGGAGGCGCCGGCCTTCGAGGCGAGGACCACGCCGGCCTGGCCGCCCGCGGCGAGGGCGGCGCGACGGGTGCGACGCTCGGCGGCCTCGACCGCGTCCAGTGCCGCGCGGGCCTCCCGCAGGAGCACCGACCCGGCCTCGGTCAGGGTGACCGTGCGGCTGGTGCGTTCCAGCAGGACCGCCCCGAGGCGCCGTTCGAGTTGGCTGATCGTCCGCGACAGCGGGGGCTGTGCGATCCCCAGCCGCTGTGCGGCCCTCCCGAAGTGCAGCTCCTCGGCGACGGCGACGAAGTACCGCAGTTCACGCGTCTCCACGCCGCCAGCGTACCGGCCGGGACCGGGACCGATACCCGTGCGGTATCGGTGCCCACCCGATTGGTGTTGGCCTGCTCCCGCCGGGCCGGGACAGGATCGACCGTATGAGCGAACAGACGATCGCGCTGGTGACCGGCGCGAACAAGGGAATCGGCTACGAGATCGCGGCCGGGCTGGGTGCCCTCGGCTGGAGGGTCGGGGTCGCCGCCCGGAACGAGGAGCGGTGCGAGGCCGCCGTGGCCAAGCTGCATGCGGCCGGTGTGGACGCCTTCGGCGTACCGCTCGACGTGACCGACGACGCGAGCGTCACCGCGGCCGCCGGGCTGCTGGAGGACCGCGCCGGACGCCTCGACGTACTCGTCAACAACGCCGGGATCACCGGCGGCATGCCGCAGACACCCACCACGGTCGACCCCGACACGGTGCGGGCCGCCGTGGAGACCAACGTGATCGGCGTCATCCGCGTCACCAACGCGATGCTGCCGCTGCTGCGCCGGTCGGCCTCGCCGCGGATCGTGAACATGTCCAGCAGCGTCGGCTCCCTCACCCGGCAGACCACTCCCGGCACCGAAACGGGCCCGATCGCGGTTGCCTACGCACCCTCGAAGACATTCCTCAACGCCGTCACCGTCCAGTACGCCAGGGAGCTGCACGACACGAACATCCTGATCAACGCCGCCTGCCCCGGCTACTGCGCGACCGACCTCAACGGCTTCCGCGGCGTACGCACCCCGGAACAGGGCGCGGCCATCGCCCTCCACCTGGCGACCCTGCCGGACGACGGCCCGACGGGCGGGTTCTTCGAGGACGCGGGGGAGGTGCCGTGGTGAGAGCGCCACTGCCCCAGCGCCGGAGGCTGCGGCTGAGTTGCTCACGCCCTCAGACCGAGGGACTCAGCTCAAGGCGCATACGCACATAGTTCGCGTCAGCCGGACCGGGCCGACGGTGCCCGTCGGGCTTCCATCCGTGCCGGGCGTAGAAGGCCTGGGCCCGGCTGTTGCGCTCCCACGCCTCCAGCACGCCGGTCGGGAGGGACGCATCACGAAGCTGCCGCACGAATGCCGCATGCAGCAGCGTGCCGATCCCCTGTCCCCAACTCCCGGGGCGGACATGGATCTGGTAGAGCTGGCCGGCAGCTGCGGCGTCCACGTCAGGATCCAGGGGCGGGCCCATCGCCAGGACGCCTACGGTCTCACCACCGCGCACGGCGCACAGCACCGTCCTGGTGTCGTCCTCGATGGCGTGCGTCCACATGTCCCGGCGACGGGAACGTGCCCCAGGGGAGGCAAGATCCGGCTCCGAGAACCCGCCCGCCCGGTAGTACGCGGTGCGTGCCTGAGTGTGCAGGTCGGTGATCCGGTCCAGGTCGTCGAGGGTCGCGGTGCGCAGCAGGGTCCGGGAAGTCGTCATGATCAGACGACGTGGCGGGCACGGTCTGCGGTTGCGCTGTCGGATCTCGCGATCCGTGGCAGAGGGCAACGCTCTGACCGGCGGGGCTGTCTCAGCCCTCGTCCGCTTCGATCTGACGAGTCACCCAGCCATCGGCGTCGACCTCTAGATGGAACCAGATGTCCTCCTCGTCCCAGTAGCAGCGCATCCATGTCGTCACCCGTCCATGGCGCCGGGGGTCACCGGAGCGCGGCGAGCTCATTGACGGCGCGCGTGGGGGTGCCCAGGAACAGCTCGGCGGATGCCGCGCCGTATGCGATGTTGAGGGTGTCGAGCCGGTAGGTCCATTCGCCGCCGTGGGTGCCCGCGAAGCGGTAGTTGACCTGCCAGCGGAGCCATTCACCGTGTGCGAGCCGGACAGCTGGTGGTCGCCGCCACCGGCGTGGCATGCCGAATGGCGTCACGCCCGGCTGAACCCGCAGCTTGCCGTCCCCCTCGCACAGAACCACACCAATGTCCGCGGCAGAGTCGGGCAGACCCTCCCGGGTGACGAACCGGGGTCGGAAACCGTCCGCTTCGTGCATGAGGACCTCGTGGACGTAGGGGGGCGCCTGCAGCGGCAGAGGAAAGGCCGTCGGCGCCGCGTTCCGACGGGATGCTTCAAGCCCACCGCGAGATCGTTTCGTCCAAGATGTGCGCACCCACTGGATGACGATATCCACGGCACTGATCCTGCAGCATCGTCGCGGAGCTGACCACCCTATTCCGAGGCCTCGTCACACAGGTCCAGCCAGGCCTTCGTGGCCTTGACGACACGCCTGCCGAGGGCGGTCAGTTTCATGGGGCGGCCCCGTTCGGCTCGTTCGTGGAGCGGGCCGCCGAGGTCGCGGGCCAGCCGGCTGACCTGGTTGATGAGGGTGTCCTCCTTCCTGAACAGCGTGAGATTGCGCAGACCGAGCGGGGCGACCGCCGTGCTCACACGTCCTCCAGCGCGTCCGCGTAGAAGTCCTCGTCGAAGTCCTCGTCCTCAGCCAGGTCTTCCAGGTCCGCCTCGTCGTCGTCCCCCATCTCCGCGGCATACTCCGCCTGCGGTTCTTCCGCGGCCTTCTCGGGGGCTTCCCGCTCTCGCCGAGAGCTTTGCGTAGGGACGGAAGCGAGATGACGTCGTCCTCGGTTTCCGGGACCTCGATGGCGGCCTGCTCGCGCGACAGCCGCAGAACCATGCGCCGTTCCGCGATCGTCTGGCCCAGCCCGAGGTTCCATCGCTCCAGCAGGTCGGCGATGGCCAGCCTGTCGTCGGGGAAGCGGTCACGGCCGTGGCATTTCTGCCATCCTTCTGCCAACGGCCGTGAGATTCTGCCAAGAATCTTGAGGCCCTACATGCGTTGTGAGCGACCGGCCCCAGGTCATGCGCCACCGCGCGGGAACGTGACCTCCACCCGCCGGTTCTTCCTCCGGCCCGCCTCCGTCGAGTTGTCCGCGATCGGGTACTGCTCCCCGTAGCCGCGTACCTCGAAGGTGATGTTCGGGTCGTGCAGTTCCTGGTCCAGGACGTCCTGTACGGCGTTGGCGCGCTGCCGGGAGAGGACGTCGCCGTGGGCCGCCGAGCCCAGGTCGTCCGTGAAGCCGAAGACGCGCACCTTCGTCGCGTTCTGCTTCTTGATCTCGTCGGCGATCGCCGCGATACGGGACTTCGACGCGTCGCTCAGTTTCGCGCTGTCCTTGCTGAACAGGACCTCGGCCTGGAGGGCGAACGTCACGTCGGTATTGGTGTCCTCGCGGCGTTCCTCGCCGCCCTGGTCCTCTACGACGGACTTGATGTCCAGGACTTTGGGGGCGGCGAGGGTGGCGCCCTCGGGGAGCTTGAGGTCGGGGTCGTTGGGGTCGACTTTGACCGGGGCGGAGGCTGATGGTTCGGTGCCGGGCGGGACGCTCGGGGTGTCGTCGGCGTGGGCCGTTACGGCGCCGAAGAGGTTGGTGGCGACCAGCAAGGAGGCGGCGGTGATGACCAAGGCGAGCCGGGGCGCCCCTGTTCGCGGTGAGGTGTCGGTCATCGCGTGCCTCATCCGGAGATCGTGATCGTGCCGCTGGAGAACGTCGGCAGTTGGAAGGTCACTTCGGTGGTACTGGTTGGCGGGGAGGGAAACTGCATGAACACTGCCAGGCTTTCGCCGGCCTTGATCAGCGAGAAGCCCGTCGTCGTCAGCGGGCGGCCGTCCGTGTCCCGCAGCACGTAATACCGCTTCTTGCCCTTCGAGTCGACGAGCGTGGCACCGCCGAGCGACCTGCCGTTCCTGGTGATCTCCGTTTCATTGCCGCTCAGCGCAGAGGGAATCACCACGCTCTTTGCACCGTCGTTCTTCAGAGTGGCGTTCACGGTGACGAAGCCGCCCGAATCGCGCTGAGCGGAAGTGATCTGCAGAAGCAGCCCGTCCGAGCCTTTCAGCTCGGCCAGAGGAGTGTCCGACTGCCCTTCCTGAGCACTCGGCTCGGATCCACTGCCCTTGGAGGCGGACGCCGACGTCTCCGGCTTCTTGCCGTCGTCCCCGCCACCACCGCAGCCGGCCACACCGACGGCCAGACCGACCGCAACGGTCAACGCGACCATCCCCCTGCGGGCCTTCGTTGTGAACCGAATGCTCATGCCTCTGTTTCCTTCTCCACTCGTCGTTCGCTTGTCAGTCGGCCAGATGGACGTCGAAGAGGTCCTTGGGCTGCGGTAGACCAGCGGGGTCGTTCGGGTCCAGTTCCCAATCCCTGTCCTTGCAGGTGAGGCCTGGCAAGGCGTCGCCCCTGGCAGTCTCACCAGAAAGCTCGAACGGGCAGAGCGGCTCGATCACGGCCTTGGCGGTCGCCGTAGCGTGCTGGGTCTCCGTACCAGGGACGATCGAGTCTCCGACGGTCTTGTTCGTCTCTACCTTGACCGTGTAGCTCAGGTCCCAGAGATGCCCTTCGCATGGCTCGATGACGCGCGCGCCGTTCTGTGCCGCGAGCTGGTGCGCACGAGGGCAACCGTCGAGCACAGCCGCATGACCGTCGAGGATGTCCTGCCATTTCGTGGGATCGAGCAGGACGTCCTTCCACTGTCGTGCCAGCTTGTCCCGGGTGTCCTGCGCCGCCGCGAGAGCCGCCGCGTCGGCTGCTGTCTGGGCGCTGTTCCGGGTCGCCGCGGCTTGGCCGACCGCAAGATACGCGAACGCGAGAAAGAGCAGACCCGCCACCACCGTGATGTAGATGGGGAAGGCCTGCCCTGCGTCGTTGAACGTGCGCGACCGCATCAACCGCCGGTGACTTCGGCAATCTTGGCGGTGATGGCATCGAAGATCGTCTGCCCGATGTCCGTCCCCGTAATGGCCAACACGATCGCCACAACCACCGCGATGATCCCCAGATACTCCACCGCCGTCTGCCCCTTGTCGTTGCGGGCGGCGCGTGACTGGAGGTACGTGACGGTGGTGTTGATCCAGTTGCTCATGGTGTTCCCCTCCGGGTCGGATCTCCGTGCCGCTGTCGGCACGAGAACCGTACGGTGCAACACCCCTCCCACCGAAGGGTCCCAGGGCCCAATCAAGGGCCCAGAGCGAGGCCCGCCCGCGAGTTCGGTACCGCCCGTTCCCCCCTGCCCTCATCTCGGCTCACCCCACCCCTCGGCCCGAACCGGGCGCCGTGCCGAGCCATTTGGCGGCTGCTTCCCCGCGGCTGGTGCTGTGGAGTTTCGCGAAGATGCGGTTGATGTGGTTCTTGACCGTCTTCTCGCTGATGAAGCAGGTGGCGGCGATCTGCTGGTTGTTCATTCCGGACGCGATGAGGTCCATGATCTCCGCCTCCCTCGTGCTCAGTTGGAACCTTGCCCTGTCGGGAGCAGCCACGGGACGGTTACCCGACCAACCAGACGATGACTGTCCCACACTCGGTTGCACCTGCGAAAGGTTTTTTGAAGAAATAGTGGAGGTCGGGGTCGGCGGTGCTTTGAAAGCAGCTGGTGAGGCGGGGTGTTGAGTGGACACGCGCGAATGTGCGCGGTGCTCATTTCCGTATGCAGTTGCACTACCCAGGCCCTCTGGGAGCGGAGGGCCTCCCTGGCTCTGACGCAGTTGCGCCAGCAGCGCCCCGGCCGCCGTCGGAGTGAAGTGGGCCCTGCCCTCCTTGATGTCCCATACCGCCGCGACCAGTTGGTCCGCGGTGAACTCGCCGTGGACCAGGTAGCCGCCTGCGCCTCTGCGCAGGGCCTCCTGGACGATCTCCGATTCCCTGCTGTACGTGAGCATCACGACCGGGGCGATCGGTACGAGGTACGGGAGCGCCGAGATGCCGTCCACGCCGGGCATACGGACGTCCAGGAGGATGACGTCCGGCTGGTGCTGGAGTGCCGCCTCGTACGCCTGGCGGCCGTCCGCCGCTTCCGCCACCACGGTGATGTCCGCACGGCCGGAGAGAAGGGCGGTGAGGCCCGCCCGGACGACCGGGTTGTCGTCCGCCACCACGATCTTCAGCGGGGCGGGCGAGGGGACGGCCTCGAACGGGTTCTGCGGTGGCGGCTGCTGGGGACCGGTGGGGGGAGTCGTGGGATCCGGCATCGGGCAGCCTCCTCTCGTGTCGTGGGGGACGTTCATGTCGTCACGGCCGCCAGGGGCAGTTCCAGGCAGACCTCGGTGCCCTTGGCGTGGGCGCCGCGGCCGATGCGGATGCGGGCGCCCACCGATTCCGCGCGTTCGATCATGCCGACCAGGCCGAAGTGGCCCGCTCTGCGCAGTTGTTCGAGGGTGGTGCCGGAGGGCAGGCCGGGGCCGTCGTCGTGGACGCTGATGCGGAGGAGGCCGCCGTGGACACCCGCGTGTACGTCCACCCGGGTCGGGGCCGCGTGGCGGTGGGCGTTCTCCATGGCCTCCGAGGCGATGGTGAGGAGTTGGCGGGCCACCGCCGGTGGCATGGGCGGGGCGGCCTCGTCGCCGGTGGAGCGGTAGGCCGCGGGGACGCCCGTGCGGGTGGTGAAGTCGCGGGTGCGGGCGGCCAGTTCGACCAGGACGTCGGTCGCGTGGTCCGGGTCGGATTCACGGCGCAGGTCCGCCAGCAGCTCGCGGGACTCGGCGGCGGCTCGGCGGGCCGAGCGGGCGACCAGTTCGGCCTGTTCCTTGACCAGCTTCGGGTCCAGGTGGGGGCTGCCCGCCGAGGCTGCCAGGCCGTCCGCGGCCAGGGCCACTCCATGGAGGGTCTTCGCCACGGAGTCGTGCATCTCCCTGGCCAGACGGGCCCGTTCGGCGCTGACCGCCTCCGTCACCGCCAGACGGGCCCGCACCGTGGTCAGGGCCTGCGTTGCGGCGCCGAAGCGGAACATGAGGTTACGCAGGGCCGAGCCGACCGCGCCCGCGATCACGCACAGGCCGGGCAGGAGCAGGGTCTCCGCGGGGCGGCCGGAGTGCAGGTCCCGCGCCGCCGCGTGCACGAAGAAGAGGATCAGGGACTGGAGCGACGCGAAGACCGCGGCTCCCCGCCAGCCGTAGACGATGCCGGCCAGGAGCGGGGTGCAGACGCTGACGTAGGCGAGGGGGGTGTCCGGACCCGCGGAGATCAGGAGCAGCGAGCCGAGGAGCATGTCCACGGCGAGGAGCGTGGGGTGCCTCAGGAGCAGGGGGCCGAAGCGCTCCCAGTCCCTGAAGAGGACGTAGGAGCCCATGAAGGTGACCACGACCGCCGCTCCCACCAGGCGGGTGGCCAGACCCGGCGCCGCGTGGAGGAGGGCGGCGGGGGCCGCCAGCGCGATCATGGCGAGGCGGAAGCCGAACACCTGGCGGCACATGGCCTGGAGGGCGTTGACCTGGAGGGGGATGGCGATGTCGCCGGGTGCGGGTTCCGGTGCGGGTGCTTGGGTGGGCACCAGGCCTTCGTCCAGGCTGGGGCCACCCGCACCACCCGTACTGCTTTCGTCGTCGAGAGCGACGGGCCCCTTGGGGGGTCGACCGCCATCGGCGGCTTCGGGTCTCCGGGTGTGCGGTTGCGCGGGCAGGGCAGGCAGGTTGGCGTGGGGCGCAAGGACCGTGGCCGCCGGTGGGGTCGTGATCTCCGGGGGCTTCGGGCGTCGTCGTAGCAGCCGTGTGCGTTCCTGGCGGCCCGCTCGTTCCTCTGTCGTCGCCATCGTCCGTGTCGCCCCGTCCCTACTTGCCCGTGAGTGAGCCGAAGTCGGTGCCGGAGCCGAGGATCAGGCCGGCGCCGAGGAGGAGCATCGTGGCCGGGACCATGAAGGTGGTGATCATCATGGTGGCCTTGGGGACCGCGCGGGCCGCCTTGCGGCGGGCGTTCTGCGCGTCCGTGCGACGCATGTCCTTCGCCAGGGCGACGAGGGTGTCGACGATGGGGGCGCCTAGTTCCTCGCCCTGCTGCAGCGCCGTCACGAACATCGCGACCTGTTCGGAGTCGTTGCGCCGGCGCAGCTCCGCGAAGGCCTGGCGGCGGCTCATGCCGAGGTCCATCTGGCGGAGCGTGATGCGCAGTTCGTCCGCCCAGGGACCCTCGTACTTCGAGGCCACCCGGTCCAGGGCCTGGCGGAAGCCGAGGCCGGCGCTCACCACGACCGCGAGCACGTCGAGGAAGTCCGGCAGGGTGCGCTCGATGACGTCCTTGCGGATGCGGATCGCCGACCAGATGCCGACCTCCGTCCAGAAAGCGCCGAAGGCGAGCAGGAGCACGGCGATGACGAACTGGCCCCTGAGCAGGAACACCAGGAAGCCGACGCCGCCCAGGAAGCCGTAGACCGCCCGGCGGGCCGCGTAGCGGTCGATGGTCAGGCCGCCGGGGTTGCCCGCGAGGTCGATCTTCCGGCGGTACTTGGCGACCAGCTTCGGGCCCATCAGGCGCAGGACCGCGGGCGCGTACCGCATGCCCAGGCGGTCGATGAGCGAGTCGACCGCGCCCGTGCGGGTCGAGCCCACCTCCAGGGCGAGCACCAGGTCGCCGGGCAGCTTGGCGTCCGCGCGGTACATGCGGATGCCGGCGAAGATGCCCCAGACGCTGAGGCCCATCACCAGTGCCAGCAGAAGTCCCATGGCCCCCATGGCCGTCCTCCCTCCAGAGTTCTCGGAACGCTCGGGCGTCTCAGACGTCGATGCGGGACAGTCGGCGGATGAGGATGAAGCCGACCGCGTAGAGCGCGAAGGCGATGATCACCGCGCCCTGGCCGAGCGAGGAGCCGGTCATACGGTCCAGGGCGCCGTCCTTGACGCCGTTCATCAGGAACAGCGAACCCACGCCCAGTGCCGGCACGGCGTACGACGTCATGTTGACCTGGGAGAGCTGGGTGCGGACCTCGCGCCGCGTCTCCTTGCGCTCCTCCAGCGTGTCGGTGAGGTTGCGCAGTGCCGTGACCACCTGCCCGCCCGCCCGGTTCGACAGCACCAGCGTCGTCACCAGGACGACCAGTTCGCGTGACGGCAGCCGCTCGGCCAGTTCGCCCAGCGCGTCGTCCATGGACGCGCCCAGCGCCAACTGGTTGGCGACCTTGGCGAGTTCCTCCCCGGCCGGCGCCTCCAGTTCCTCCGCCGCCATGCCGATCGCGGTGCGCAGGGCCAGGCCGGCCTGGGTGGCGTTGGCCATGATCCGTGCCAGCTCCGGCAGTTGGTTGATGAACTTCTCGATCCGCTTCTGCCGCTGCCAGTTCAGGAACTGCAGCGCCACCCAGATGCCCAGCAGACCGGCCAGCGGGCCGAAGAAGGGCGCCAGGGACGCCTGGCCGACGAGCCACAGGCCCGCCACCGTCGCCAGCATGTAGACGAAGAACTCGCCCGGAGTGATGTCCAGGCCCGTTGCCGCCAGCCGCAGTTCCAGCTTCTTGCCCAGCTGGGTACGGCGCAGGCGGCGGTCCAGGTTGCGGAAGCGCCGGCGGCGGCCGCCCGCCGGTATCTGGCCGGTGGCCGAGAGGCGGTCGACGAGTGCCTGGCGCTGGGCCTTGCCGGTGGCGTAGGAGTGCAGGCCGATGACCGCAAGGACGCAGGTCAGCAGGGTGATGCCGGTGGTGAGCAGGACTAGGGTGTGCAGATCCATCGGGCGGTTCCTACCTGGGTTCCATCGGGACGGTTCCTACCTGGCTTCTCGGACGGCGAGCTGTTCTGGCGACTCGGCGACGCCGAACGCCTGGGGGACGGGCTGGCTCGCCATGTAGAGGCGGTCCGCGGTGCGGCGTGGGAGCGGGAAGTACTCGAAGGCGCCGTAGACGCGGCCGTCGGCGGCCATCGGCTGGGCGTTGAAACGGGCCACCGTCGCCAGGCGGTACGGCTCGCTGCCGTGGCTGTCGAGGATCGCGATCTCGGTGATGCGGCGGGCGCCGTCGGCGAAGCGGGTGAGCTGGATGATCACGTCGATGGCGCTGTTGATCTGGTCGTGCAGCGCCTCGAAGGGCACCTCGACCTCGGACATCGATGCCAGGGTCTTCAGTCGCATCAGCGCGTCCTCCGCGCTGTTCGCGTGCACCGTGGCCAGCGATCCGTCGTGGCCCGTCGACATCGCCTGGAGCATGTCGAGGGACTCGCCGCCGCGGACCTCACCGACGACGATGCGGTCGGGGCGCATACGCAGGGAGTTGCGCACCAGGTCGCGGATGGTGACCCGGCCCTTGCCCTCGACGTTCGGGGGACGGGACTCCAGCCGGATCACATGTCCTTGCTGCAGCTGGAGTTCGGCCGAGTCCTCGATGGTGATGATGCGCTCGGTCTCGGGGATCAGGCCCGACAGCGCGTTCAGCAGCGTCGTCTTGCCCGTGCCCGTCGCGCCCGACACGATCACGTTCGACTTCGCCTGCACCAGCCCCGCCAGCAGATACAGGATGGGCTCGTCCAGCGAGCCGAAGCCGATCATCTCCTGGAGCGTGAAGGAGCGCGGGAAGCGGCGGATGGTGAGGGTGGCGCCCGTGAGGGAGAGCGGCGGGATGATCACGTTCACTCGCTCGCCGGACGGGAGGCGGGCGTCGACCATGGGGTTCGACTCGTCGACCCGCCGGTTGACCGTCGAGACGATCCGCTCGATCGTCTGCATCAGCTGGTCGTGGGAGGGGAAGCGCAGGGGCAACTGCTCCACGCGGCCCCCTCGTTCGACGAAGATCGCGTCCGGGCCGTTCACCATGATCTCCGTGATCGACGCGTCTTCGAGCAGCGGTTCCAGGATGCCGAGGCCCAGCGCCTCGTCCACCACCCTGCGGATCAGCTGCGAGCGCTCGACCGTGGACAGCACCGGCCCCTCGCGGCTGATGATGTGCCCGAGCACCCGCTCCAGACGGGCGCGGCGCTCGGCCGCGGCCAGTGCGCTCATCTCCGCGAGGTCGATCTCCTCCAGCAGCTTGGCCCGGTAGGAGGCGACCAGGTGGCCGTCCTCGCCCCGGTGGCCGTTCTCCTCGGGGGTGTTGATGCGTGCGCGCAGGCTCATGGTCGGTGCTCCTTGTTCCTGCGTCAGCCGGTGGTCGGGTCGGTCGAGTCGAGCGGCATGGTCGCGGTTTTCCTGGCGGGGTCGAAGTCCCAGCCGGGGACGATCGACGGGATCTTGACGGTGGCGGTGACGGTGACGGTGTCGGCGTTCTGCGCGGGGACACAGGTGACGGACAGCCAGTCGCTGACCGCGTTCACGCAGCCCTCCTGAGCCGTCCCCGGCTGCAGTGACTCCGCCCGCGCCCCGGCCCGGGCCGCCGTACCGGCCTGCTGCGCGGTGTACGCGATCAGCCCGAGCTGCACGACCGCCATGCCGACGATCAGCAGGATGGGCAGGAACCCCAGGTACTCGATGGCGACCTGTCCGCGGTCGCGGTCCTTGCGGTCGTACGACATCTCAGTGCGTCGCCTCCTTGACCGCGCCCGCGTGTCCCTTCACTTGGAACGGGAAACTGAACGCGCCCGGGAAGAGGATGGGGACCGTGAGCGTGACGTCGGCCGTGACATAGCCGGGCGCTCCGGGGTTGCAGGTGACAGTGGCGCCGCCCTGCCATGCGTCCGGCAGCTTCTCCTTCCCCTTCTGCGCGCACACCCCCTGCCAGTCACCCTCCGCCGCGGTCCCCGCCCGCACAGCCTCGTCCGCAGCATTCCCCGCAAGCGTCCACGTGTATCCCACCAGCACGAGCTGCCACAGCACCACCAGCGTGATGATGATCGTCGGCATCATGCCCAGGAACTCGATGGTGACCTGGCCCCTGTCCCCGCCTGCGCGCAGCGCCAGCCGCATCCCTAGCCCCCACCCTCACGACGCCGCCGGAAACTCACCGATCCGCGGTCCCCCCGGAACCGCCCACCCCGCTGCGCCCCCTCGACGGCCTTGACCAGCCCCAGCTCCCCCGCCAGCGTCCACAGCGCCTGCTTCACCGTGCCCCTGCTGTCCAGCTCGTGGACCCGCCCCGCGTCCACCGCCCCCTGCAACTCCTTGAAGTTGGCGGGGATCGCGGTCCCGGCGACCGCCGTACCGGTGATCTTCTGGATCAGCGGCGGCTGGATCTCGGTACTGCGCGCATACCGGTTGACGACCACCGTCGTCTCCTCCGCCTTGCGGATCTGCAACCGGTCCCACATCCGCACGGTCCGCTTGGCGCCGCGCACCGCGACCACGTCCGGTGTCGTGACCAGCAGGGCCGTGTCGGCCATCTCCACCGCGGCCGCACCGGCCCCGCCGAGCTGGGCGCCGCAGTCGATGACGACGACCTCGTAGCGGGAGCGCAGGGCGCTGACGATCTGCCGGGCCGCCCGGTCCGTCACCTCCTCGCCGCGTTCGCCCTCCCCCGGGGCGAGCAGCAGCGCGAGGCCCGTGTCATGGCGGAACACCGCGTCCGCGAGCACCCGCGGTGAGATGTCGGTGATCGCCGCCAGGTCCACCACCGACCGGCGGAACTGGACGTCCAGATACGAGGCCACGTCCCCCGTCTGCAGGTCCATGTCCACCAGCGCGGTGCTGCGCCCCGAGGCCTGAGCCGCGAGCGCCAGTTGGATGGCGGTCAGGGTCGCGCCCACGCCGCCCTTCGCGCCGCTCACCGTGACGACGGTGCCGCCGACGCCGGTGAAGACGTCTCCGCCGGAGCCGAGATGGCGCCGTACACCCACCGACCACTGCGCGACGGCCTGGACGCGGCTGGCCAGCTCCTCGTAGCTGAGCGGGAGCGCCACCAGGCCCCGGGCGCCGTAGTCCATCGCCGCCTGGAAGAGGCCGGGGCTCGCGTCCGAGGTGACGAGGATGACCCCGACCGCGGGAAAGCGCAGGGCCACCTCGCGGATGAGCTCCAGCGCCGGGACCGGGCCGATGCGTTCGTGCACCACCACGACCTCGGGCAGCTCGTCGACGGACTCGGCGGCGAGGCGCGCGAGGGTGTCGACGAGCTGGGTCGAGTCGACGACCGGGGTCACCGGCTCGGCGTCCGGGAGCTGGCTGAGCAGTGTCGTGATGGACCGGACCGCGTCCACGTCACCGACTGCCGGGAGGATCCTCGTGGGCATGGGGGCCTCTCACTTGTCCTTGGCGAGTTGGTACGTGCGGTCCTGCCCGGGGATGGTGCCGGTCTCGCCCGGCGCGACCAGCGCGAGCCGGACCCGCTTGGCGAAGGACTCCGCGTACGTCAGGCGCTGGGCGTCGAGGGCGGAGAGCGCGAAGGTGATGGGGACGGCCTTGGTGAGTTGAGCGGTGCGGTTGTCGGCGTCGGGCTGGAGCGAGGTCAGGTCGCCGACGTCGAGGACCCTCGCGTTGGTTACGATGATCTTGGACAGGTCGGGGTCACCCTCCTTCTGTCCCTCGAAGGTGGCGTAGACGTTGACCTTGGAATCCGGCGTTATCTTGCCGGCGACGCCGGTCGCCGCATCGATCATGATGGCGACCTCCTGCTGCCCGGGCTGCAGGGCGGGCTGATCGGCGATCATGTCGCTCTGCAGCAGGGAGCCCTTCCTCAGGGTCGTCACGGCGACCTTGCCGCGGATGCCGGCGAGATCGGTGACCGCGTTCGCCGACAGCCACCGCTTGGGCATCTCGGTCTTCTCGAACTGGTCCGCGCGGAGGCTGCTGTACGGCTTGATGTCGCTCTTGACCTCGTACGCCGTGACCTTGGGCCCGACCTGGGACTTCACGTCACTGATGACGGACAGGACGCCGGCGAACGCGCCGAGGGCGCAGACGACCGACAGGAGCAGGAGTAGCACGCCACGGCGCTGACGGGAGTTCATGAACCGTACAACCTCATTGGGGGATAAGGGTCGAGCGGACGGGATGGTGCGGGCGGTGCGTCTGCGGTGGGTCCGGTCGGCGGTTCAGGAGCCTCTCCCCGCGGGGAGCTGGTTCTGGTTCTCCAGGACGGGCGGCGGGCCGGCGGAGCAGAAGACACAGCGGTCACCGATGACGTCGATGCCGCACCAGTGGCAGGAGCCCTGCCGTACCGAGGTCACCAGCTGGTACAGCACGGACAGGTCGGGCAGGAAGGCGGCGAACTCGATCAGCTTGCCCGTCCCCCACCAGAGGGCGGACTCGGCGGGCAGCACCGCCTCCCGCAGCCCCTGGGCGTTCCACTGCGGTACGAGGCTCGCGGTGACCCAGTCCGACTGGAGCTGCCCCTTGGCGACCAGCATCGAGGTGCCGAACTCCGGGCCCGGCAGGGCGGCGCCCGGGGCGAGCTTCACCAACTGCGGCTCGGGGTGGGCGAGTACGGCGAAGTGCTGGCCGGGAACCCAGGACTTGGCGTGCTGCTTGAGTCCGACGTGGACGCGGTCGAGGCGGGCGACCGAGCCGAGCAGTGCTCCCGCGTGGATGTAGTGGGTGAGGAGCCGGCCGGCGGAGGCGAGCACTCCGGGGCTGAGGTCGCAGGAGGCCAGTTGCCTCAACTGGCGGGCCAGGACGGCCAGTCCCAGCGGGGGCAGAGCGGGGCGGAACAGGGCGATACGGTCGGTTTCCAGCAGGGAGCGGATCGTGTGCAGCCGCCGGCCCGTCTCCGCGGAGACCGCCTGTGAACAGACCACGATCAGATGCCCGTGCTGGTCGATCAGGCTCTGCACACCCGCCAGCGCCTGCTCCAGCGGCTGCTTGTCCAGGCCCTGCAGGACGATGGCGGGCAGGGTCCGCTCGTCCTGCGGTGGCAGCGCCATGTCGGCACTGGTCACGGCGATGGCAGTTGGCACGCGCAGCTCCCCGTGGTACGCCCGTCGGCGAACCGGCGCGTAACTCCGGGACACCGAGGTGACTTCACTCCGTGACTACCTCAGCACTGTATCCACGCCTCTGTGGCCGGAGAACAGCGTTTGTGTAGCTGATGGGCAACTGGCGTTTCACAAGTTGCGTCAAAACGGGGCAGGTTCGAGCATCTCGCCGATCCCCGAGCGAGCCCGCGGCCCATTTGGTCTGGACCTCTTGACAGGCGAATTGGTCTGGACCAACTTATTGTCATGTCCCCACAGAGACGATCCACGGCACGGCTTGCGACAGCACGGCTCTGGTCAGGAGCCGTCACCGCCGCCCTCGCCCTCACCTTCGCGGGCACGGGCCAGGCGTCCGCAGCGGACGTCAACAACGCCAGGAACGCCGGCTTCGAGTCCGGCCTGAGCAACTGGACCTGTTCCGCGAGCAGCGGCACGACGGTCTCCTCCCCCGTGCACGCCGGCGCGGCCGCGCTCAAGGCCACCCCGGCCGGGCAGGACGACGCCCAGTGCAGCCAGACGGTGGCGGTGAAGCCGAACTCGACGTACTCGCTGAGCGCCTGGGTGCAGGGCGGCTACGCCTTCCTGGGCGTGACCGGCACGGGCACCACGGACGTGTCGACCTGGACCCCGGACTCGTCCTCCTGGAAGCAGCTGACGACGAGCTTCACCACGGGCTCGGCCACGACCTCCGTGACGGTGTACACGCACGGCTGGTACGGCCAGGCGGCGTACTACGCGGACGACGTGTCGGTCTACGGCCCGGACGGCGGCGGAGGCGGCGATCCCGCGCCGACGGTCCCGTCCGCGCCGGGCGGCCTCTCGGTGTCCGGCACGACCTCCTCCTCGGTGTCCCTGTCCTGGACCGCGGTGTCAGGGGCGACCGGTTACAACGTCTACCGGAACGGCACGAAGGTGACGGCGGTGACGGGCGCGTCGGCGACGGTGACCGGCCTCACGGCCTCCACGTCGTACTCCTTCCAGGTCACGGCGACCAACTCGGCGGGCGAGTCGGCGAAGTCGACGGCGGTGACGGGCACGACCACCGCGTCCTCCGGGGGCGGCGGTGGCACCGCCCTTCCCAAGCACGCGGTCACCGGGTACTGGCAGAACTTCAACAACGGCGCCACGGTCCAGAAGATCTCCGACGTCTCGTCCCAGTACGACATCATCGCCGTGGCCTTCGCGGACGCCACGACGACGCCCGGCGCCGTGACCTTCAACCTGGACTCGGCGGGGCTCGGCGGCTACACGGTGGACCAGTTCAAGGCGGACATCGCAGCGAAGCACGCGGCCGGCAAGAAGGTGATCATCTCGGTCGGCGGCCAGAACGGCACGGTGTCGGTGAGCGACTCGACGTCGGCGACGAACTTCGCGAACTCCGTGTACTCCCTGATGCAGACGTACGGCTTCGACGGCGTCGACATCGACCTGGAGAACGGCCTGAACGCGACGTACATGTCCCAGGCCCTGCGCTCCCTGTCCTCGAAGGCGGGCTCGTCCCTGATCATCACGATGGCCCCGCAGACGATCGACATGCAGTCGACGTCGAACGCGTACTTCCAGACGGCGCTGAACGTGAAGGACATCCTCACGGTCGTCAACATGCAGTACTACAACAGCGGTTCGATGCTGGGCTGCGACGGCAAGGTCTACTCCCAGGGCTCGGTCGACTTCCTCACCGCCCTCGCCTGCATCCAGCTGCAGGGCGGCCTGTCCCCGTCCCAGGTGGGCCTGGGCCTGCCGGCCTCGACGAGCGCGGCGGGCAGCGGCTACGTGTCCCCCACGGTCGTGAACAACGCCCTCGACTGCCTGACGGCCGGCACGAACTGCGGCTCCTTCAAGCCGTCGAAGACGTATCCCGACCTGCGGGGCGCGATGACCTGGTCGACCAACTGGGACGCGGCTGCGGGGGGTTCGTGGTCGAGTGCGGTGGGGGCGCATGTGCATGCCCTGCCGTAGCGCCCTGACCTGAGGTACGCCGGTGTGGCGCCGCCGGACAGGCGGCGCCACACCCGCGTACGGGGGGCGGTCACCGCGAGCCCAAGGGACGACAGGTTCCGCTCGTCAAGCTCCGAATTCAGATGCCAGGCGATCACGCCAGTCAGCGCGCTCAAGCCCGGATCCCATCAGAATGTCCCGCCAGTCTTCACGGGCCACTTGGACTGCGGTGAGGAGCCTGTCCACTTGCCCCCGGCCGTGTATGAGTGTCGCAGCTGCGATCCTTTCCCCGCCCCCCTCTTCTTTCGAGCTCTCCACGAGCTCGAGGATGAGTTCTTCAACGGTCTGCCGATCGCCCTCTGCGTACTCTTCAGCGATGCGTCGTTCGATACGGCGAGTCAGTGCCACCGATGCTCCTTGTTCTCCTGATTGATGCCACGCACGGCGCCCCCACCGACACCCGCGAAGCCCTCCGCGCCATGATCCTCGACATCAAGGCGGGCAAGGCGGACCACCTGCTCTGAAACATTTCCCCGGCCCCACCGCGTCAATGAAGTGAGAACAGTCGAACGCCGGCGCCGGTACGGTGCCGTGGGCAGGGGGACGTGGATGAGACGGGCGCGTGCGGACGAGTACGCGGAGTTCGCTGCGGTGCGTGCCGGGCATCTGTACCGGTCCGCCTGTCTGCTGACCGCCGGTGACACGCATCTGGCCGAGGATCTCGTGCAGGAGACCCTCGGGCGGCTGTACGTCAGCTGGAGGCGTGTGTCCCGCGTGGAGAATCCCGCGGGATACGCGCAGACCGTCCTCATGCGTACGTTCCTGACCCATCAGCGCAGGCGCAGCAGCACCGAGCGCGCCACCGACGTGCTGCCCGACATGCCCGCCGACGGCCGCGACATGCCGCTCAGGCTGACCCTGCTGGAGGCCCTGGCCCGGCTGCCCGCCAAGGACCGGGCCGTGGTCGTCCTGCGGTACTGGGAGGACCGCTCCATCGAGGAGACCGCCCAGGCCATGAACGCCAGCTCGGCGGCCGTGCGCACCCGGTCCGTCCGGGCCCTGGGACGGCTGCGGGAGCTGCTCGGCGAGGACCTCGGCGAGTACGCCCGCCCCTGAGCGGCGCCTCGTCCACCTCACCTCTTCATCATCCATTTCGCGAAACGGTGGTCCGTCATGCCCTTCGAACAGCACGGCAATCCCCTCGGGCCCTTCGAGGAACGGCTCTCGGCGGATCTGCGGCAGGCCGGCGACACCTTCGAGGCCGACCGGTCCGCGCTCGTCACCGCCGGTGCGCTGCGGGGGCGGCGCCGTCTGCTGCTGCGGCGGCGGGCCGCCGTCGTGGGCGGGGTCGCCTCGCTCGCCCTCGTCGGCGTGGGCGGGGCGGTGCTGCTGCCCGGCAGCGGCGCGCCGGCGCACCAGGACGGGGCATCGGTCGGCACCGGCAGCCACACCGCCACCGCCGCACCCAGCCCCTCCCCCGTCTCCGCCGACCAGATGATCCGCACCCTTGAAGGGCTGCTCCCCAAAGGGAAGTTCAGCAAGGCGGAAGCGCGCGGGTCGCACGAGCAGCCGGGACCGTATGTGCAGCTCGTGTACGACGACGGAAAGGGCCCGGCGGCCATCAGCGTCGGCCTGGGGCGGGTCGCGCCGGGGAGCGACGAGGCGCGCGGGACCACCGAGTGCCCGGGGAAGGTGTTCGTCCATTACGACGCCTGCAGCACGACCCGGCTGCCGGACGCCTCGGTGGTGATGGTGCTGCAGGGCTACGAGTATCCGGACCGGCGGGTGGACACCAAGCGGTGGAGCGCCGAGCTCGTCACGCCGGAGGGCCAGCATGTGAGCGTGAGCGAGTGGAACGCGGCGGCCGAGAAGGACGCGCCGATCAGCCGGGGCGAACCGCCCCTGTCGGCCGCTCAGTTGAGGAAACTGGCGGCTGCCAGTGCCTGGCGGGACGCCGTCGACGCGATGCCCCCGGACACGAACCAGCCGGCTCCGCAGCCGAGCGCGACCGAGACGGCCGGCTCCGGCGCGATCGCCCCCACGCTCAAGTCCCTCTTGCCGAAGGGGGTGTTCAAGGTGTCGGACGACAGCGGTGACGACTCCGGATACGGCTACCTCGTCCTCGACGACGGCAAGGGCAAGAACTTCGTCCAGGTGAACGTCCAGCCCGATATGTCGGACGCCGAGGGCGACCTCTTCGGCTCCGACGCGGAGGTCCTCGCCGACGGGACGAAGGTCGCCGGCCACCAGGTGCCGAGCGAGAAGGGCGGCGCCGGAGCCGTGATGTGGACCGTCGACACCCTCCGGACCGACGGGCGGCGGGTGGTGATCAGCGAACTCAACTCCGGCGCGCCGAACGACGACGCGACCCGCAAGACCCCCGCGCTGACCATGAAGCAGCTCCGCGAGATCGCACTCAGCCCGAAGTGGTGGCTCTGAGGGCGACGAGGGGGCGGTGTGCGGGGCCTGCCGCTACGGGTCCCGTCGGCCGCAGCCGTCCGCCCCGCAGGTGCCCAGCTCGAACCACACCGTCTTGCCCTGTCCGTCCTGGTGGCAGCCCCAGCGTCTGGCCAGCGCGTTCACCAGGAACATCCCGCGGCCGCTCTCCGAGGCGCCCGCCTGAAGCACCTGCGGGGTGCGGCGGCCGCCGTCGCGCACCTCGCAGCGCAGGACGCCGTGCGCCGCGGACAGGGTGAGCCGGAAGCGGCTCGCGGAGTGCAGCAGGGCGTTGGTGGCCAGTTCGCTGACGAGGAGTTCGGCGACGTCCACCAGGTCTTCCCGGTCGGTCAGCCCCCAGACCTCCAGCTGTCTTCGGACCTCGGTGCGGGCCTCGCGGACGGCGGTCGGGCGGGGATCGTACTCCACGCTCGAATGGCCTGCCCGCAAGGGCGGTTGAGGGTACGCGGCGAACTGAGCGTCCGAGTCCGGGTGGGGGGTCCCGGAGAGATCCAGCATGGTTCCAGCGTGTCCTCCCCGGTGCCGCGGCAAACGGGGAGGACTACCTGTTTCCATACCTGCGTACGGGGCAAGCGGTTACCCGTACTGCAGCCGTACGGTCGTCCCCGTGGCGTCGTCACGGACGTCGACGTAGGCGCAGACCTGCCGGGTGAACCACAGGCCCTGGCCCGGTTCCAGTTCGGGTACGGGCGGGGGGACGAAGCCGGCCAGCGGGTCGTCGAGACGGCGGGACGCGCGCAGTTCGCAGACGCAGGCGGGTGCCTCGCCCCACATCAGGGCGCCGGTCACGGAGCCGAGGGAGATGGCCGCCGCGGTGACGGCCTCCGTGAACAACTCGGCGTCCGCGGGCGCCAGTCCACGGGCGGCGGCCGCCCTGCGTACGGCCTCCGGGTCCGGCTGCCTGAGCAGTTCCGCGGTGGCCGGGGGCAACGGCAGCGGCACGGAGTCCAGTTCGGCGGCGAGGCGGACCGGGTCCTCGTAGACGGCGGTGTCGGGGTGGGCGCGGCGGGCCGCCTCGATGATGGCCGCGCCGGCGGTGCGGGTGTCGTAGGCGCACAGGGCCGTCGCCGCCAGGGGTGCGAAGAGGAGGTTGGCGAGCGCCTCGTAGCGGATCCACTCGGTGGTCTCCCGGACGGAGCGTCCTGCGCGGCCGTTCCAGACGGGTTCCATGAGGAGGTGGATACGGCCGCCGGGTCCGGCGTGCGCGGCGAGGTAACCGGCGCCCTGGGCCACGGCGTTGGCGGCCGAGCCCGTGTACCACTCGGTGTGCGGGACGAAGGTGACGCCTTTCGTGTCACCGCCGAGGGCCTCGCGCAGCAGGTCCAGCCTGTCGGGGGCCGCGATGGCCACCGGCGGGGGTTCGCCGGGGGCCCCGAGGCCTTCGAGGAGGAACGGCAGCGCGGCGGCCACGAACTCGTCGTCCGCGCCGTACACGGCCATGCGGTGGTCGAACGGGGTGGGGGCGGGTGGTGTGCTGGTCATGGTTCTCCGCTCTGCGGGGGGTGTGGGGGCCGGGAGGGGAGCCTGGACGGGGCTCAGTTCTGGGCGGTGACCCAGGCGGCGATCTGGCTGCGGTTGCTGAAGCCCAGCTTGCTGAGGATGCGTTCCACATGGCCTTCGGCGGTACGGCGGGCGATGACGAGCCGGTCGGCGATCTGCTGGTTGGCGAGGCCCTGGGCGACGAGCTCGGCGACCTCGGTCTCACGGCGGGTGAGCGTGCTGCCCTGCGGGGGCCGGGATCTGCGTCGGCTTCTCGTCTCCCTTGCCGCTGTGGCGGGTCGGGGCGCTTCGTCCTTCGTCGCATACGCGACGAGCTCCGCGAGTCCGAGGGCGCCTCCTTTCTCGTACGACCGCTCGAAGGCCGCCCGTCCCAGGGCCTTTGACACCCGCTCGCCGCTGTCCCGGCGGATGGCGCCCAGGTAGGTCGATCCCCAGCGGTCCCGGTCGATGTCGGCCCAGGTGCGGTCGGCGCCGCCGAGCAGGGCGGCCGCGTGTTCGTGGGCGCCCGCCCGGGTCGCGATGTGGGCCAGCAGGTCGAGGGTGAGGGCGATGCCGGTGACGTCGTGCACGGCCAGCTTGAGGCGCAGGGCCTCGCGGGCGTGCCGTCCGGCCTCGTCCCAGTCCTCCCTCACGGTGTGGGCGAGGGCCAGCATCCGCAGCACGTACGAGCGCACCCACTCCTCGCCGTGCTCCTCGCACAGCCGGCGGGCCCGTTCGCAGACCTCGACGGCGCGGTCGGCCTGGCCCAGGAAGCCCAGGGCGCAGGCGAGTTCGACCTGGTCGAGGCCGTGCAGACTGAGATGCTGGCCGGGGACGGGGCCGCGGGCGACGGAGGCCTCGAAGTGGTCGAGGGCGGCGGGCAGTTCGTTGCTGAACAGGCGGATGACGCCGATGACGTATTCGGCGTGGGCGGCCTCGGCCTTGTCGCCGAGGTGCTCGGCCAGCGCGTGGGCGTCCCGTGCGCGGCGCAGGCCTTCACTCATGTCCTGGGTGGCGGCGGCGAGGAGGCCGGCCACCCACAGCCCGCGGGCCCGCAGGGCGGTCGGTTCGGGGTTGGCGTCGAGGGCCCGCTCCAGCCAGTAGCGGCCCTCGCGGGGTGCGCCACAGGCGTGCCAGTAGAACCACAGGGTGCCTGCCAGGCGCAGGGCGGAGAGGCGTTCGCCGGGGGCCGTGAGGCTGAAGTCGAGGGCGGCGCGCAGGCCGTCCTGGTCGGCCCGCAGCCGGGCGACGATCTGCCGCTGCCCGGGCCCGAACCAGGCGTGTTCGCAGTCGGCGGCCCGCCGCTGCATCCAGTCGCGCTGGCGGCGCCGGGTGGCGTCCTCCTCGCCCTCCAGCCGCCGCAGCCCGTCGAGGCCGTAGTGCCGCAGGGTGTCCAGCAGCCGGTAGCGCACCCCGTCCGGTCCCGTCTCCCGCCCCAGCACGGACTTGTCGACGAGCCCCGCGACCGCCTCCAGCACGTCCTGTGACCGCACCTTCCCCCGGCCTCCGGTCGGCGGGACCCCCCTGTCGCCTCGCTCGTCGTCCGCGCACACCGCCTCCGCCGTCTCCAGGTCGAAGCCGCCGGGCAGGACGGAGGCCCGCGCCCACACCAACTGCTCCTCGGCGGTGCACAGTTCGTGGCTCCAGTCGACGGCGGCGCGCAGGGTCTGGTGGCGGGGCAGGGCCGCGCTGCTGCCGGCCGTGAGGAGGCGGTAGCGGTCGTCGAGGCGCTCCAGGAGCTGTTCGACGCCGAGGACGCGCATGCGTACGGCGGCCAGCTCGATGGCGAGCGGAAGCCCGTCCAGGCGGCGGCACAGGCGGGCCACGGCGGCACGGTTGCCGGCGGTCAGCCGGAAGCCGGGGACCACGGCGGCGGCCCGGTCGGCGAAGAGGGCGAGGGCCGGGTAGCCGTCGGCAGCGGAGAGATCCCCCTCCGGGTCGGGGACGGATAACGGCCGCACCTCCAGGAGGTGTTCCTCGGTGAGCGCGAGGCGGTGCCGGCTGGTGGCGAGGACACGGACGCCGGTGGTGCCGTGCAGCAGGGCGGCGGCGAGTTCGGCGCAGGCGGGCAGCAGGTGTTCGCAGTTGTCCAGGACGAGCAGCAGGCGCCGGTCCCGTACCTGCTCGACCAGGGCGTCCAGCGGGGGCTGCGCGGAGTGGTCGTGCAGGCCGAGCGCGTCGGCGGCAGTGAGGGGGACGAGCGCCGGATCGTGCAGTCCGGCCAGGTGCACGAAGCGCACGCCGTCCGGGAAGGCCCGTTCCACGCGGGCCGCGATGCGCGCGGCGAGCCGGGTCTTGCCGACGCCGCCCGGTCCGGTCAGCGTCACCAGGCGCGCCCTGGCGAGCAGTTCGCGCCCCTCGGTCAGCTCGCCGCGCCGGTCGACGAAGCTGGTCGTCTCGACCGGCAGGTGACGGTCCCGTCGCGGCGCCGATCCGCCCATGATCAGCCTCCCTGACTGCATTTCCCGGGGGCCGACCCCCGGACCCCCAGCAGAAAAGCAGGCTGGCCAGCGTGACCGGCACGGGCATCGCAAGGCGAACCTGAGTGAAGCGGAACATCACTCTTCTCCGCAATCGGCATATATGCACGTTCCGGTCACACACGCGGGTGCACTTCGCCGGACGGCGCCTCTGCGGTGACGGCTGCGCGTACACTCCGGCCGGTTTTCGCTCCCTTGACCTGTCCATGCCATTCCGTGACGATGGGGCGGCACCCGCACAGGTACCTCACAGGCACGTCGCACTGAACCACCCCACCTCCCTAGGAGAATTCATGCGACTTCGGATACGAGGCTCGGGCGCCCGCGGCGGCAGACGCACCGCCGCCTTCGCCGCCCTGCTCGCCCTCACCCTCGCGGCACCCGTCTCGGCGACGGCCAGCAGCGCCCACAAGGCGGCAGCTTCGGCCGACGACATCCGTCAGTACGAGATCCACGTCGACCACAACACCCCCGTCACCCGCACCGCCATCGCCGCGGCCGGCGTGACCGTGGACGAGGCCGACGAGGAGACGGTGGTCGTCTCCGGACGGGCGGCACAGATCAGCACGCTCCGCCGGCAGGGCTACGACGTCTCACCGCTGGGCTCGGCGCCGGACCGCTCCTCGGGCTCGGGCGACGTACGGCTCTACGACTTCCCCTCGGCCGACGCGAAGTACCACAACTACGCCGAGATGAACACGGAGATCGACCAGCGGCTCGCGGCCTACCCGAACATCATGAGCAAGCGGGTGATCGGCAAGTCGTACCAGGGCCGGGACATCGTCGCCATCAAGGTCAGCGACAACGTGGCGACGGACGAGAACGAGCCGGAGGTGCTGTTCACCTTCCACCAGCACGCGCGTGAGCACCTGACGGTGGAGATGGCGCTGTATCTGCTGCGCGAGCTGGGGGCCGGTTACGGCAGCGACTCCCGTGTCACGAACCTGGTGAACAGCCGCGAGATCTGGATCGTGCCGGATCTCAACCCGGACGGCGGCGAGTACGACATCGCGACCGGCTCCTACCGGTCGTGGCGCAAGAACCGGCAGCCCAACTCCGGCTCCTCGTACGTCGGCACGGACCTGAACCGGAACTGGAACTACAAGTGGGGCTGCTGCGGCGGCTCCTCGGGTTCCACCTCGTCCGAGACCTACCGCGGTGCTTCGGCCGAGTCCGCGCCCGAGGTGAAGGTGGTCTCCGACTTCGTACGCAGCCGAGTGGTCGGCGGCAAGCAGCAGATCACCGCCGGGATCGACTTCCACACGTACAGCGAGCTGGTGCTGTGGCCGTTCGGGTACACCTACTCGGACACCGCGACCGGGATGACGGCGGACGACGCCGCCGCCTTCAAGGCCGTGGGGCAGAAGATGGCGGCGAGCAACGGGTACACCGCCGAGCAGTCCAGCGACCTGTACATCACGGACGGGTCGATCGACGACTATCTCTGGGGCAGTCAGAAGATCTTCGACTACACCTTCGAGATGTACCCGACGGACAGTTCCGGGGGCGGGTTCTACCCGCCCGACGAGGTCATCGAGCGGGAGACGTCACGGAACCGGGACGCGGTGCTGCAGTTGCTGGAGAACGCGGACTGCATGTACCGGTCCATCGGCAAGGCGGCCCAGTACTGCAGCTAGCGGCTAGTCGGCGTCCTCGGCGCCGTCGCCGTCCTTGGCTTCCTCGGCGCCTTCTTCGAAGTACGCGTCGAGGACCGCGTCCAGCTGCTCGTCCCACTCGCTGAAGCGCGCCCTGGCCGTCGCCTCGATCTCGATCGGGTACCAGCGGCGGTCAGGGGTGTGGACGGTGATGGTGAACCGCTTGCCGAAGCGGGGCGATTCGGTCTCCACGGCGCCGATCTCGTCCCAGCGGAACTCGCACTCCTGGTCGTCCAGGCTGAGCCGGACGCCCCTGTGATCGGCGACGATCTTCGCGCGCCGGTCGGAGGCCTCGAAGACGGGCCCTTCGGGGGCCGTCTCCTCGTCACCGTCCGCGGAGTCCCGGTCCTCGGCGGCCGGCTCCTGCTCCTCGGCCTCGGACTCCGCCCCCTCGGACGCGACCTCCTCGCTCCCGAGCTCCGGCTCGGCGGGCGCGGCGTCTTCCGCCTCGGCCTCCTCCGGCTTCTCGGAGACGGGTGAGGTGAGCCCGGGGATGAAGGCCGGGTCGAATCCGGCACCGGTCACGGGCTCGCCCTTCAGGGGCTGGCTGCTCGATCCTATGCGCTGCTCCACAGCGGGCAGTATGGTCGAAGATCCTGTGGCGGACACAGTCGGCCCCAACTTCGTTATGAGACGCCTACACGAACAGGCTCAGCACCGCCGCCACCGCGCTGCATCCATCAGCGCCCTCCGGGCGCGGGCACCACGATTGACGCTCGAGGCGAAGACCGAGCCCGCTGAAACGGCGGTCTGCACACGACCCGAAGGCAGCAGCGGCCGCCGCGGCCGGACCAGAACGCCCCAGCCACGGCAGTCACCGCCATCGGACGCCTACACGAACAGGCTCAGCACCGCCGCCACGGCGCTGCATCCATCAGCGCCCTCCGGGCGCGGGCACCACCGATTGACGCTCGAGGCGAAGACCGAGCCCGCTGAAACGGCGGTCTGCACACGACCCGAAGGCAGCAGCGGCCGCCGCGGCCGGACCAGAACGCCCCAGCCACGGCAGTCACCGCCATCGGACGCCTACACGAACAGGCTCAGCACCGCCGCCACGGCGAACCCGACCACCGACAGCACCGTCTCCAGCACGGTCCACGTCTTCAGGGTGTCCCGTTCCGTGATGCCGAAGTACTTGGCCACCATCCAGAAGCCGCCGTCGTTCACATGGGAGGCGAAGATCGAGCCTGCTGAGATGGCCATGATGACGAGGGCGACGAAGGCCTGGGAGTGGTGGCCCTCGGTGAGGAGGGGGGCGACGATGCCGGCCGTCGTGACGATCGCCACCGTCGCCGAGCCCTGGGCCACGCGCAGGACCACGGAGATCAGATAGGCCAGGACGAGCACCGGCAGGCCCACGTCGTGGAAGGTGTCCGAGAGGGCCTGCGCGACGCCGCTCGCCTTGAGGATCGCGCCGAAGACACCGCCCGCGCCGACCACCAGCAGAATGTTGCCGACCGGCTTGAGCGAGGCCGTGGACACCGTCTCCAGCGACCTGCGGGACCAGCCGCGGCGGATGCCCAGCAGGTAGTACGCCAGCAGCAGCGCGATCGTCAGGGCCACGAAGGGGTGGCCGAAGAACTCGATCACGGAGCGGCCGGTGGACGGGTCCAGCGCGATGGAGGAGAAGGTGGCCGCGAGGATGAGGACCAGCGGGGTGCCGATGATGCCCAGCACCGCGCCCAGCGGCACCGGGTGCTCGCGCGGCTCGACGCCCTGCTCGCGCTGCTCGTTGATGACTGCCAGCTTGGCCTCGGCCGCCGCCTCCACCATGTCCTGCGGTACGGCGACGAAGATGCGGCGGCCGATCCACGCGGAGAACGCCCAGGCGGCGAGTACCGCAGGGATGCCGCAGACGATGCCCATCAGGATGACCCAGCCGAGCTGTACGTGGAGCAGGCCGGCCGCGGCCACCGGGCCCGGGTGCGGGGGCAGGAAGGCATGGGTCATCGAAAGGCCCGCCAGGAGGGGCAGGCAGTACAGCAGGATCGACTTGCCGGAGCGCTTGGCGGCCGCGTAGACGAGGGGTGCGAGGACGAAGATGCCCACGTCGAAGAAGACCGGGATGCCGAAGATGAGGCCTGTCAGGCCCATCGCGAGCGGCGCCCGCTTCTCTCCGAAGAGTCCCAGCAGGCGTGACGCCAACACCTCCGCGCCACCGCTGACTTCGAGGATCGCGCCGAGCATCGTGCCCAGGCCGATGATGATCGCGACATGGCCGAGGATGCCGCCCATGCCGGTCTCGATGGTGGACACCGCGTCCGAACGCTGGACCGTGCCGAAGAGTTCGGTGACCGAGAGGCCGGCGAGCAGGCCGACGGCTATGGAGACGGCGAGCAGGGCGACGAACGGCTGGAGTCTGACCTTGATGATCAGGAAGAGGAGCAGGGCGATACCGATGGCGGCGACGGTGAGGAGGCCGGCCGTTCCGTCGACCAGCAGGAGCAGGCCTCCGGTGTGGGGTGGGGGCACGGGGGCCGGGGCTGTTGCGGCGAGCGGGAGGGACATTTGGGGGTCCTCTACGTAAATGCATGGGCCTTCGGGCAGGGGGGATCGCGGCACGGCGCCCAGGGGATGACGGGCGCCGCACCGTGAGTGCGTACGGCGTGCGGGAGTTGAGGGCGCGTCAGCCGAGTACGGCCAGCGCGTCGATCTCGATGAGGAGCCCCGCGGGCAGACCGACGTAGACCGTCGTGCGCGCGGCGGGCGGCTGGGTGAGGCCCTGTTCCTCGAAGTAGGTGTTGTAGAGGGCGTTCATCTCGGCGAAGTGGTCGACGTCCGTGAGGTAGACGCGGATCATCATCACGTCGTCCCAGCTCGCACCGCCCTCCTCCAGGATCGCCTTGACGTTGGCGAGGGTCTGGAGGGTCTGTTCGCGCAGGGTGGGGCCGGCGGGCGCGGGGGGCTTGCCCTCCTCGGCGGGCAGGAAGCCGACCTGGCCGGCGACCTGCAGGATGTTGCCCTTCTTGACGCCGTGGGAGAACTTCGCGGGCGGAGTGGTGTGGGTCTTCGGGGTGAGGGCGATCTTCTCGGTCACTGGCTGTCCTTCACTGGCGTTCTTCCGGAGTACTCCCCGCTGATCGCGTCGGCCGTGCGGCGCACCAGGGGGAGCAGGGTGAGGAGTTCGTCGGCGGTGACGACGACGTTCGGCGCGGAGACCGACATCGCGGCGACGACCCGGCCGTCGGCACCGCGGATCGGTGCGGCGACGCAGTTGATGGACTCCTCGTGGCCGCCGAGGTCGGTGGCCCACCCCTGTTCGCGCACCTTGTCCAACTCCCGCAGGAAAGCGGGGGCGTTGGGGGTGGAACGGGAGGTGTACATGGGGTAGTCCAGCTTGTCGGCGAGCGCCCGGCGCTCCCCTTCGGGCAGGTCGGAGAGGAGCAGCTTCGCCACCGCGGCGACGGTGATCGCGACCGGCTTGCCGATCCGTGAGTACATCCGGACCGGGTAGCGGCTGTCCACCTTGTCGATGTAGAGGACCTCGGACTCCTCGTACACGGCGAGATGGACGGTGTGCCCGCACTGCTCGTTGAGGCGTACGAGGTGGGGGTGGGCGATCTCGCGGATGTCGAGGTTCTCCATGGCCTCCTGGGCCAGGGCGATGAGGCGGGCGCCGAGGCGGTAGCGCTGGTCGGACTGGCGGTAGACGAGGCCGTGCTCGTGCAGCGTGCGCAGCAGGCGCAGGGCCGTGGACTTGTGCACGTCCAGGCGGTCGGCGACCTGGCCGAGGTCGGCGGGGCCCTCGGCGAGCAGCGGCAGGATGCTGAGCGCGCGGTCGACGGTCTGGCTCATGGCGTACGTACCTCCTCGTCGGCCCGATCGACGGCTCGTTCCATGGCGTGATCATCGGCTTGCGTCCAGCCGGGGCCGAGTCGAAGTTTCCCCCACGCGAGGTCGTCGAGGGCGGCGAGGCGGTCGGCGTGGTGGCGGGTGGGGGGTGGGGCGAGGTCGCCTTGGGCGGTGAGGGCGGCTGCGGCGGTCAGGTGGCCGTGGCGTAGGCGGTCCCTCAGGGGGAGGTTGCGGAGGGTGGCGGAGAGAAAACCTGCGGCGAAGGCGTCTCCGGCGCCGGTGGTGGCTACGACGTCCACGGCGAGGGCGGGAACGAAGGTGCCCGGGGTCGGGGCTGGGCGGGGGGAGGTGTCGCTCGCCCGCGCTGACGGGGTGCCGCCTGTCTGTGGGTCGGGAGCCGCCCCAGCGGCACGACTGCCCGCAGGCTGCGCCTGTTTCAGGGGCGCGGGGCTGTGTCGATCAGCGGCTCCGCCGCGGGGCGCGACCAGCCCACCACCACCCGCAGCCGACACGAAAGCGGTAGCCCCCACGCTCCCTTGCTTCACCACCAACACCCGCGGCTCCGGCAGTACGGTGCGAACCGCGTTCGGGCCGCCCGTCACCCCCCACGCCTCCTCCGCCTCGTCCACCCCCACGAACACGATGTCGGCGCCGCGCGCCAGTTCCAGCAGTACCCCCGCTCCGTCGGTGTCCGGCCACAGGCCCGGCCTGTAGTTGACGTCGAAGGAGATCAGCGGGCGGCCGGCCCGGGGTGCCGTCAGCTCGCGCAGCAGCTCCAGGCATCCCTCCGACAGCGCCGCCGTGATCCCCGACAGGTGCAGCACCCGGCCCGCGCGCACCGCCTCCAGGTCCGTGTCGGCGACCGTCATCGCGGAGGCCGCGGAGCCGGTCCGGTAGTACGCCACCTCGTGGGCGGCGGTCGACCGGTCGCCGGCCGTGCGGAAGTAGATGCCGGTCGGGCGTGCCGGGTCCCGTCGTACGGCGGTGACGTCGACGCCGTACGCCCCGATCGCCTCGACGAGGTGGTCGCCGAACCCGTCGGCGCCGACTCTGCTGACCCAGCGCACGGAGTGCCCGGCGGCCGCGAGGGTGCAGGCCACGTTGGACTCCGCGCCGCCGATGGCGCGGTCGAAGGAGGGGACGTCGGCGAGGCGGCCGGGACGGGAGGGCAGGAAGGTGACCATGGACTCGCCGAGCGCGACGACATCGACGACCTCGACGGCATCGGCCCCGCCGGGGGCGTTGCAAGGTCCGGTCGCGGTCACGATCGTCGTAACTCCTCGGTGGTTGGCGGGCGGGCGGACGGTCGTTGACCCCGCGTTGGCCGAGATGTTAGACACCGGTGAGCGATATATGCAATGAGCGTTGCAATTACTGCAACATACCTGATCAGGAGGCCTCTATGGGTACGGAAGATCTCGCCCGGCTCGCCGGGGAACGCGTCGACCACCGGTTCAAGGGCCTCCCGCCGGACGCCGACGGACTGACCGTCCGCGAGCTGGCGGCCCAGCGCCGCAACCTCTTCACCGGCGGCTTCGCGACCCCCGTGCTCGCCCTGTCGGCCGAGCGCCTGGAGCACAACCTCGCGCTGATGGACACGTATGCGACCCGCCACGGCCTCGCCTTCGCCCCGCACGGCAAGACCACCATGGCCCCCCAGCTCTTCCGGCAGCAGATCGAGCGCGGCGCCTGGGGCATCACCCTGGCCGTCCCGCACCAGGTGCGGGTGGCGCGGGCGTTCGGGATCCAGCGGGTCTTCCTCGCCAACGAGCTGGTCGACCCGGCCGCCCTGCGCTGGATCTCGGCCGAGCTCGACGCCGACCCCGAGTTCCGTCTCGTCTGCTACGTCGACTCCGTGCGCGGGGTGGAGCTGATGGACGCGGCGCTCCGGGGCGCCGACCGCCCCGTGGACGTCGTGGTCGAGCTGGGGGCCGGCGCGGGCGCCCGTACCGGGGTGCGTACGGAGGCGGAGTGCGCGGCGATCGCCGATGCCGTGTCCGGGACGGGGACGCTGCGGCTCGTCGGTGTCGCGGGCTACGAGGGCGAGGTCCCACGGGCCGACCCGGAGCGGGTGCACGCCTGGCTGCGCCGGCTGGTGGCGCTGGCCGTGGACTTCGACAAGGCGGGGCGGTTCGCGGGGCTTGACGAGATCGTCGTGAGCGCGGGCGGCAGCGCCTGGTTCGACGCGGTGGCGGACGTGTTCGCCGAGATCCCCGAACTCTCCGCCCCGGTGCTGAAGTTGCTGCGCTCGGGCGCCTATGTCTCGCACGACGACGGCCACTACCGCAAGCTCACCCCCTTCAACCGGGTTCCGGAGGAGGGTGCCCTGGAGCCCGCCTTCCGGCTCTGGGCCCAGGTCGTCTCCCGGCCCACCGCCGAGCAGGCCTTCGTCAACGCGGGCAAGCGCGACGCGGCGTACGACCTCGACCTCCCCTTCGCCCAGGTCGTCCGGCGGGACGGCGTCGAGCGTCCGGCGACCGGCGTCTCAGTGACCGCACTGTCGGACCAGCACGCCTGGCTGCGGACGACGGAGGAGGCGGATCTGGAGGTCGGGGACTGGCTGGGCATGGGTCTGTCCCACCCGTGCACCTCCTTCGACAAGTGGCAGCTGATCCCGGTGGCGCAGGCGGACGGCACGGTGGTCGACTACATCCGCACCTTCTTCTAGGAGGCGGGCCGTGGAAGAGCTGGTCATCCGGGACGCGGAGGTCGTGGACGGCAGCGGTGAGCCGTCGTACCGGGCGGACGTGGTGGTCGACGGCGGCAGGATCGTCTCGATCGTCAAGGAGGCGGCCGCCGCGGGCTGCCTGCGCCCGAAGGCGCGCCGGGAGCTGGACGCTCAGGGGCTGGTCCTCTCCCCCGGCTTCGTCGACATGCACGCCCACAGCGATCTGGCCCTGCTCCGGGACCCGGACCACAGCGCCAAGGCCGCACAGGGGGTCACGCTGGAGGTGCTGGGTCAGGACGGGCTGTCGTACGCCCCCGTCGACGACCGCACGCTGGCCGAGGTGCGCCGCGCGATCACCGGCTGGAACGGGTACGGCGACGACATCGACTTCGACTGGCGTTCGGTGGGCGAGTACCTGGACCGGCTGGATCAGGGGATCGCGGTGAACGCGGCCTATCTGATCCCGCAGGGGACGGTCCGCATGCTCGCCGTCGGCTGGGAGGACCGCGAGGCGACCCCGCAGGAGCTCGACCGGATGCGGCAGTTGGTCGCGGAGGGCATGGAGCAGGGCGCGGTCGGCATGTCCTCCGGGCTGACCTACACGCCCGGCATGTACGCCAAGGACGCCGAACTGACCGAGCTGTGCCGGGTGGTGGCCGAGTACGACGGCTACTACTGCCCCCATCACCGCTCGTACGGGGCGGGTGCCCTGGAGGCGTACCAGGAGATGGTGGCCCTGACCCGTCAGGCGGGCTGCTCGCTCCACCTGGCACACGCCACCATGAACTTCGGTGTGAACGAGGGCCGGGCACCGGAGCTGCTGTCCCTGCTGGACGAGGCGCTGGCGGCCGGGGCCGACATCAGCCTCGACACATACCCCTACACACCCGGCTGCACCACTCTCGTGGCGCTGCTGCCGAGTTGGGCGAGCGAGGGCGGCCCCGAGGCGATCCTGAAGCGGCTGGCGGACGACGAGACGGCCGAACGGATCCGGCACCACATGGAGGTCGTGGGCGCGGACGGCTGCCACGGCGTGCCCGTCGAGTGGGACACGATCGAGATCTCGGGCGTGGCGGACACGGGGCTGGCCGAATTCGTCGGCCGTACGATCCTGCGGTCGGCCGAGGCGCGGGGCGAGTCCCCCTGGGCCACCGCCCGTCATCTGCTGCTTGCGGACCGGCTGGGCTCGACGATCCTCCAGCACGTGGGCCACGAGGAGAACGTCCGGGCGATCATGCGGCACCGCGTCCACACCGGCGGCTCGGACGGCATCCTCCAGGGCACGAAACCGCACCCGCGCGCCTACGGCACCTTCCCGCGGTATCTCGGCCGGTACGTACGGGAGTTGGGGGTGCTGTCGCTGGAGGAGTGCGTCGCCCGTCTGACCTCACGGCCCGCCGCCCGGCTGCGACTGCCGGACCGGGGCCTGGTCCGCGAGGGCTACCGGGCCGACCTGGTGCTGTTCGACCCGCAGACGGTGGCCGCCGGGTCGACGTACGAGAATCCGCGCACGCTTCCGAAGGGCATTCCGTACGTCCTCGTCGACGGCCGGTTCGTCATGGAGGACGGCCGGCGGACGGACGTACTGGCAGGTCGGGCGGTCCGTCGCAGTCCCGTGCGACGGAACGCCACCCGGCGGTGAGCCACGGGACTACGGCTTGGGCAGGGTGCAGCCGCTGGCGCTCAGGTTCAGCTTGTTGCCGGTGGTGAAGCAGGCCGGGATCTGGTAGGTCTCCTCGGCGTAGTTGGTGCCCTCACGGACCGTGACGTTGCCGCTCGTGTCGACCTCACAGGGGTTGTTCTCGGTGCAGCGCTCGCCGTCCTCGTTGCCGGTGTTGTTGACGGCGACGACCTGGCCGGTGGCGTTGTCCACGACGGGCGAGCCCGAGGTGCCGCCGATGGTCTGGCAGGCGGAGGTGTAACGGACCGAGTCCTTCCAGGTCCATTCGCCCTCCTTGAGGCGGTAGACGAAGCCGTCGATGTTGCAGGCGTACGTCCTCTTCCAGTAGCCGGAGACGACCGTGATCGCGGTGCCCGCGGTCGGGTGCGTGTCCTGCACGGTGAGCGGGCTGATGCCGTACGTGCTCTTGATCTTCGCGTAGGTGGTGGTGAGCTGGTAGATCGTGACGTCCGTGTCCGTCATCGTCGAGTACGCCACCTTGCTCGCGCGCAGCGTTCCGACCTTGGTGGCCGAGGCGTTGAGCAGGCTGAAGCTACGGCTGGAGGCCTGGTCGACGATGACCTCGCCCGCCGCCGGGAACCCGGTCTCCAGGCAGTGGCCGTTGGTCATGACGAGCGCCGGGTCGGTGTCCGCGGAGCTGGGAAAGCGGATGACGGAACCGGAGCAGTTGCTGAGCGCCACGGTGCCGGCGAAGTTGACGGCCTTGATGGTGGGCGTGGCCGTCTTCGTCGTCGTGTTGGTGGCCGCGCCGCCCGTGAGCAGGGGCGCCGCGACCGCGGGTGCCATGCCCGCCCCGGTTATCACCAGGGCCGAGAGCACGGCGAGGAGAGGCTTCTTCATGTGGGGGTCCCCTCTTGCGACTTGGGCGACCGGAGATTTTCCGGCCGCCCATAGATTTGACATGTGCATTGTGAGGGGACAGGGGTGGTTGGGCAAGAACCCATCCGGCCCTACGGCTGCTTGGGACCCTTCGTGCCGCCCTGCCCATGTCCGGGCTTGCCGCCGGCGCGGCCCGGGCCCGATGCGCTCACGGTGGCAGTGGGCGTCGCCGTGGCACCCACGGTGGAAGCCCCGGCCGAGGGGTCCCGGGTCGCGCCCTCGGACGCGGTACGGCTCGGGGAGACACTCGGGCTCGGGGAGGCCGCCGGGGGCGATTCGGCCCCGCCGCCGACAGGGGGACCCGCGTCCTCGGAAGCCGTAGGCGACGCGGAGTCACCGACCGTCGGCGCGGCACTCTCCTCCTTGCCCTGGGCGCCACCGGAGGGCCCGGAGGAAGACCCGGCGAGGGAGAGCCCCACCATCACGGCGACAGCGACACCACCGGCGACCAACACCCCCTTCAGGGGCGCGGGGCTGTATCGATTGGCGGCTCCGCCGCGGGGCGCGACAAGCCCCCACAGACCGTCAGACGCCCGACGACCATTCGCCCGCCTCCCCGCGGAGCGCCTGGGCTTCCGCCGGGAGGGCCTGTTCGCCGACGGGGACACGGGCGCCTTCGCCGGCGGGGGCACGGGTGCCTCGTCCACCACCGGAGGCATCTCCCGGGTCTCGTCATACGCGTTGAGCCACCCGTGCGCAACGGCCGGATCGGCATACTCCTCGTAGGGGACCGACTCCGGCTGCGGGTGATACACGTTCGGCGGACCCTGGGGTGCCGCGTCTTCGTACTCGGGTGGCCTGGACATGACCGCGCATTGTAGAGACGGGCGGGGCCCGTGGGACAGCTACCGGCGATAACGACCCAAACCCCATGTCTCACGTGGCGGATAACACGGGCCAAGAAGCGTTACCGGGCCGTAAGCTCCCAGACATGCAGGTGATCCAGTCGACCAAGCTCGCCAACGTCTGTTACGAGATCCGGGGCCCGGTGCTCGAGGAGGCGATGCGGCTGGAAGCGGCCGGTCACCGCATTCTCAAGCTGAACACCGGCAACCCCGCGGCGTTCGGCTTCGAATGCCCTCCCGAGATCCTGGAGGACATCCTCCGCAACGTGTCGTCGGCGCACGGCTACGGCGACGCGAAGGGTCTGCTCGCCGCCCGCCGGGCGGTCGTCATGCACAACCAGACCCTCGGCATCGAGACCGACGTCGAGCACGTCTTCGTCGGCAACGGCGTCTCCGAGCTGATCGTGATGGCCATGCAGGGCCTGCTCGACGACGGCGACGAGGTCCTCGTACCGTCGCCCGACTACCCCCTGTGGACCGCCGCCGTCTCGCTCTCCGGCGGCACGGCCGTGCACTACCGCTGCGACGAGCAGTCCGACTGGATGCCCGACCTCGCCGACGTCGAACGCAAGGTCACCGACCGCACCAAGGCGATCGTCATCATCAACCCCAACAACCCGACGGGGGCCGTCTACGACGAGGCGATGGTCAAGGGCCTGACCGACATCGCCCGCCGCCACAACCTGCTGGTCTGCTCGGACGAGATCTACGACAAGATCCTCTACGACGGCGCCACGCACACCCCGACCGCCGCCGTCGCCCCCGACCTGCTGACCCTCACCTTCAACGGCATGTCGAAGGCGTACCGGGTGGCGGGCTACCGGGTGGGCTGGATGGCGATCTCCGGACCGCGCGCGCACGCGGACTCGTACATCGAGGGTCTGACGATCCTGGCGAACATGCGCCTGTGCGCGAACATGCCGGGGCAGCACGGCGTGGTCGCCGCGCTGAGCGGGCGGCAGACCATCAACGACCTGGTGCTGCCGGGCGGCCGGCTGAAGGAGCAGCGGGACGTCGCGTACGAGCTGCTCACCCAGATCCCGGGCGTGACCTGCGTGAAGCCGAAGGGCGCGCTGTATCTCTTCCCGCGCCTCGACCCCAAGGTGTTCAAGATCAAGGACGACCGGCGGATGGTCCTGGACCTGCTGCGCCGCGAGAAGATCATGGTCGTGCAGGGGACCGGTTTCAACTGGTCCGAGCCCGACCACTTCCGGGTCGTGACCCTGCCGTCGGTCGGGGATCTGCGGGACGCGGTCACCCGGATCGGGAACTTCCTCGACGGCTACAGCCAACTTTAGACGGAATCTAAGCTAGGATGGTTTCCTGACAGCACGGGAGGCCATCCATGTACGAACCGATCCGCACACCTCCTTCCCGCAAGGGATCTGTCCACAGCGCGATGGCCGGCACCACCTCCGACTTTCCGCACCGCTCCCGTGAGGAGGAGCTGGACATCCAGCTCGCGGGCCATCTCGGGGCGCTGCTCGCTGTCACGGACGAGTTGCGGGCGGCTGCCCCGTCCGAGGAGCTGGACACGGCGGCCGAGCGGCTCGCCGGGCAGGTGGCCCGGTTGCGGGGCGGTGTTGCGCCGGTCCGCATGGCCGCGGCACCGGCCGACGACCTCAAGGCGCTGCACCAGCGGGCCCACGCCCTCGCAGGACGCGCGCTGGTCGTGGCGGCGTCTCGTGCGGATACGGCGGCCGCGATTCTCGCCGCCGAGCAGATGGACGTACATGCGGCGGCGCTGGAGCCGCGCGAACTCGCGTCCCGCTGAGCCCTGGGGGCTCCCTTCGACGGCCCCGGTCCGCGTGCTACCCGCAGCGTCGCGCGGACCGGGTGCCACAGCACTGCGTTGGCTCGGGCGGCGGCGCCTGTTCGCCCTTGGGGTTCCTGACTGACTGCGGCTGCCGGTTCGTTGTGGCTTGTCGCGCAGTTCCCCGCGCCCCTGAAAAGCCACTGCGGTCCAGCGGGCCTTCAGGGGCGCGGGGAACTGCGCGATCAGCCACGACGACCCCGCACCCCGCAGATCACGGACACCCCAACGACGAAGGCCTGTCGTCGCCTTTCCGTCGGGGCGGACGGAAAGGCGACGACAGGCCACGAGCCGCATACGCCGTTGTAAGCGGCCTCGCCGAATCGCACCGCGGCCGGCCGTGACGATCACTGGTCAGGGCATCCGTGCCGACCGCGGAATTTGTGGGGGTGGGGCCTAGCCGAGGCGCTCCACCAGCGCCCGGTACTCGTCCCAGAGTTCCTTCGGGGTGTGGTCGCCGAAGGTGTTGAGGTGGTCGGGGACCAGGGCGGCCTCCTCGCGCCAGACCTCCTTGTCGACCGTGAGCAGGAAGTCCAGGTCGGACTCGGAGAGTTCGAGGCCGCCCGTGTCGAGGGCCTCCTTGGTCGGCAGGATGCCGATCGGGGTCTCGACGCCCTCCGCCTTGCCGTCGAGGCGGTCGACGATCCACTTCAGGACACGGCTGTTCTCACCGAAGCCGGGCCAGACGAACTTGCCCTCGTCGTTCTTGCGGAACCAGTTGACGTAGTAGATCTTGGGCAGCTTGGACGGGTCCTTGTCCTTGGCCACGTCGATCCAGTGACCCATGTAGTCGCCCATGTTGTAGCCGCAGAACGGCAGCATGGCGAACGGGTCGCGGCGCAGCTCGCCGACCTTGCCCTCGGCGGCGGCGGTCTTCTCCGAGGCCACGTTGGCGCCGAGGAAGACGCCGTGGTTCCAGTCGAAGGACTCCGTCACCAGCGGGACCGCCGTGGCGCGGCGGCCGCCGAAGAGGATCGCCGAGATCGGCACGCCCTTCGGGTCCTCCCACTCGGGCGCGATGATCGGGCACTGCGCGGCGGGGGTGGTGAAGCGGGCGTTGGGGTGCGCGGCCGGGGTCTCGGACGCGGGCGTCCAGTCGTTGCCCTTCCAGTCCGTCAGATGGGCCGGAGTCTCCTCCGTCATGCCCTCCCACCACACGTCGTTGTCGTCGGTGAGCGCCACATTGGTGAAGACCGAGTTGCCCCACAGCGTCTTCATCGCGTTGGCGTTGGTGTGCTCACCCGTGCCGGGCGCGACGCCGAAGAAGCCGGCCTCCGGGTTGATGGCGTACAGGCGGCCGTCCTCGCCGAAGCGCATCCAGGCGATGTCGTCGCCGATCGTCTCGACCGTCCAGCCGGAGACCGTGGGCTCCAGCATGGCGAGGTTGGTCTTGCCGCAGGCGCTCGGGAAGGCTGCGGCGACGTACTTGGACTCACCGGTCGGCGGGGTGAGCTTCAGGATCAGCATGTGCTCGGCCAGCCAGCCCTCGTCGCGCGCCATGACGGACGCGATCCGCAGGGCGTAGCACTTCTTGCCGAGCAGCGCGTTGCCGCCGTAGCCGGAGCCGTAGGACCAGATCTCGCGGCTCTCGGGGAAGTGCGAGATGTACTTGGTCGAGTTGCACGGCCAGGGGACGTCCTTCTCGCCGTCCTCCAGGGGCGCTCCGAGGGTGTGCACGGCCTTGACGAAGAAGCCGTCGGAGCCGAGCTCGTCGAGGACCGGCTGGCCCATGCGGGTCATCGTGCGCATGGAGACCGCGACATAGGCGGAGTCGGTGATCTCGACACCGATCGCGGAGAGGTACGAGCCGAGGGGGCCCATGCAGAACGGGACGACGTACATCGTCCGGCCCTTCATCGAGCCGCGGAAGACGCCCTTCTCGCCCTGGAAGATCTCCCGCATCTCGTCGGGGGCCTTCCAGTGGTTGGTCGGGCCCGCGTCCTCCTCCTTCTCGGAGCAGATGAAGGTGCGGTCCTCGACGCGCGCGACGTCGGTCGGGTCGGAGGCCGCGTAGTAGGAGTTCGGGCGCTTGATCGGGTCGAGTTTCCTGAACGTGCCCTTTTCGACGAGCTCCTCGCACAGGCGCTCGTACTCGGCCTCGGATCCGTCACACCAGACCACGTTGTCCGGCTGAGTCAGTTCGGCGATCTCGTTCACCCACGAGACCAGTTCCTGATGCTTGGTGGGGATGACGGTGGGAGCCGCGTTGTCGCGCGCCACGATTGCTCCTAAATGAGGGATTTTTGTTTTGGAGGCCCCGTGGGGGCTGCGGCCCGGATGCTCCGTGGCTGGATCTTCAGCGCTCATCCGGTGCCGACCGCACTCATTTGATCATCCGACGAGAGTGCCCATATGTCCAGAGGGTCTCACAGGTGAGCGGAGTGGGGATCGTCACGCGAGAGAGTGTTTCCAAGCGTGTTTTTGCGTGCACGTTGAGTTCATCTGAAGGTTCTTTTGCCCGACGGCCGCAGGCGCAACTGCCGTGAGATGATGGCCACTCTTGGCCCGTTCTCGGCCCGCACTCATCCGCAACTTACGGTCCCGTAGGTACGATGCAGGGCATGACTGCGCCCGTCCCCGACGCGCCAACGGACACGCCGGCCGCAGGCCGTGGTTCCGACGCGCCCTCCATCCCGCACCAGATCAAGCAGCACGCCCAGCAGCTCGCCGAGCCGATCAAGCCGAAGCTCCGCGGCTGGCTGCACCTGGGCATGTTCCCCGCCGCACTCGTCTCGGGCCTGGTGCTCACGGCCCTCGCGGACTCGACCAGAGGGCGCATCGCCTGCGGAATCTTCGCCCTGACGGCCTGCCTGCTGTTCGGCGTGAGCGCGCTGTACCACCGGGGGAACTGGAGCCCGCGCATGGACGGCGTCCTGCGCAGGCTCGATCACGCCAACATCTTCCTGATCATCGCGGGCACGTACACACCGCTGACGATGCTGCTGCTGCCGGGGGCGAAGGGGCAGTGGCTGCTGTGGGGCATCTGGGGTGCCGCGGCGGCGGGCATCGTCTTCCGGGTCTTCTGGGTCGGCGCCCCGCGCTGGCTGTACACCCCCTGCTACATCGCGATGGGCTGGGCGGCCGTCTTCTTCCTGCCGGACTTCATGCGCGCGGGCGGCATCGCGGTGCTGGTCCTGGTGATCGTGGGCGGTCTCCTCTACAGCGCGGGCGGCGTGATCTACGGCATCAAGCGGCCCAACCCGTCACCGCGCTGGTTCGGCTTCCACGAGGTCTTCCACTCGTTCACGCTCGCCGCGTTCGTCGTCCACTACGTCGGCATCTCGCTGGTGGCGTACCAGCACGGGTAGTACCTCGCAGCACCGCAGGGCCACGGCTTCCAGGCCGTGGCCCTTTCTGCAGGCCCGAAGCAGACAGCGACGCCCTCGGCACCGGCGTACGCCTGCTGCCGATGACGGGCGGCGTCCTGGTCGGCTCCGGCTACGGCCACACCGCGCTGTGGCTCTCGGTCACCGCCCTGCCCCGCGACCCGCTCGACGTCACCGGGCCGCCCGCCAAAGCCGCCGACACCGCCGGGGACTCCGTGGTCGCGGCGCACAGCGTCGCCCCGGCGGCCGATGCCCGACAATGAGCCGCATGACGGCCGCACGTTCCCCCCTCTCCCCCGCCGACCGCCCCCGGCTCGGCCTGCGCGAACGCAAGAAGATCAAGACACGTGAGGCGATCCGCACGGCGACCTACGCGCTGATCGGGGAGCAGGGCTACGACGCCACCACCATCGAGCAGATCGCCGAGCGGGCCGAGGTGTCGCCGTCGACCGTCTTCCGGTACTTCCCGGCCAAGGAGGACATCGTCCTCGCGGACGCGTACGACCCGCTGATGCTGGAGGAGTTGCGGGCGCGGCCCGCCGACGAGTCGTGGATCGAGTCGGTGCGGCACATCGTGCACAAGGCGCTGGACCTCATGGCGCGGGAGGGCCCCGAGGTGATCCGGCTCCGGGCACATCTCGGGGTCCAGGTCCCGGCCGTCCGTTCCCGGATGTACGAGAGCATGGCGGAGAGCGGGCGCCAGATGCGGGGGGCCATCGCCGAGCGCTTCGGCCTGGACCCGGACGGCCTCGAGGTCCGCGTCTACGCGATGTCCCTCATCGGCGGCCTCATGGAGGTCAGCATGTACTGGGCGGAGAACGACTTCGCGGGCGATCTCGGGACACTCATGAACCGCGCCCTGGACGTCCTCGAACACGGTCTCCCCACCGAAAAGCCCTGAGCCCGGCGTCCCCTCCCGTGACATCCTGACCGGGTGAACGGTCCCGAGATCCATGTCGAGTTCGCCCCTGACCTGGCCGTGTTCGTCCAGCACAACCTGGAGCGGAGGCTCGCCACCGACGGCGTCTCCTCCCTCGGCCACGTCGTCGAGTCGGCCGGCGTCCCGCTGACCGAGGTCGGGACGCTGTGGGTGAACGGCCGCGAGGTGCCGCACTCGTACGTCCCCGCCGCGGGCGACACCGTGCAGGTCCGGCCCGTCGACCGCCCCCAGCAGGTCCCCGGCGCTCCCCTGCGCTTCCTCCTCGACGTCCACCTCGGCACACTCGCGCGCCGGCTGCGCCTGCTCGGTGTGGACACGGCGTACGAGTCGAAGGACATCGGCGACCCGGCTCTCGCCGCCCGCTCGGCCGCCGAGCAGCGGGTCATGCTCAGCCGCGACCGGGGCCTGCTGCGCCGCCGCGAGCTGTGGGCCGGGGGGTATGTCTACAGCACCCGGCCCGAGGACCAACTCCGAGACGTCCTCGACCGGTTCCGGCCCGAACTCAGGCCCTGGACACGCTGCACCGCCTGCAACGGGCTGCTGAAGGAGGCCACCAAGGAAGAGGTGGCCGACCAGCTGCACGGCGGCACGCACCGGTCGTACGACGTCTTCGCGCAGTGCCGGGACTGCGGCCGCGCCTACTGGAAGGGCGCGCACCACGAACAGCTGGTGGCCATCGTGGAGCGCGCCCTGGAGGAGTTCGCGGGCTAGCTCTTCCTCAGATCCGCCTTTCCGCAGGCCAGACCGTCCTTGTTCGGGTCGAGGCCGAGCGGGTCGTCCCTGCCGTTGACCTTCAGGCGGCCGTAGTGGTTCTGCTTGAGCCAGGTGCAGCGGGACGTGGCCGTCGCCTTCACGCCCGGCGGGAACACGGTCGGCACACACACGTTGACCGAGCCGTAGTGCCGGTCGCAGCCGGAGACGGTGACGGGGACCTTGACCGAGGTGCGCTTCTTGCCGGGCCCCGCGACCTTGCCCGACAGGGAGTCGGCGAAGGAGTGGACGTGGGCGTCGGCGGTGGTGGCGCTCAGGGCCTGCGGGCCCTGGAGGTGCACCCACTTGGCCACCGACGGGACCCCGTTGGCGTCGACCGCGAAGAGCATGTACCAGCCGGGCGGGGCCACATTGGGGTTGCTCGTCACGTTCAGGTCGACATTGTTGCCGTCGACGGACAGCGGCAGGTCGACGAACCGCTGGTTCGGGTCGGAGGAGTGGGTGACGGCGGCCGGGCGGATCAACTCGGCCTTGACGACGGGGTGGTCGACGGTGATCCGCTGGGTGTCGCCGTAGTGCCACTCCGTGTTGATCATCGAAGTGATCGTCGGGCGCTCGCCCTTGAGGAGATAGGGCGGGGTGTAGATCGACACGTTGTGGTTCCAGGTGCCGTTGCCCGGGTTGTCACCGGTCGCCATCACCCGGCCGTCGGGCAGCAGGAACGCGGAGGAGTGGTAGCCGCGGGCCTCGGGGTCGGCGGCCACCGGGTCGAACGTGTTCGAGTCCGGGTCGTAGAGCGAGGCCTCGTAGACCGGGTTGGCCCGGTTGTGCAGACCGCCGCCGGTCTCCAGGACCTTGCCGTCCGGCAGCAGCACCGCGGAGACGTACATCTTGCCCTGGTTGCCGGTCTCGGGGATCTTGCCGTTGCCGAGGTCGACCGTGCCCTGCGGGACCGGCGGCCCGGCGACGTACGACGGGTTGGCCTGCTTGAGGTCGATGACGTCCGTCAGACGGTTGGCGTCCGGGTTGGATTCGATGTTGCCGCCGCCGATGGTGAGGACCTTCTGGTTCTGCGCCGGGGGCAGCAGCACGCTCGCGGACTGGTCGCGCTGGTCCTTGTTCTGCAGGCCCGGGACCTGCGTGACCGTGTTGGCGTTGTAGTCGTAGATCGCCGAGCCGGTGCCGGGGATGTTGTTGCCGAAGACATGGCTGCCCGAGTAGAACAGGCGGCCGTCCTGCATCAGGATCATCGACGGGTACAGACCCCAGTACGACCAGGTCTGGTTGACCTGCCACAGCGCCAGCCACTTCTGCTGGGCGTTCGACCAGTACTCGGCGGTCACCGAGCCGGTCGAGTCCTCGCGCAGACCACCGAAGGAGACGACGTCACCGTTGCCGAGTTCGGTCGCCGACGGGTACCAGTGGCCGTCGTTGAGGTCGTTGGTCTTGCTGTAGGTCTCGGTCTTCGGATCGAAGATGTACGAGTCCTTGTAGCCCTCGTAGCCGTGCGATCCGTCCGCCGTCGGGAACGCCTTGTTGCCGCTCAGTACGAGGACCCGGCCGTCCTGGAGCTGGATGTGGCCGGAGCAGAACATGTCCTTCGGGGTCGGGATGACCTTGTAGGAGCCGTCGGCCGGGTTGTAGACGGCGGAGGTGAAGGTGCCCGCGTTGAAGTTCTCCTCGCTGTTGCCGGAGCCCGCGATCAGCAGCACCTTGCCGTTGTTGAGGACGACCGAGTGCATGGAGCGCACCGGGTTCTGCGTGGGCAGCACGTCCCAGCGGCCGTTCGCGCACTCGTCCGCCGTGCCGGTGCAGGTGGCGGGCGGGGTGACGTCGGGGACCTGGTCCATCGTGTAGTCGTCGGTGGTCGCCGAGCCGGTGCCGTAGACGGAGACACCCCAGGTGATGCGGTCGGTGCCGGCCGGGACCTCGGGCGTGCGGACCGTCGCCCGGGTCCAGCTCCCCTGCATCTCCAGGGTTTTGAGGTCGGTCCAGTACTGCCAGCCGGCCGTGGTGTCGTGCCGGAACAGGGTGATGTTCGCGTCCGGTGTGGTCGTCTTGTACCAGAGCGACAGGTCGTACTGCTTGCCCGCCGTCACCACCGGCGCGCACTCCGTCGACTCGGTGATCAGCGCCTTGCGGTCGCCGTCGACGCGGCGGGTGAGCGAGACCTTCATCGCCCTGGACCCGCTGTGGGCGTCGCTCGTCGTCTCGAAGGTGAAGTCGTTGTCGCCCCAGCCGGACTTCTCCCAGCAGTACGGCATCCCGCCCGTGCCGTCCGTCTCGAAGCCCGGGTTCTTGACGAGGTTGGCGGCCTCGGCGGGCTGGGGTGAGGTGAGGAGCAGACCGGCGGTCAGGGCCCCCACCCCGACCAGTGCGGTTCTCCTGCGGAATTGGTTCACACGGCTCTCCTTGCTGCTGTGCTCTTCCCGCGGCCCCTGCGCGGGAGGTAGACCAGCGCTTCGGTCCCGACGAAGCGCAGAACGAAGGTCGTGACCAGCGCGAGCGCGGTGGCGGTCAGCGCACCCATCCCGAACCGGTTCACGAACAGCGCGATCAGCGGGATGCGCAGCACCAGGTCGGCGTTGGCGAGCAGCGCGAACCGGCCGAGGCGGTCCCACCAGCGCCGGTGTGCGCGGCGGTCGCGGAAGAGCAGGTGCTCGATGAGGACGAAGTTCCAGGCGACGCCGAACTGGTTGGCGAGGATCTCGGCCGGTACGTAGTGCAGACCGGCGACCGTCAGCGCCCACAGCCCGAACAGGTTCGGCAGGAAGCCGCTCGCGCCGATCAGCCCGAAGGCCACCATGCGCGCCACGGGCGAGGCGGTGCGCAGGCCGACGAGATGGCGCAGAAAGCGGAAGCCCTCCTGCGCGGACGACTTGGACTCCCCCGCGAAGCGGTCCTGGAAGACGAAGGGCACCTCGGTGACCTGGCGGGGGCGGCTGCGGACCGCCAGCTCCAGGAGGATCTTGTAGCCGAGGGGCCTCAGGGCCTCGGCCGCGATGTCGCTGCGGCGGATCGCGAAGAAGCCGCTCATCGGGTCGCTGATGCCACGCAGTCTGCGCGGGAACAGGCATTTGGTCAGCCAGGTGGCCCCGCGGCTGACGGCCACCCGGTAGCTGCCGGCCAGCCCCGCGCGGCTGCCGCCCTTGATGTACCGGGAGGCGACGACCAGCCCGGCGTTCGCGCGCTCGCCGGTGGCCACCAACTCCGGCACCAGGGACGGCGGGTGCTGGCAGTCGCCGTCCATGACGACGATCCAGTCCGAGCCCGCCGCCTTCATCCCCTCGACGACCGCGCCCCCGAGCCCGCCGACCGGCTCCTCCCGGTGCAGCACGGTGACCGGGAAGGGGCAGTCCTTGGCCGCCTCGTGGATCACCTCGGGGGTGTCGTCGGTGGAGTCGTCGACGAAGACGACCTCGCAGGGCAGCCGGGACGGCACCGACTCGGTGATCTGGTGCAGGAGTTCGCGGATGTTCGCGGACTCGTTGTACGTCGGCACGACGAGGGTGACGGCGCCGGGCTCGGCGACTTCGGCGCCGCGTACGGCGGGGTCGTCGAGTTCCCCGGGGGCGGTGTACTCGTGGGTCATCGGACGCCTCCGGAGGCGGTCTGGATCTGCCGGATCTCGATGCGGTCGGGACCGGTACCGAAGGTGGCGACCGGAGTGGAGTGCTCGATGGCCGCCCTGACGTGGGGCAGGTCCACCGCGTCGCGCCGCACCGTCGGGGAGGCGACCACGTAGTCGAGGTCCTTCCAGCCGTGCGGCATCGTCTTCGTCACGGCCGGGTCGAGGTCGGCCTTGTAGAACCAGATGACGCCGAGTCCCGGCCGGTAGCCCTCGTGCACCAGGTCCAGCCAGAGCGCGTCGTCGACCAGGACGCGGGTGTCCTTCGGGTGCGCGACCTCGGTGGCCAGCCACTTGGAGGCGGACCGGTAGGGGGCGTTGGCGTCGGCGGTGACCGCGGTGCGGTCGCCGTCGTACCACTTCGGGACGACGTAGGCGCCGGCGGCGAGCGCCAGGACGGCGGCGAGGGTGTAGCGGCCGTACGTCGTCCAGCGCGGTGCGTCGGGGCGCCGCCACCTGCGCAGCACGGCGTGCGCGACGGAGGCGGTGCCCCCGGCGAGGACCAGGGCGAGGAAGGGCAGCGCCTGGATGACGTACATCGCGGGGAGATAGCCATTGGGCCGCAGGGCCAGCGCGGTGAGGATCGCGACCGTGAGGGCCGGTCCGGCCAGGGCGCGGGCGGTGACCGACCAGCGCCAGGTGGCCACCAGCAGCAGCGCGCCGGCGAGGCCGCCCAGCGGCAGGACGCGGTCGTAGTAGAGCCACGAGTGCAGGACGCCCCAGGAGCCGGAGCCACGGTCGAGGACGAAGCCCGAACCCGGCCTGGTCATCTGGTACTTGACGCCGTCGAAGAGCGAGACGTGTCCGCCGCCCGGGAACAACTCGCCCTTCAGCAGGGCGAAGAGGGGGTAGCTCAGACCGATCAGGGCGCAGGCCGTGACGGCTCCCGTCACCGCGAACTTGCGGGTGTCGCGGTGGCTGTGCCGCCACATGGTGACGAACAGCGCGGGGAGGACGACGAGCATCGTCTCCTTGGTGAGCACCGCCGTGGCGGCCGCGAGGCCCGCGCCGAAGTGGTGCCAGAGGTGGCGGCTCGGGGAGGCGGCGAGGGTGAAGGCGAGGAGCGTCCACATCACCGCGAGGTTGTCGAGGAAGATCTCGCGCTGGAGGACGACGGAGAGCGGCGAGAGGCCGAACAGGACCATCGCGAGCCCTGCGGCCCAGCGAGGCAGCGACAGGCGGCGGGCGAGGACGTAGACGAGGACCGCGCTGACCGCGGAGACGATCAGCATCACCGCCCGCATGGAGCCGACGGTCATCGAGCCGGGGCTGAGCCAGGACGGGATCCAGGTGAGCAGGGCTATCTGGATCCAGCCGAGGGGCGGATGGTCGTACCAGTAGGTGTAGTGGGCCAGGCCGCTGCCCTTCTGGACCGCCCAGGCCTGGGCGAGGTAGGTGCCCTCGTCGTCGCTGAGCGTCGGGTAGTCGGCGATGTTCCAGCCCTGCACGACGAGGATCGCCACGAGGAGCGCGCCGCACAGCAGGAGGTCGGGGCGGGAGGAACGGAGGCGTCGGGGTGGCGCCGTCGGGCCGGTCGAACCGGTTTCGGGCGCAGGCTGGCGCTGCGCGGGGACCTTCTGAGAGGTCACCGCGGGAAGGGTGGAGGTCACGCAGGGACGTCCTCTCGGAGTACCGCTGTGTTGTTCAGATGTGCGCCGACGTGGCTGGTCAGCTCCCAGTCGTTGCGGCCGCGCTGCTCACGCCATACGGCGCGGATCGCGGCCCCGGCGAGGAGGACCTGGTAGAAGGGGCCGCCCACGACCAGCTTGAGGTAGTGGACGAGGCGGACGCGGAGCCCGTACTGCTTGCCGAAGTCGTGCAGTCCGACGACCTCGAAGACGAAGGTGACCGCCGCGGTGACCAGCGGCAGGAAGGTGAGGAAGGCGATTCCGACGGGCACGTCCAGGAAGAGCGCGACCGCCGCGTTGAGCGGGATGACCACCCCGGAGAAGGCCTGCAGGAACGGGGTCATCAACGTGTACCGGGCGAGCAGCCGCTGCCCGAAGCCCGGCAGCTGCTTCCAGTCCTTCTTCCGGTAGACCTGGAGGAAGCCCTGGTTCCAGCGGGTGCGCTGCTTCAGCAGCGACATGAGGCTTCCGGGTGTCTCCTCGCGGGTGACCATGTCGGAGTCGTAGGCGACGACGACCTTCTTGCCGACGCTGGACAGCCGTACGCCCAGGTCGCAGTCCTCGGCCAGGCAGTTGGGGTCCCAGCCGTCGGCCTCCCTGAGCACGTCCGTCCGTACGAAGACGGTGTTGCCGCCGAGCGGGATGAACCCCTTCTGCGCGTGCAGATGCAGCCGGGAGCGGAACCAGAAGAAGTACTCCAGGCAGTTGCGCAGGGAGTACCAGCTGGAGTGGAAGTTGATGAGCTGGACGCCGCCCTGCACCACGTCCGCGTGCGTGGTGCGGAAGGCGTGGTCGACATGCGCGAGGAGCTCGGGGTGGACCTGGTCCTCGGCGTCGAAGACCCCGACGACATCACCGCGGCAGTGCGGCAGCGCCGTGTTCATGGCCTTCGGCTTGTTCTTCTTCTCGTGGGTGTCGACGACGACACGGACGCGCGCATCGCGTTCGGCGGCCGCCTCGGCCACCGCCGTGGTCTCGGGGTCGTCGTGACCCACGATCACGATGATCTCGAAGTCGGTGTGCGTGGACTCCAGCAGGCGCTGGATGGTGTGGTCCAGCACGGCCTGTTCGTGCCGCGCCGGCAGCAGCAGCGAGAACGACACGTGTTCGTCCCCGTCCGGTCTGCTGAACCGGGTGGAGGCGAGCACTTCGGGCGTGCGCCACGCGTGCATCTGCCACCACAGGGTGAAGGCCGCCATCCAGAACAAGGCCAGTGAGACGGCAGCGATGAAGACAGACGTCAGCAACAGAATCCCCCCAGATCCCCAATGCCCCCTGCCGCAACAGACGTCACATCTGTCGCGGAACTGTGTAGACATTAAGGCTGATCTGTGAAGTCCGCAGTCCGTTTCCATGAAGAGCGCGTTTCCTGACAACGAGCCCGCGAGTGAGCAATTCGAACAGCGATTGCGTGACCACCCCCTCGCCTGACGGCGTTTCAGCTGGTCAGCGCGGTGCGCAACCGGTCCGGGTCGGTGGTCGGGGCATCACAGGTGAAGTTGCGGCAGACGTAAGCCGCAGGTTGACCCTGCTGGAGCGGCCGGTCGACGAGGAGCGGAAACTCGTCACTCTCCGGAGGCCCTACGGCCACGACCGCGCCCGGGGCGCCGCCCAGAAGTGCCGTGCGGTGCAGGGTCCTTGTGGCGGGGTCGTCGAGCGACGGGCCGACGATCGCGACCTCCCGCGGCCCGTCGAGGAGGGCCTCGGCGACGGCGAGCCCCCAGCCGATGAAACGCGGCACCCGCGGCCCGAGCGCCTTGACCACGCCCAACGCCCGTTCCGCGGCGGCCCGATGGGGCTCGGCGCCGGTGTGGGCGGCATAGCTCAGCAGGGCGCCCGCGGCGGCGGTCCAGCCGGACGGCGTGGCGTTGTCGGTGGGGTCCTGCGGCCGGCGGATCAGCTGCTCGGCGTCGGCGGCGGTGTCGTAGAGACTGCCGGACTCGGCGTCGACGAAACGGGCCAGGACGTGGTCGAGCAGGAACCCGGCGAACTCGAGCCAGACGCCCTCGCCGGTGACCGACGCGAGTGCGAGGAAGCCCTCGGCGACATCGGCGTAGTCCTCCAGCACCCCCGCGTTGGCACCGGCCCGGCCGTCCTTGCTGGTACGGGCGAGGCGGGCCTGCTCGTCCAGATGCAGCCGTACGAGCAGATCGGCGGCGCCGACCGCGGCCTCGACCAGATCGGGGCGGTCGAAGTAGGCGCCGGTCTCGGCGAGGGCGGCGACGGCGAGCCCGTTCCAGGCGGCGACCACCTTGTCGTCGCGGCCGGGGGCGGGGCGCCGGCTCCGGCTGTCGAGCAGCCGCTCACGGATGGAGGCGATCTTCTCGGCGTCGAACAGGCCGTCCTGCTGCGGGAGTTGGAGAACGGACTGACCGTGCTCGAAGGTGCCCTCCTCGGTGACGCCGAAGTAGTGGGCGGCGAGCTCGGCGTCCTCCTCGCCGAGGACTTCGGTCAGCTGCTGGGGCGTCCACACGTAGTACGCGCCCTCGACGTGCCGGCCCGTCCCGTCGTCGCTGTCGGCATCGAGGGCGGAGGCGAACCCGCCCTCGCCGGTGCGCAGTTCGCGGACCATGAAGTCGGCGGTCTCCAGCGCGACACGGCGGGCGAGCTCGGAGCCGGTGGTCCGCCACAGGTGCGCGTACACGCGGCACAGCAGGGCGTTGTCGTAGAGCATCTTCTCGAAGTGCGGGACGACCCACTCACGGTCGACCGAGTAGCGGGCGAAGCCGCCGCCGAGCTGGTCGTAGATCCCGCCGCGGGCCATCCGCTCGCAGGTGTCCGCGGCCATCTGCAGGGCGCCCTCGGCGCCGGTGCGGGCATGGTGGCGCAGCAGGAACTCGATCACCATGGACGGCGGGAACTTCGGCGCGCCGCCGAACCCGCCGCGCTGCGGGTCGTACTCGCGGGTGAGCCCGAGCAGGGCCCGCGCGAGCTCCTCCTCGCCGGGGACCTGTGCGTCGCCGTACGAGATCTCCCGTCCGGCGAGGTCCCGCACGATCTTCCCGGCGACCTCGGCGACCTCGTCCCGCCGGTCCGACCACGCCGAGCGGACGCCCTCCAGGATCTGCCGGAAGGAGGGGCTGCCGTGGCGGGGGGCGGGCGGGAAGTACGTGCCGAAGTAGAAGGGCTCGGCCTCGGGCGTGAGGAACACGGTCATGGGCCAGCCGCCCTGGCCGGTGGCGGCCTGGACGGCCTCCATGTAGACGGCGTCGACGTCGGGGCGCTCCTCGCGGTCGACCTTGACGCTGACGAAGTGCTCGTTGAGGAAGTCGGCGGTGGCCTGGTCCTCGAAGGACTCGTGGGCCATGACATGGCACCAGTGGCAACTCGAGTACCCGACGCTCAGCAGGACCGGTTTGCCGCTCTTGCGCGCCTCCTCGAAGGCCTCGGCCGACCACGGCCACCAGTCGACGGGGTTGTCCGCGTGCTGGAGCAGGTAGGGGGACGTCTCGTGAGCCAGTCGGTTCGGCATGAGGTCCATCCTGCCGCAGTACCCCCGGCGGCACGCGCCAGGCATGTCCCGAAGGCCGGTGATCGCCGCCCCCTGTCGCTGACGGCTTCCCCGAAGGACACTCGTAGGCAAAGGAGTTGGCGCCGGAGGGGGACGTGATATGCGGGACAGCCATCGGGCGGATGCCGAACGGCTGTTGGCCCGGGCCGTGGAGGAAGAGGTACGACGTACGGGCGGACGCACCGACGGGACGGTGCTGCTCTCGCGGTCGCGCGGCGCGCTGGACGCGATGGCCCAGACGGCCGCCGAGGAGTACGAGGCCTACACACGCGCCCTGGACGAGGCGGAGGGCGACCGGCTCACCTTCGGGCAGAGATACGCGAAGGAGGGCGCCGGGACACCCCTGCTGGTGGCGGTCGTCGCGGCGGTCGCGGCGGCGGTGGCCGACCTGGCCTTCGGCACGGACACCGGTACGGCGGTGGGAGTCGGCGTGACGGTCGGCGTGATCGGCGCCGCGGCGACCGTGATCAAGGTGGCAGGGTCCCATCTGCCCGCCGCGCACCACCGGGCCGGCGCCGCGAACCAGCCCGGCGGCCCTGAACAGCTGCGGCTGCAGTGGCTGACGGCACTGGAGGTGCGTGGCATCCGGCCGTTCCTCGACCAGCAGCGGGTGCGCGCCGCATCCACCGGCCCGAAGAAGCCGGGCCCGCAGCTGCGCGGCACCGACAAGAGCGCGGCGGCCCGTGGGCGGAATGTGCTGGCGCAGTCGTTCGCCCAGCTCCCGGAGCCCGCCGGGGCCTTCGCCGGGCGGCGGCAGGAGATGGCGCGCATTCGGCAGTGGGTGCAGGCGTCCCGCGCGAGCACGGACACCCGCCCGACGGTGGTGATCCTGCACGGGGCGCCCGGCAGCGGCCGTACGACCCTCGCGATGCGCGCCACGCACGACCTGAAGGACTACTTCCGCGGCGCCTGCGTGGTCGACCTGCGCGGCGGCAGCCCGGAGGAGCCGCCGCTGTCCACCCGGGACGCCCTGCTGCACCTGCTGAACCGGCTCGGCGCGCCCCGCGAGCAGCTGCTGTTCCGCGAGCGTTCCTCCCCCGACCAGCAGGTCAAGCGGCTGAGCGAGCTGTACCACCAGCATCTGACGGGCCTGCCGGTCACGGTCGTCCTCGACGACGCCTCGGACCCGGAACAGATCCGTACGCTCGTCCCCGAGCGCTCCGACAGCCTGGTCCTGGTCACCGCCCGCGAGCCCATCGAACTCCCCTCCGACCTCCAGGCCCATGTCCACGCGCTGCCGGTCGAGGCGCTGGACGCGGCGGGCGCGGAGGAGCTGCTGGACGCGGCGGCGCAGGACAGCTCGGGGCCGTACGACGCCGATGCGGCGGACCGGATCCGGGAGCTGTGCGGCGGGCTGCCGCTGGCGCTGAGCATCGCGGGTTCGTCGCTGGGCCCGCGCTCGCCGCGGCAGCTGGCCACGGACCTGGCGGCGTACGGCCCCGTCGAACCGATCGAGCGCGTGCTGTGGCTGCGCTACACCGACCAGTCGGAGGCGGCCCGCCGGCTGCTGCGCCGGCTGGCCCTGGCCGGACGTGCCTCCCTCGGTGCCGCCGCGGCCGCCTCCCTCCTCGCGACGGACGAGACGGAGGCGACCCGGCATCTGGTGGCGCTCTCCCGGGCGGGCCTCATCGACCATGTGCGCGGCAGCCGCTACCGCCTCCACGACCTGGTGCGGGCCTTCGCCCAGGCCCGGCTGCTGGACGAGGAGGAGGCGAGCGAGCGCACGGCCGCGCAGGAGCGCCTGATCGTGAACTATGCCAACCTGGCCGACTCGGTGCTGCGGCTGGTCGACGGCAACATGTCGACCCGCTCGGACCGCTTCAGCCCGCACGGCTTCACCTCCCTGGACGAGGCGCTGCGCTGGCTGGACGACGAGTCGAGCTTCATCACCTCCACGCTGCGGCACGCGGAGGGCGTGAACCAGGCTGCGGTGCTGAGCCTGCTCGGCGCGCTGTGCGACTACTGCCTGCTGCGCGGCGACCTCTACCGCCTGGGCGAGATCAGCGAACTGGCGCAGGCCGTCGACCAGGGTCTGCTGGTCCGCTCCGTGCAGTGGCGCACGGGCATCGCGGCCCGTCAGCTGGGCGAGCTGGACAAGGCGCGGACGACCCTCACGTCGGTCGTCGACCTGTACATGGAGGCCCATCACGACGCGGGCGCGGCCCGGGCCCTGTGCTCCCTGGGCATCACCCTGCACCACCAGGGCAACCTCACGGAGGCGGCGGCGAAGCTGCGCGAGGCGCTGGAGCTGCAGGCGGCTCCCGAACTGGCGACGGACCGCGGCTGGACGATGCACGCCCTGGCCGCGGTGGAACGCGACCGCGGCCATGTCCAGGAGGCGCTGCGCCTGCTCGCCGAGTCCCTGGACCTGCACCGCGCCGGCGAGTCCGTGCACGGCGAGGCGTGGGCCCACTTCCAGCTCGGCCAGCTGTCGCTGCGCATGGGCGACGTGCCGCGCGCGGAGTCCGAGCTGAACGCGGCCCTCGACCGCTACGGCCGCACCCGCGACGCCCGCGGCGAGGCCTGGGCCCTCACCCAGCTGGCCCGCGCCCGCCTCGTCGCCGGCGACCCGTCCCCGGCGGTGGACGGCCTGCGGCAGGCGGCCTCCCGGCACCGGGACAACGAGGACGCCCGTGGCGAGGCCTGGACGGTCTACTACCTGGGCCAGGCCCTGGAGGAGACCGGCAACCTCGACCACGCGGTGCGCGAACTGGAACGCTCGCGCACGATGTTCTCCCGTATGCGCGACGTCTACGGCCTGGCCTGCGCCCGCCACCACTCGGCGAGAGTCACCCGCGACCAGCGCGCCGCCCAGACGGGCTCACTCAGGAACTCGGGTTTCGCCCGCCAGCTCCTGGTCGACGCCCGGGCCGACTTCCAGCGCATCGGCGTCGCCCACGGCGAGGCCTGGACCTGCCTGGAACTCGCGGTCGTGGACGCGGGCAATGCCCGCAACCAGCAGGCACTGGCGCTGTGCGACGACGCGGTGGACCTGTTCACCTCGTACGGCGACCAGCGCGGCGCGGACTGGGCCCGCTTCCTGCGCTGCACCCTGCTCCCCTACGCGGCCCCCGGCGGCGTGGAGATCGGCACGGCGGTCGCCCAGGAGGAACTGGCCCAGCTCTCCCGCACCGGCCACCCCCTGCGGGACCGCAAGCTGGACGACTACGTGGAGGCGTATCAGCTGCTGCTGGAGCGGGGCGTGAACCTGGAGGAGGGCTGGCAGGCCTGGCGGCTCGGCATGGTGCCGAGCCGGCATGCGAGGGAGGTGATGGGGGTGCCGGTACCGGCCAGTCACTGACCGCCGGCCACCCCCGCCACGTCAGCTCCGGCGCGCCTCGGAGTCGGCGGAAGACTCCGCGGACCCGGCGTCCGCGTCCGCCGGCTCCTGGAACTTCACCTTGCCCATGTGCCGGTTCATGGACTTCATCAGGGCCCACACCGCCAGGGCCATCGCCGCGAAGACGATGAAGCCGAGGACGCCGGGGGTGACCTTGTTCTCGTCCACCTCCTTGGCGAGGGGGACGAGGTGCGTCATTGCCAGGCTCACGCTTGCGCTCATGTCAGGCATTGTCGCGGACGCCCGCGAAGAGGTCGTCCTCGGGGAGGGAGGTATCGACGAGGGACTTCGCGAGCTCGTACTCCTCCGTCGGCCAGACCTCCTTCTGGATCTCCATCGGAACCTTGAACCAGCCGCCGTCGGGGTCGATCTGCGTGGCGTGCGCGATCAGCGCCTTGTCGCGGATCTCGAAGAACTCGGCGCACGGAATGTGCGTGGTCAGCGTGCGCTCGACGCGCTCGAACTCGCTCCAGCGCTTGAGCCAGTCCCCGTACGGCGACTCCAGGCCGCGGTCCAGCAGCGCGTTGTGCAGCGCCTCGGTGCGGGGGCGGTTGAAGCCCTGGTTGTAGTAGAGCTTGAGCGGCTGGTAGATCGGGCCGAATTCGGACTCCGGGTACTTCTCGGTGTCCGCCGCGCCCTCGAACGCCACCATCGAGATCTTGTGGGTCATGATGTGGTCGGGGTGCGGATAGCCGCCGTTCTCGTCGTAGGTGGTGATCACCTGGGGACGGAAGGAACGGATCTGCTTCACCAGCTCGCCGGCCGCCTTGTCGACGTCCTCCAGGGCGAAGCAGCCCTCGGGCAGCGGCGGCAGCGGGTCGCCCTCGGGCAGACCGGAGTCGACGAAGCCGAGCCACTCCTGCTTGACGCCGAGGATCTCGCGGGCCTCGTCCATCTCCTTCTTGCGTACCTCGTGGATGTGCTCCTCGATGTACTTGTCGCCCTGCAGCTTGGGATTGAGGATGGAGCCGCGCTCCCCGCCCGTGCAGGTCACGACCAGCACGTCCACCCCCTCGGACACGTACTTCGCCATGGTGGCCGCGCCCTTGCTCGACTCGTCGTCGGGGTGGGCATGGACGGCCATCAGTCGCAGCTGGTCAGTCAAGACTCAATCCTCGGTCAGTCGGCGCCCGGTGTGAACCGGCGCGATCGGCGGCTTCTATAGTGACCGAATCCGGGGGAGAAAAATTCCGTGGTCCGGTTTCGGAGAGGACGATCATGAGTACGGCGAGCACGCGGCTGCCCGAGGGCCGCTACGGCCGCTCCTCGGACGAGCGCGCCGACCGCAAGCTCAAGATCGCCGGTGCAGTGCTCGGAGCCTTCCTGCTCGTACTGATCGGCTACTTCGCCTACCACTACGTGGCCCAGAACAAGATCAGCGCCGAGGTGATCACCTTCGATGCGCAGAAGGACGCGGTGAAGGTGCATCTGGAGGTCCGCAAGGACGCCGAGGCCTCCGGCTACTGCACCATCCGCTCCCAGTCGAAGGACGGGGCCGAGGTGGGCCGGGCCGACTTCCACTTCGGCGGACACGCCACCCGCATCGACCGGCTCGTCACGCTGCGTACGACCTCCGAGGGCACCACGGCGGAGCTGCTCGGCTGCCACGCCGACTGACCCGGGCCGCAAATACACAGGCCGTGGCCTGCGGGGATGCAATTCTGATGGCTTATGTCCTCCCCCTTCAGCCGCTGAATTGTTAGGCTCGTGGTTTCGCCCATCCGTGAAGGACCATTCTTCTGGGTAGGGCGATGCTTTGTATTCCCAGTACCTACGAGGAGCACCTGTGACCCAGACCAGCGAGAACGTCACCTGGCTGACCCAGGAGGCGTACAACCAGCTCAAGGCCGAGCTGGAGTACCTGTCTGGTCCTGCGCGCACGGAGATCGCCGCCAAGATCGCGGCCGCGCGCGAGGAGGGCGACCTGCGTGAGAACGGCGGGTACCACGCGGCCAAGGAAGAGCAGGGCAAGCAGGAGCTCCGTGTGCGCCAGCTGACCCAGCTCCTGGAGAACGCCAAGGTCGGCGAGGCCCCGGCGTCGGCGGACGGCGCCGTGGCACCCGGCATGGTCGTGACGATCGCCTTCGACGGCGACGAGGACGACACGATGACCTTCCTGCTCGCCTCGCGCGAGTACGCGAGCTCGGACATCGAGACGTACTCGCCGCAGTCCCCGCTGGGCTCCGGTGTGATCGGCCACAAGGTCGGCGAGGACGCGGAGTACGAGCTGCCCAACGGCAAGAAGGCCTCGGTGACGATCCTGAAGGCCGAGCCCTACACCGGCTGATCCGGTCTGCACGCCTTTCGGTGCCCCCGGCGTCCTGAGGACGCCGGGGGCGTCTTCATGCCATGGGTCACGCCGTCGCCGAGCGGTACTTGCGCACCGCCAGCGTCCTGAATATGAAGATGATCAGGACCGAGTAGATCAACGAGGCCCAGACGGGGTGCGCCATGGGCCAGGCGTCCGAGGGCGAGACGCCGGGATTGCCGAAGAGCTTGCGGCAGGCCTGGACCGTCGCGCTGAACGGGTTCCACTCGGCGATGTGACGCAGCCAGGGGGTCATACGACTGGAGTCCACGAACGCGTTCGAGATGAACGTGACGGGGAACAGCCAGATCAGTCCGCCGGAGGTGGCCGCCTCGGGCGTGCGCACGGACAGGCCGATGACCGCACCGATCCAGGTGAACGCATATCCGGTCAGGAGCAGCAGGCCGAAGGCGCCGAGCACCTCACCCATGTTGGTGTGGGTGCGCCATCCGACCAGCAGGGCGACCATGGCCAGCACGAACAGCGTGAGCGCCGTCTGCACCAGGTCGGCCAGCGTCCGCCCGGTCAGCACCGCGCCGCGGGCCATGGGCAGCGAGCGGAAACGGTCGATGAGCCCCTTGTGCATGTCGTCGGCGATGCCCGCCCCCGCACCCGCGGTGGCGAAGGTGACCGTCTGGGCGAAGATGCCGGCCATCAGGAAATTGCGGTAGACCACGGGGTCCGTGGTGCCGCCGATGTTCATGGAACCGCCGAACACATAGCTGAACAGCACCACGAACATGATCGGCTGGATGAGGCCGAAGATGACCATCTCGGGGATCCGGGACATGCGGATCAGATTGCGTTTGGCGACGACCAGCGAGTCGCGGATCGACTGGCTGACCGGGTTCGCGGGCGGCGCGACCCGCACGGCGTCGGTGACGGCGCTCACTTGGCTGCCTCCTTCTTCTGCTTGCGGTCCTTGGTCTCCGCCGTCGTGCCGCTCTCCTCGTCCTTGACCTCTGCCACGTGTCCCGTCAGGGACAGGAAGACGTCGTCGAGGGTGGGGCGGCGCAGGCCGATGTCGTCTATCTCGATGCCACGGGTGTCCAGCTCCCGGATGACCTCGGCGAGCAGCTTGGCGCCGCCGGTGACGGGCACGGTGAGCTTGCGGGTGTGCTCCTCGACGGTGAGCTCGCCCTTGCCGAAGCCGGTGAGGACCTCGCCGGCGGTCGACATGTGCTCGCGCTCGTGCACCACGACCTCGACGCGCTCGCCGCCGGTGCGGGCCTTGAGCTGGTCGGAGGTGCCGCGGGCGATGACATGGCCGTGGTCGACGACCACGATGTCGTGCGCGAGGTGGTCGGCCTCCTCCAGGTACTGGGTGGTGAGCAGCAGGGTCGTGCCGCCGGAGACGAGCTGTTTTATGACCTCCCACAGCAGCTGGCGGTTGCGGGGGTCGAGGCCGGTCGTCGGCTCGTCCATGAACATCACGGGCGGCGAGACGACCAGGGCCGCCGCGAGGTCGAGCCGGCGGCGCATGCCGCCGGAGTAGGTCTTCGCGGGCCGGTCGGCGGCGTCCGCGAGGTCGAACTGGTCGAGCAGCTCCCCGGCCCTGGCCTTCGCGGCCCTGGCCTTCATCTGGTACAGCCGGCCCACCATCTGGAGGTTCTCGCGGCCGGTCAGGTACTCGTCGACCGCGGCGAACTGGCCGGACAGGCCGATGGAGCGCCGCACCTCGTTGGGCTGCTTGAGGACGTCGAGGCCGGCCACGACCGCCCTGCCGCTGTCGGGTCGCAGCAGCGTGGTCAGGCAGCGGACCGCCGTCGTCTTGCCCGCGCCGTTCGGCCCGAGCAGGCCCAGCACGGTGCCCTCGGGGACATCGAGGTCGACGCCGTCCAGAGCCCTTACGTCGCCGAAGGTCTTGACCAGGCCTTCGGCATAGATGGCGCCTGGCATGTGAGTCTCCACGTCGTCGGGGGTTCTTCGGAAAGCCTTGCTCTGCGCACTTGCTCCGCCTGGTGGGTGACGCGACCGGCGGCCACGACACACACCATAACGCGATGTATCGCGTCTCTCAACGCATTTACTCGACCGGGTGACGAAAAGCCTCTGAGCTGGTGCTTCTTGCCCAGTCCGGGGCGCCGGGCGGCTCAGTCGATGACCGTGTAGCCCGCCTCGCGCAGCGCCCGGCCGACCTCGGCGCAGTGTTCCCGCCCCTTCGTCTCCAGGTGCAGCTCGACCTCCGCCTCCGTGAGCCCGAGCCGTGGGTCGGTCCGTACGTGACTCACATCGAGGACGTTAGCGTCCACCACTGACAACACCCCGAGAAGAGTCGCGAGCGCTCCCGGCCGGTCCGTCAGCCGCAGCCGTACGGCCAGGTAGCGGCCCTGCGCCGCCATGCCGTGGCGCAGGACGCGCTGCATCAGCAGCGGATCGACGTTGCCGCCGGACAGCAGTGCCACCACCGGGCCCTCGAAGGCTCCCGGCTCGCTCAGCAGCGCCGCCACCGGGCTGGCACCGGCCGGCTCGACGACCAGCTTGGCCCGCTCCAGGCACAGCAGCAGGGCGGTGGACAGGGCGTCCTCGGAGACCGTGCGGACCTCGTCGACCAGCTCGCGGACGATCCCGAAGGGCACGTCGCCGGGCCGCCCGACCTTGATGCCGTCGGCCATGGTCGCCGGGTTGTCGACCGACACCGGACGCCCCGCCTCGATGGAGGGCGGGTAGGCCGCCGCGCCCTCCGCCTGCACGCCCACGATCCGTACGTCCGGGCGCAGCGCCTTCACCGCGATCCCGACACCGGCCGCGAGGCCTCCCCCGCCGATGCCGACGACGACGGTGCGCACCTCCGGGCACTGCTCCAGGATCTCCAGCCCGACGGTGCCCTGGCCCGCGATGATGTCCGGGTGGTCGAAGGGGTGGATGAACACCGCGCCGGTCTCGGCCGCGTACGCCTGTGCGGCGGCCAGCGTCTCGTCGACCACCTGCCCGTGCAGGCGCACCTCGGCGCCGTACTCACGGGTGGCGCTGATCTTCGGCAGCGGGGCGCCCTGCGGCATGAACACCGTCGCCCGCACGCCGAGCAGCGAGGACGCCAGCGCGACGCCCTGCGCGTGGTTGCCGGCGCTCGCCGCCACCACCCCGGCGGCCCGTTCCTCGGGCAGCAGCCCGGCGATCCGGACGTAGGCGCCGCGCAGCTTGAACGAGCCGGTGCGCTGGAGGTTCTCGCACTTGAGGTGCACCGGGGCGCCCACCAGCTGGGACAGATGCCTGCTGCCCTCCATCGCCGTCACCCGCGCCACGCCCGAGAGCATCTTCTGGGCGCCGCGCACGTCGTCGAGGGTCACGGGCCGAAAGGAGTCAGCCGTGCTGTAGCTCATGACTCAAGCATCGCAGTTCACAGGCGCGCACGGTCGCTGTGACCAACGTCCGAGACTGGTTTGCGCAGCGCCAGTACGGCTTGCCCCCCGGCCGCGTACTCTGTCCCCCATTCCAGACAACCCCCCTTCATGAAGTGAGCCTCCGGCCATGCCCACAACACCTGAAATGTCGATGGACATGACGACCGTCGGTGACACCGGTCTCCTCGACACGCTGCAGCACGAGGTGGCGGTGTTCGCACGCCGTGCCGAACAGACCCGGCTCGGCGGTGTCGGGCAGGTGCGCAACTCCATGGACCGCGCCGCGTACCTGCTGCTCAACCGCCTCGACAAGGAAGGCCCCATGGGCGTCAAGGCGCTCGCGGCGAGCATGGGCATCGACTCGTCGACGGTCACCCGGCAGGTGGCTCCGCTCGTGGACACCGGGCTCGTCAAGCGCACCTCGCACCCGGAGGACGGGCGTGCGGTGGTGCTTCAGCTGTCCCCGCGCGGCCAGGCGCGGCTGGAGGAAGTGCGTTCCTCGAGGCGCCAGTTGATGGCCGAGCTGACACACGACTGGGCGCCGGAGGAGCGCGAGGCGTTCTGCACGCTCCTGACGCGCTTCAACACCGCTCTCTCCTCGCGGATGGCGGCCCAGGGAGTGCCGGCGCCGGAGGCGTCGTCGGCCTCGTAGCCGCCGTCGGCGGGCGCACCCGCCGTGCTCGGTACGCGCGCGTGCCGCGCGGCTCTTGACCGAAAGGCCACCCCTGGCCTCAGATGAGACCGGGCCCCTTCGTACGCGGTTGCGCACCCCGTACGCGGCCGGGTCCATTCGGTCAGGGTCGCGTCAGGCGGGAGGCGTGGTGCGACAGCGGCAGGCGTTCCAAGGCGCCCGCCGGGCCCGGGAGTTCGAGGCGTTCGTCGCGGGCGCGGCAGGGCGGCTGCTGCATGCCGCCACGCTGCTCACGGCGGAGGCCCCGGACGACAACCCGAGGGCGCGGCGCCTGCTGACGCTGGCCCTCGCGCACACGTACGCGTGCTGGGACAGGCTGCGCGGGGAGGACCCGTACGACCGTGCTCGCCAGTACCTGGCGACCCGCTTCGCGCGCGGGGCATGGCACCAGTACGGCGGTTTCGGCCGGGCCCGCCCGCACCCCGGCAGTCCGCTGGCCCTGCTGACACCGCAGGAGCGTCTGATCCTGGTCCTCAGGCTGTACGAGGGGGTCGGCGAGGAGCAGACGGCAGCGCTGCTCGGCCTGCCGGCGGAACGCGTCCGCGCCATCTGCGACCGGGCCACGACGACGCTGCTGCGTCCGCCGCGCAACCCGGCACCGGCGGTCGGCGGGGCGAAGGTGGTGCCGTCATGAGGCCCGCGGGCGGAGGGGGACGCTCATGAACCGGGCCGAGCGTCAGGCCGCCGCACGGCGGATCATGGAGCAGGTGCCGCCGCCGGTGCCGCCGGACCTGTACGGGGAGGCCGTGCGCCGCGGTGCCCGCAGTCTGCGCCGCAGGACGCTCGCCCGCCGTCTGATGTGGCTGCTGCTGTGCGCCGCGAGTGTGGCGTTCCTCGTGTGGGCCATGACGGCCCGCCCGTGGGTGGAGCCGCCCTCGCAGACGACTCCCCCGTACACGGGCTGGTGAGCGGGCGGGCCGGCTAGCCGAGCGCCTGCTGCAGGTCCTCCAGGAGGTCGTCGACGTTCTCGATGCCGACGGAGAGACGGACGAGATCGCCGGGCACCTCCAGGGCCGAGCCGACCACGGAGGCGTGGGTCATCCGCCCGGGGTGCTCGACCAGCGACTCGACGCCGCCCAGGGACTCGCCGAGCGTGAACACCTTGGTGCGGTTGCAGACCTCGACGGCCGCCTCCTCGCCGCCCTCGACGCGGAAGGAGACCATGCCGCCGAAGGAGCGCATCTGCTTGGCGGCGACCTCGTGACCGGGGTGCTCGGGCAGGCCCGGGTAGAGAACCTGCGTCACGCGTGCGTGCCGGGTGAGCATGTCGGCGACCTTGGTGGCGTTCTCGCTGTGCCGGTCCATGCGCACCGACAGCGTCTTCGCGCCGCGCAGCACCAGCCAGGAGTCGAAGGGCCCCGCGACCGCGCCCATCGCGTTCTGGTGGTACGCGAGCTCCTCACCGAGCGCCTCGTCGGCGGCGACCAGCGCACCGCCGACGACGTCGGAGTGGCCGCCCATGTACTTGGTCAGCGAGTGCACGACGACGTCCGCGCCGAGCGCCAGCGGCTGCTGCAGATACGGCGTGGCGAAGGTGTTGTCGACGACCAGCTTCGCGCCCGCCTCCCGGGCGATCTGGGCGACCGCGGCGATGTCGGTGATGCCGAGCAGAGGGTTGGAGGGGGTCTCCACCCACACGGCCTTGGTCTTGGGGGTGATGGCGGCTCGTACGGCGGAGGGATCGCTGGTGTCGGCGACCGACCACTCCACCCCCCACCGGGCGACGACCTTCGCGAACAGACGGAACGTGCCGCCGTACGCGTCATTGGGGATGACCACGTGGTCGCCGGGGCTGAGCAGCGCACGCAACAGGCAGTCCTCGGCCGCCAGTCCGGACGCGAACGCGAGGCCGCGACGGCCGCCCTCGAGGGCGGCGAGGTTCTCTTCCAGGGCGGTCCTGGTGGGGTTGGCGCTGCGGCTGTATTCGTAGCCGCCGCGCAGACCGCCGACGCCGTCCTGCTTGTAGGTCGAGACCTGGTAGATCGGCGGGACGACCGCGCCGGTGAGGGGATCGGCGGTGTTGCCCGCGTGGATCGCGAGGGTCTCGAAGTGCTGACTGATGTGCCTGTCGCTCATGGGCACCGAGGGTAGTGCGCTCGCGGGGCGCGCGCCGGGCGGCGAGGCGCAGAAGGCCGTACTGCGGGGTTTTCCCTCGGTCCCGGGCCCCGGTTCAGGGAGTTTTCCACAGGGCGGCCGACCGGGTTCGCCAATTGTCACCGGCGTCTGGAACGCTTGAGGCATGGAATTTCTCTGGGTCCTGATCGCGGCCGTCATGCTGGGCTTCGTGCTGCTCCCCGTCCTGCGGCGCAGGCGGGGCATGATCGAGCAGGTCCCGGCCGGTCACCCGGACGCCGCCGACCCCGCGAACTACGGATTCGTGCGGGAGGAGGAGCTGGACGTCCGCATGCCCGGCCCCGACCAGGACCTGCTCGACGTCCTGGACCTGGTGCAGCGCACTCAGGACCACCACGCGGCCTCCCAGCTGCTGGCGGGCACGGAGTCGGAGGGCGAGCTGCGCTGGCAGCGCGTGCAGGCCTTCGCGGGTGCCGCCTCACTGGAGCTGCAGCAGCGGCCCGGCGGGGTCAGCGAGACCCCGGGCGGTCAGTGGCTCAGGGTGTGGCGGGCCGAACAGCCCAAGGACGCGGGCGGCGCCGCGGTGCACGCGGAGTTCCTGGTCCAGCAGGCATGGCGGACGTCGACGCCGGGCACGGACGAGTTCCGGATCATCATGGAGGAGGCGAAGGCGGCGTGCGGCGATGCGGCGCTGCTCGCCCCCGGCGACCCGGTCCCGTACATCATCGAGCTGTCGGTGGCCCGCGGGCTGGCCTACTCCCGGCCGGAGTTCGAGCAGCTCTGGCTGAGGATCCTGGACCGCGCCCCGGCCCACATGGGCGCACACCTGGCCGCCCTGCACTACTGGTGCGAGAAGTGGCACGGCTCGCGCGAGCTGGCGTACTCCTTCGCGGAGGCGGCGGCCGCGCGCGCACCTCAGGGTTCCCTCCTCGCCGCGATGCCCCTGTTCGCGGTCTTCGAGCACCTGCCCGAGGTGAACCTGGTCAGCAGTTTCTACCAGAGCGAGACCGTGCGGAAGGCGATCCACGGAGCGCTGCACGCCGTCCACTCGGCCCGCCCCGACGACCCGATGCTCGCGCACGTACGCCATCTGCTGGTCTTCTTCCTGGTCCGCGCGGAGCGCTGGGCGGAGGCCATGAACCAGCTGATACACATCGACGGCCACGTCGGCGCCCTCCCCTGGACCTTGTCCGCCGACCCGGCAGCCGAGTTCGCGGTCTACCGGGCGCTGGCGGTGGCGGGCTACGAGGCGAACGGCGGCAGCCCGGCGACGCTGCCGCACTGAGGGCCGCCCCCGGGAGTGTCAGCCCTCCGTGCGGGCGGGCAGCCGCCATCCCGGGCGGGGGAAGTGGCAGGTGTAGCCGTCCGGGTAGCGCTGCAGGTAGTCCTGGTGCTCCGGCTCGGCCTCCCAGAAGGGGCCGACCGGCTCCACCTCGGTGACGACCTTGCCCGGCCACAGGCCGGAGGCGTCCACGTCCGCGATCGTCTCCTCGGCGATCCGCTTCTGCTCGTCGTCCACGTAGTAGATCGCGGAGCGGTAGCTGAGGCCGATGTCGTTGCCCTGGCGGTTCTTCGTGCTCGGGTCGTGGATCTGGAAGAAGAACTCCAGGAGCGCGCGGTAGTCGGTCTTCTCCGGGTCGAAGAGGATCTCGATGGCCTCCGCGTGCGTGCCGTGATTGCGGTACGTCGCGTTCGGCACGTCACCCCCGGTGTATCCCACCCGGGTCGCCGTTACGCCGGGGAGCCTGCGGATCAGCTCCTCCATCCCCCAGAAGCATCCGCCCGCCAGCACGGCCCTCTGCGTCTGCGCAGCCATTGCAGTCCTCCCATATCTGTCAGCTCGGTCACTCGGGCGACGCTGCTCGCACACCACCGGCGTCCCGTGCCCACCCTCCTCAACGCAAAAGGGTTCCACGCGATTCCGCGCCCGCCCGACCGGCCCTCCGGCCGAAAACCGGTCGCCGCCCGCACCGGCCGTCCCCCACGCTGTATGCCATGGAAGATCCACAGCGCGGCATCCGTGCGCTCTACACAGAGTCCACGATCACCGTCTACCAGGCCTACCCACCGGAAATCGGCGGACCCGCGGTCCGCACGGGACGGTTCCCCGCCGCGTGGAAGCGGGACCGGATGACCTGGATCAAGCCGTCATTCCTGTGGATGATGTACCGCTCCGGCTGGGGCACGAAGGCAGGGCAGGAGACCGTGCTGGCCGTCGAGATCGGCCGGGACGGCTTCGAGTGGGCGTTGCGGCATGCGTGTCTGTCGAGCCATGTCCCCGCCGTGCACGCCGAGCAGGCCGCCTGGCGGCGGGAGTTGAAGGCGGCACCGGCCCGGGTGCAGTGGGATCCCGAGCGGGATCTGCGGCTGCAGCCGCTGCCGTACCGGTCGTTGCAGCTCGGTCTCTCCGGTGAGGCCGTACGGCGCTATGCGGACGAGTGGACGGTCGCCGTCAGGGATGCGACCCCGCTGGCCCGGGAGATACATGCGTATGTGGGCAGCGGCGACCTCGGCTCGGCGGCCCGGCTGCTTCCGCGGGAGCGGCCGTATCCCGCGGGGGAGGAACTCCTGGCCCATCTGCGTCCGTCGGCTGCCGCAAATTCGGTTGCCGCATCGCGTGCCGATGCGGGCTAATGCCACGCATGGCTGACATCCAGGGCTCGTACGACGGTCTGTTCACCGCGGTGCCCGACAAGCTGGCGGAGACGCTGGACGCCGGGGACACGGGCGGCTCGGTGGCCGTCTTCGTGGACGGCGAACCGGTGGTGGACGTCTGGGGCGGGTTCGCCGACGCCGGGCGCACCGTGCCGTGGGAGCGGGACACGATCGTCAACGTCTTCTCCGTCACCAAGACCATGACGGCGCTCGCCGCGCTCGTCCTGGCCGACCGTGGCGCGCTCGACCTGGACGCGCCCGTGGCCCGGTACTGGCCGGAGTTCGCCGCGGCGGGCAAGGACGGGGTGCTGGTGCGGCACCTGCTCTCGCACACCGCGGGCCTGCCCGACTGGGACGGGCCGGTCGAGGAGCTCTACGACTGGCCGGCCGCCACGGCACGGCTCGTCGCGCAGGCCCCGCAGTGGGAGCCGGGCAGCGCGGCCGGGTACCACTCGCTCACCCAGGGGTTCCTCGTGGGCGAGGTGGTGTGGCGGGTCAGCGGGCGGAGCGTGGGTGAGTTCTTCGCTCAGGAGATCGCCGGGCCGCTGGGGGCCGACTTCCACATCGGGCTGGCCGCCGAGCACGACCGGCGGGTGGCGCTCACGGTGCCGCCGCCGGGACGGGACGAGGAATACGTCGCGAGTGCGCCCGGCAGGGGTGCGACGCCCCCCGCCGGGACCGCCATGCGGGTCCGCGACGGCAACAGCGTGGCCTGGCGCCGTGCGCAGATCCCCGCGGCGAGCGGATTCGGAAACGCTCGCTCGGTCGCGCTCGTGCAGTCGGCGATGGCCTGCGCGGGGACGCTGCGCGGAGTGCGGCTGCTGTCGCAGGCGGGGTGCGAGCGCGCCTGGGAGGAGCAGTTCAGCGGCGACGACCGGGTGCTGGGCATGCCGGTGCGCTGGGGGCTGGGCTACGGGCTGTTCGGCAACACCTACGGCTGGGGCGGCTGGGGCGGATCGCTGGTGATGATCGAACCCGAGTCCCGGATGGTGGTGGCGTACGTGACCAACCAGATGCGCGAACCCGCCGACGACAACCGGGGGTTGGAGATCGTCATGTCCGCCTACGACGGTCTCGTGGGTCTGCGGGCCTGACAGGTGGACGCAGAGAACGTGGGGGCAGTGGCGGGCAGCCGTGGCAGTCGTACGTTCCTGATCGGGGGCGGCTGGGACGCGACGGCCGCGCACGCTGTCCACGGGCCGTTCCTGCGGGCGGCCGGCGGGCCGCGCATCGGCTGCGTCGTGCTCGACGAAGGGGACGGCGCCGAGCAGTTCGGCCGCTACGACGCCGTACTGCGGAAGGTCGCCGACTGCGGCCCCGTACCGCTGCTGGTGCCGCTCGGCGGGGAGTTCGACCCGGGCCGCCTCCAGGATCTGGACGGGCTGCTGGTCTGCGGTGGGCTGACGCCGGCGTATCAGGACGCGTTCGCCGGGTGTCTGGACCGACTGCGGTCCGCGCTCGCCGAGTTCGGCGTTCCGTACGCCGGCTTCTCCGCCGGTGCCGCGGTCGCCGCGCGGCAGGCCGTCGTCGGAGGGTGGCTCGACGACGGCGTACCCGTGTGCCACGAGGACACGGCCGAGGACCTGGAGGAGATCGACGTACGGGCCGGGCTCGGGCTGGTGCCCTTCTCCGTGGAGGTGCACGCAGCGCAGTGGGGGACGCTGCCGCGCATGATCGCCGCCGTCGCAAGGCACGGACTCGCGCACGGTGTGGCCATCGACGAGAACACGGTTGTGGAGGTCGGCGCGGACGGACGCGCCCTGGTCTCGGGCCTCGGGCGCGCGCATTCCGTGCGACCGTCCGCCGACGGGAGCGTCCTCGTACGGTCCTACGGAGCCGGCGAGTTCCTCCCCGCCGAGTGAACCGGCAGGTCAACTCCCGCTGCCGTACGGCCTGGTGATGATCTCCAGGTTGTGGCCGTTGGGGTCGTCGAAGTACGCGCCCCGCCCGCCGTCGTTGTGGTTGATCTCGCCGCGGCGGTGGTGGTACGGGTCCGCCCAGTAGGTCAGTCCCGCTTCCTGGACGCGGCCGAAGATGGTGTCGAACTCGTCCTCGGACACCAGGAACGCGTAGTGCTGCGGCGTGATGTCGCCGTCCGTCTCCATGTAGTCGAGGGTCACGCCGTTCGGGATCCGGACGGGGATGAAGGGACCGAACGGCGGGCTGGGCTCCAGCCCCAGGATGTCGGCGAGGAACTGGGCCGACGCCTTCTTGTCATGAGCGGCGACGATGGTGTGGTTCAGCTGCACGTTCATCGTGTGGGCCTCCTCACGCCCAACATACTCCGCAGGGCGGGCAAGGTAAGGCTCGCCTCACAAGGCGTTCGGGGAGCCCACACATGGGGCCCCGTCGGCGCTTTCCGCCGGGGCCCCACCTGTCAGGCCGGTCAGATGTCTCAGACCTATCAGACCTGTCAGATCTCTCAGACCTGTCAGATCGTCGCGGTGTCGATCACGAAGCGGTACCGCACGTCGCTCGTCACGACCCGCTCGTACGCCTCGTTGATCTGGTCCGCGCTGATCACCTCGATCTCGGCGCCGAAACCGTGCTCGGCGCAGAAGTCGAGCATCTCCTGGGTCTCCGCGATTCCGCCGATCATGGAACCGGCGAGGGTCTTGCGGCCGGCGATCACCGAGAAGAGGTTCAGGGCGATCGGCTCCTCGGGGGCGCCGACGTTCACCAGCGCGCCGTCCCGCTTCAGCAGCGACAGGAAGGCGCCGAAGTCGAGCGGGGCCGAGACCGTGGAGAGGATCAGGTCGAAGGAGCCCTGCAGGTCCTTGAAGGTCTGCTCGTCGCTGGTCGCGTAGTAGTGGTCGGCGCCCAGCTTGAGGCCGTCGTCCTTCTTGCGCAGGGACTGCGAGAGGACCGTGACCTCCGCTCCCAGGGCGTGGGCGATCTTGACGCCCATGTGGCCGAGGCCGCCCATGCCGAGGATCGCGACCTTCTTGCCGGGGCCCGCGTTCCAGTGCTTCAGCGGGGAGTAGGTGGTGATGCCGGCGCACAGCAGCGGAGCGGCCACGTCCAGGGACAGGGCGTCGGGGATGCGGACGACGAAGTTCTCGTCGACGACGACCTTCTGGGAGTAGCCGCCGTAGGTGGGCTCGCCGTCCTTGCCGATGGAGTTGTACGTGCCGACGTTGCCGCCGGTGCAGTACTGCTCCTCGCCGGCCTTGCAGCTCTCGCACTCCCGGCAGGAGTCGACCAGGCAGCCCACGCCCACGCGGTCGCCGACCCGGTGCTTGGTGACGCCCGCGCCGACCTCGGAGACGATGCCCGCGATCTCGTGACCGGGGACCATCGGGAAGATCGCCTCGCCCCAGCCCTCCTGAGCCTGGTGGATGTCGGAGTGGCAGATACCGGCGAACTTGATGTCGATCAGGACGTCGAACTCACCGACCTCGCGGCGTTCGATGGTGGTGCGCTCCAGCGGAGCCTTCGCGGCGGGGACGGCGTAAGCGGCAACAGTGGTCATGCCGAGGGGTCTCCTAGCAGTGGTTACGCGCCCGGCTGCCTTCTGACCGGGCATGTCGCCCAGCATGCCGGACCACAGGGGCTTCACCCAGGCCACGCTTCTGCGTATGTCCGCTGTGCCTACCACTGGCGGGGTCAGGATGCTGTGCGTACGACAGTGAATACTTGAGGCATGGACGAACAGCCCGATGCCGTACCCGAGCCCTCCGGGGCTCTGGACCGTCGTGCCGAGCTCAGCGAGTTCCTGCGCACCCGGCGCGCCCGGCTGAAGCCGGAGGACGTGGGGCTGCCGGACTTCGGCCGGCACCGGCGGGTGCCCGGACTGCGCCGTGAGGAGCTGGCGCAGCTGGCGGGCGTCTCGGTGGCGTACTACACGCGCCTCGAACAGGGCAACGGGCGGAACGTGTCGGCGGAGGTGCTCGACGCCATCGCGCGGGCGCTCAGGCTGACGGACGCCGAGCATGCGCACCTCACCCACCTCGCCAAGCCGAAGCAGCACAAGAAGAAGCCGGCGGCGCGGTCGCAGCAGGTGCGGGGCACGCTGCGACAGCTGCTGGACTCGATGGACGGGGTGCCGGCGTACATCTCCGGGCGGCGCTCGGACATCCTCGCGTGGAACCGGATGGCGGCGGCCGTCTTCGGCGACTGGGGAGAGCTGCCGGCGCAGGAGCGGAACTGGGCGCGGCTGGTGTTCCTGCGGCCGGAGTACCGGGAGCTGTTCCTCGACTGGGAACAGAAGGCCAGCGACATCGTCAGCTTCCTGCGGATGGACGCGGGCTGCTACCCGGACGACCCGCGGCTGTCCGCGCTGGTGGGCGAACTCTCCGTGAAGAGCGAGGAGTTCAGGCGGCTGTGGGCCACGCACGACGTGAAGGAGAAGGGCTACGGGGTCAAACGTCTGCACCACCCTCTGGCCGGTGACCTGACGCTCCACTTCGAGTCGTTCCGGTCGGCCGACGGCGACGGTCAGGCGCTGACCATGTACCACGCCGAGCCGGGGTCCGCGTCGGCGGAGGCGTTGCGGCTGCTGGCCAGTTGGGGGGCGGACGCCACTTGGGCGGGGCAGTCGGCGACGTCTTCCTGAGCCGTGCCCGGCGGTTCGTGCGCCGCTGCCGGGGGCTGCCGCCCCAGACCCCCGCTTCGGCCTGAACAGCCTCGTCCTCAAACGCCGGACGGGCTGGATGTGCACCACCGCCGCTGAAAAAAAGACCTCACCCCTGATACGGCGGCATCGCCCCCCACGTCCATCGCGGCACCGGCTGCTCCGCCGGCGGCTTGGCGTCCGGGCCCGAGAAGTAGACGGCGAGGCGGGTCCCCCACTCCACATACGCCACGAACGCCGACCGGAACTCGGCATCCGTCGGGAGTCCCGCTTCGTCCGCCGCGTCCTGGATGAGGTTGACCCAGCGGCGGCGCTGTGGCTCGGTGATGTGCTTGCCGAAATGTTTGGCGACCATGTGGCCGTGGCCGCCCTGGGTCAGGGAGTAGGTGGCGGGACCGCCGAAGACCTCGCCGAGCCAGAGGGCGACGTGCTCGGCGTGGTCGGGGGCCAGGCCGGCGAAGAGCGGGGCGAGGAGGTCGTCCTTCAGGACCTTGTCGTAGAAGACCGACGTCAGACGGGAGAAGGCGGCGGCGCCCCCGGCCCAGTCGTACAGCGTCGGCACCGAGGACCCCGTACCGCGTACCGTCGTCGGCTTGTAGTGGCGCATCTCCTCGATGTTGCCGACGTACGGGCGGATCTCCGCGAGGAAGTCGGAGAACAGGTCCGAGCTGCGGAAGCCCTCCAGGTGGTCCTCGGTCGACGTCCAGGTGATGCGCAGGACGTAGTGCGCGAAGTCCTCCTCGCAGCGCGCGAGTTCGTAGTCCACGCACTGGGGTGCCGCGGCCAGTTGTACCGCGGCCCGGGTGTAGGCGGCGAGGAACTCCGCCGAGCGGTCTTCCGGGATGCGGTAGCGGATGTACTCGACGGTCTGTGTGGTCATGCGCCCACGGAAACACGGACCGCCCGCCGGAAGCTGCACTTCCGGCGGGCGGGTCACTCAGCGCTCAGCGAACCCGCGGCTCACTTGGCGTAGTACGCGTTGTAGATCGAGATCGTCGACTTGTTGTTCTGCTTGTCGGTGATCTTGGCGTGGAAGGAGATGGCCTTGCCCTTCTCCGGGTTCTTCACCTTGATCTTGCCGCCCACGACGTCCAGCTTCGTCCAGGTCTGCCCGTAGTCGTACGACACGTACACCGACAGCGACTTGAGGTTGCTGCCCTTGGCGGCGCCCTCGACGGTGACCGGGATCGACACCGTCTTGCCGGCCTCCACCTTGTTGTCCAGGCCGGTGACCGCGTTGAAGCGGACCGTGGACGCGGGCAGGGTGGCCGTGTCGGACGTCTTCTTCGAGCGGAAGGTCCAGCTCGCGTCGATGCGAGTGGAGGCCTCCGCCACCAGGACGCTGCGCTTGACCGACGTCGTCAGCTTGTAGTCGGCCTCGCCGGCGGGGACCTTGAACTCCTTGTTGCCGAAGAGCGGGTCGTCGTTGGAGCCGACCTTGGTGCCGTTGCGGTACAGGGTGGTGTCGACCGCGGTGAATTCCGAGGAGCCGGCGTGGCCCGCCCCGTCGGTGAACAGCGGCAGATAGCCGTAGATGCTGTTGCCGTCGCGGAAGAGCCCGAAGTCCTTGTTCAGATGCGGGCCGAAGACCGCCCTGTTGAAGGTCTTCGTGTACTTCTGGCCCGCCTTGAAGGTCTGCGGGTCGCCGAGCGTGTAGTACGCCTCCGGGATCGGGAGGCCGTCCGCGTCATGGCCCTTGATCTGCTCGAAGTCCCACGTCCACTGGATCTTGTCGGAGGTCGACAGGTACAGCGTGCGTGCGCCCGGCAGCTTCTGCTCGATACCGCCCGCGAAGACGGCGTCCTGCGGGAACAGCCCGAGAGGCATCAGGGCGCCGGTCTTGCCGGGGGCTCCCGAACCGAGGTTGTTCTTCACCGTGGCGAGCTCGCTCGCCTTGAAGTGGCGGACCTTGTCGCCCTGGATCTTCTTGACCTTGGCGGTGGTGGCCACGTCGTACTCGGCGTCGTCGCCCTTGGTCCACTGGCCGTTCCAGGTCTGGTGCAGGCCCGAGACCTCGCCGCCCAGCGGCGCCATGCGTATGTCGGCGAAGGACTTCGCGTCGAAGCCGAAGCCGCCCGCCGGGTCATAGTTGTAGCTGATCGTCGCCTGCTGCTGGGCCGCCTGCGCGTCCGGCACCGTGATGTCGGCCGCCTTCGTCCTGCGGGCGTCGATCGTCACCGTGGTGTTCTTGGTGACGCTCAGCTTCGGCTGGACCAGCCAGTCGAGGCCGCCCTCGAAGTGCACGAGGTCCTTCGCGATCCAGGCGTCCAGCAGGTAGTCGCCCTTGGGCAGGCGCATCGTCGTCGTACCGGAGTCCGAGACGGTCACCGGGTACCCGCGGCCCTCGGCCAGGCCCGAGTAGCCGGACACGATGTCGTTGTAGTTCCCGGTCGGCTGCCCGTCACGCCCGATGTGCTTGAACGTCACGCTGTACGACTGGATCTCGCGCTGCACACCGGCCGCGGTCCGCACGGTCTGGCCGCCGCCCGTCGCCGTCACATACGCGGAGTACGCGCCGTCGACCGTGCCGCCCAGCTTGGTGTTGACGGTCAGGCCGACGGAGGCCTTGCCGCCCGCCGGGACGGTCAGCTTCGTCGCGGCCAGCTTGAAGAAGCCCGCGGGGGCCGCCTGGCCCTTGGGGTTCGTGGCGGTGGCGGACAGGTCGAGCGTGACGTCCTTCGTACCGAAATTGCGGTACGTCAGCTGCTTGGTGACCGGCTTGTCGTCGGTGTGCGGCCACTGCTGCACACCGAAGCCCAGCGACACCGGGTCGGCGATCACGCTCTGCTTGATGGCCCTGTCGACGGCGATACGGCCCGCTCCCTGCTGGAACGCCGTGTACTTGCCGCCCTTCGCGGAGCCGGTCAGCGCGCCCTTGAGCTCGGAGAACTTCCAGTCCGGGTGCTCCTGCTTCAGGATCGCCGCGGCGCCCGCCACATGCGGCGTCGCCATCGACGTACCCGAGATGGTCAGGTAGCCGGGCGGGTTCTCGCCGACCTCCTGGTCGATGACACTGCCCTTGGCCGCGGCCGCCGTGATGTCCACTCCGGGCGCGGTGACATCGGGCTTGATGGCGCCGTCGACGGTCGGGCCGGTCGAGGAGAAGTCGGCCAGCTTGTCGTGGTCGTCGACCGCGCCGACAGTGAGCGCGTCCTCGGCGCTGCCGGGCGAACCGACCGACTCGGGGCCGGCGTTGCCCGCGGCGATCGCGAAGAGGATGCCCTTCTGCTCGGACAGCTTGTTGACCTCGGCCTCGAGCGGGTCGATGCCGGGCGCGTCCTGGCCGCCGAGGCTGAGGTTCACGACGTCGGCGCCCTGCTCGGCCGCCCACTCCATGCCGGCGAGGATGCCGGAGTCGTCACCGGAGCCGGTGTCGTCGAGGACCTTGCCGTTGAGGATCTTCGCGCCGGGCGCGACACCCTTGTACTTGCCGCCCGACTTGGCGCCGGTGCCCGCCGCGATGGAGGCGACGTGCGTGCCGTGCCCGAAGTGGTCGGTGGCGTCGGCGGCGGTGGAGAAGTTCTTGGACTCGATGACCTGGGTCGCCAGGTCCGGGTGGGTCGCGTCGACACCGGTGTCCAGTACGGCGATCTTGACGCCCTTGCCGTCGTAGCCGGCGGCCCATGCCTTCGGTGCGCCGATCTGCGGGACGGACTTGTCGAGGCTGGCCTTGCGGGTGCCGTCGAGCCAGACGTGCGCGATGCCCGCGGTGGCCCTGCCGCCGTTGGTGACGGCGTCCCACAGCTCGGGCGTTTCCTTCTGCGGGGTCTGAACGGCGTCCGCGTTCAGGGACTTCAGGGTCCTGCGGAGGGTGCCCGCGTCACGGACGTCGGCCTTCGCGGCGGTCGCCGGGCCCTGGTAGCCGACGATGACCTTCAGCCCCTTGGCCTGGGACTTGCGGGTCGCGGACTTGTTGAGCTCGGTGATGTCGAACAGCCGCTGGTCCAGCTTGCCGGTGGCGACCAGCCGGGCCGCGTCCGCCGGTACGACGAGCGTGTGCCCGCCGGCCTTGCGGAACTGAACGGGTATGTGCTCGCGCCCCTTCGCCCGCTCCAGGCCGACGACCCGGCCCTTGGAGTCGACGACCACACGGTCGCCGGTGATCAGGGTGATGCGGTGCTTGGACGTGAGCTGAGTCTGCGGAGCAGTGGTCGACTGCTCCGGCTTCGCGGACGCCGGGCTGGTCATGCCCGCCGCAAGGGCCACGGCGGCCGCCGTGGCAACGGTTGCCGCGCATGCTCTCTTCACTTGTCTGCGCAAGTCTCCCCCTGGAGATGAAGTACCGGGCGTTTTCCCCTGTCACCCGGCCGGGGGCGGTCCCGCACACATGAACGCATGCACCCCCCGGAACACGCAGTATGCCGGGGGGTGATCAGGTACCTCAAGAGATGAGAAGAAGGTAAGAGGTGGCCCTGGGGACTGTTACGAGGCGGTCCCAAAGCCGTTACCGCTCCGGGCAATTACGCGCCCGCGTTCTCCTTGACGGTGAGCTTGCCCTTGCGGATCGTCGCCAGCCGCGGGGCCTTCCTCGCGATCGCGGAGTCGTGGGTGACCATGATGAAGGTCAGCCCGAGCTCCTTCCACATGCGCTCCAGCACCTCCATGATCTCGTCGCGCATCGACTCGTCGAGATTTCCGGTGGGTTCGTCGGCGAGCAGCACCTTCGGCTGTTTGACGAGTGCTCTGGCTATGGCGACGCGCTGCTGCTGTCCTCCGGACATCTCGCCGGGGAGGTGGCCGAGCCGTTCGCCGAGACCGACCGAGGTCAGCGCCTCGGCTGCACGCTCCCGTCGTTCCTTGGTCTTCACTCCTAGGGGTACGAGGGCGGTCTCGACGTTCTCCTGGGCGGTGAGGGTCGGGATGAGGTTGAAGGACTGGAAGACGAAGCCGATGTTCTCACTGCGGACGCTGGTGAGCCTGGCCTCGGAGAGCCTGGCCAGGTCCGTGCCGTCGAGGACGACTTCGCCGGAGGTGGGGCGGTCGAGACCGCCGAGCATCTGGAGGAGGGTGGACTTGCCGCCGCCGGTGGGGCCCTGGATGACAAGGCGGTCCCCGTCGGCGATGGAGAGGTCGACTCCGTCGAGGGCGTGGACGGTGTCCCTGCCTCGGGTGTAGCGCTTGGTGACGTTTCTCAGTTCGTACATTTTGGTCTCCTGGGAGGGTTCGGGGGTGGTGCGCGTCGTGTTCTGGCTGCGGGTGGGTGGGGGCTGGTCGCGCAGTTCCCCGCGCCCCTGAAAGCCGCTGCAGCTGCCGCAGGCGCGTAGCCGCTTAGCCGCCCTAGCTGCGGGCAGTCGTGCCGCTAGGGGCGGCTCCCGTCCCCAAGAGAGCGGCACCCCGCCAGCGCGGGATGAGCGCACCCGCCCTCCCCCCAGCCACAGCCGACCTCAGCTACTCGACGCGCCTCAGCGCATCCGCCGGACGGAGCCGAGACGCCCGCCAGCCACCGAAAGCACCGGCAATCAGGCCCCCGGCCACCGCAAGAGCCACCGCCAGCACGATCGTCGTCACACTCACCGGCGCCGTCAGCGCAACCTCCAGCGTCTTCGCCGCCCGCCGACCGGGCCCACCGAAACCGCCCCCAGGACCACCCGTACCGCCCCCCAACTGCGCCTGCAGCGTAGGGCTGACACTGGTCACGACATACGCACCGGCCAGACCGAGCCCGATCCCCAGCGCACCGCCCAACAACCCGTTGACCATCGCCTCGCCCACGACCTGCCGGGTCACCCGCCCCGACTTCCACCCCAGCGCCTTCAGCGTCCCGAACTCCCGCACCCGCCGCGAAACGGCGGAGGACGTCAGCAGCCCCGCCACCAGGAACGCGGCCACCAGCACGGCGATCGACAGCCACCTGCCGACGTTGGTCGCGAGGGACGACGCGGTGGACAGCGACCCGGAGACCGTCTTCGCCAGGTCGGACGAGGTCGTGACCGTCGTACCCGAGACGTTCTTCTGGATGGTCGACTTGACGGAGTCGATCTGCTGGGAGTCGGTCGCCTTGACGTAGACCGTGGTGACCTTGTTCTTCTCGCCGGCCAGCGTCTGCGCCTGCTGCAGCGGGATGTACAGGTTGGCAGCCGCGTCACCGCTGTCCGCGGTCGCGATGCCGATCAGCTCGAACTTGACGCTCTTGATGGTGACGGTCGAACCGACCTTGTACTTCTTCTCCTTGGCGTACGCGGAGTCCGCCACGGCGACCTTGGCGTTCGTCTCGCTCGTCCTGAAGGTACGGCCACTGGTGATCTTCGACGAGGTCAGCGGGCCGAGCGCGGTCTTCGTGACGTCGGTGCCGTACACCGTGTACTGGTTGATGTCGAAGTCGGCGCCGCCGCCCTGCACTTCGCCCTGCGGCTGCCCGGTGCCGCCACCGCGTCCGCCCTGGCCGCCCCCGGAGTTCTGGTTCTGCTGGAACTGCCCGCGGGTGAACTGGCCGTTGACCTTCACCACGTTGAGGCTCAGCCCGCCCACCGCGGACGAGACCCCCTTCTGGTCCGCGACCTTGCCGACGGTCGAGGAGGCCAGGGTCGTGAAGCCCTGCACCATGACCCGGTCGCTGCTCTGCGTCGAGTCGTCGTCGTTGCCCCGCGCGTCGAACTGGAAGCGCGGGCGCTGGGAGTTGCTCGCGGTCGGCGTCGCCGCCTTGGTCACCGTCATGTCCGTGCCCAGCCCGTACAGCGACTGGAGAACCCTGTCCTGCGCCCTGCCCATGCCGGACGACACGGAGCTGACCACGATGACGAGCGCGATGCCGAGGGCAAGACCGGAGGCGACGACGAGGGCCGCCTTTCTGCGGCGGCGCAGTTCGCGCCTCAGGTAGGTGAAGAACATGCGCCGCAAGCTAGGGACGCCCCGTGATGACTCGATAAGGCCCCGATAAGAGACGCATGAGAAGGCTGCGGCGGACCCGGGAAAGGGCTCGGAAACACCGATGCCGCCCCTGGGGGCGGCATCGGAGAGAAAGCTGTGGACCGGCAGTGGGTCAGATGGCCGAACCGGCCTTCCAGTCAGCCCAGCTGAGGTTCCAGCCGTTGAGGCCGTTGTCCGGCTGGACCGTCTTGTCGCCGGTGTGGGAGATGACCACGACGTCGCCGACGATCGAGTGGGTGTACATCCAGTAGCCCGGCGTGCTGGTGTCGTTGGCACCCTTGGTGTCGGACAGGCCCACACAGCCGTGGCTGGTGTTCACCGAGCCGAAGATGGACTTCGCGCCCCAGTAGTTGCCGTGCAGGAAGGTGCCGGAGTTGGTGAGGCGGATGGCGTGCGGCACGTCCTTGATGTCGTACTCGGCCTTGCCGTCGTTGTCCGTGAAGCCGACGGTCGTGCCGTTCATGCGCGTCTGCTTGTACTTCTCGGACATCACCATGACGCCGTTGTACGTCGTGTGCTCGGGCGAACCGGCCGAGATCGGGATGGTCTTGATCGTCCTGCCGTCCTGCGTGACCTTCATCTGCTTGGTCTTGGCGTCGACGTACGAGACCTGGTTGCGGCCGATGTGGAAGGTGACCGTCTTCTGCTGCACGCCGTAGACACCGGAGGCACCCTGGACACCGTCGAGCGCCAGCTTCAGCGTGACGGTGGAGTTCTCCTTCCAGTAGTTCTCCGGGCGGAAGTCGAGGCGGTTGGCGCCGAACCAGTGTCCGACGACCTCCTGGCCGCTGCTGGAGGAGACCGTGATGCCCTTCTGGACCGCGGCCTTGTTGGTGATCGCCTTGTCGAAGTTGATCGACACGGGCATGCCCACGCCGACGGTGGTCCCGTCGTCCGGAGTGAAGGTGCCTATGAAGCTGTGGGCCGGAGCGACCGTGGTGAACGAGGCGTTCTCGTGCGCGACGCGACCGGCGGAGTCCTTCGCCACCGCCGCGACCTTGTAGGTGGTCGAGCGCTCCAGCTGGGCGTTCGGCTTCCAGCTGGTCTTGTCGGCGGAGAGCGTGCCGGCGACGGCGGTGCCGCTCTCGGTCGTCATGGTCACGCCCGTGAGCGTGCCCTTGCTGACGGTGACGGCCGCGGAGTTGTTGATGGAGGCGTTGTCGGAGCCGTCCTTCGGCGTGATCTTGATGTCGGCCTCGGACGGCTTCTTGGCCGCCGCCTCGTCGGCCTTGGCCTGCGAGGTGTCCTTGCCCTTGCCGCCCGAGGCGTCGTCGCCGCCACCGCCGGAACAGGCCGAGAGCACCAGAACCCCGCCGAGCAGTGCGGACGCGACCGTCAGGCCCCTGCGCCGCTTACTGTTCGTCATCACACGCTTCTCCATGGTTGCCGTATCCCCAAAAAGCCCCGAGAGTCCCCGTTAACGAACTTCAACGCTACGGCCGCTTCGTCCCGTTCCACATGTCCCGTAGGTGTGGGGCACGCCACGTCCGCCGGGGCGGGCGGTGCGGCTGGTGCGGCGGAATCCGTCGGCGGCTTCGCCGTGGTCGGCCGGCGCGCGGCCGGAGACGAAGAAACCCCGGACGGCGGTCGCCACCCGGGGTCATGTTTTCCCAAGCCGCTCAGGAGACGCCGTCGGCCCCCTCGTCTTCGTCGTCTTCGTCCACATCATCCTCGTCCAGGTCCCAATCGGGCGAATCGGGGTCGTAGTCGATGGGCTCGCTCGACCAGGAGGCCTGCGCGAGGTCGACCCCCGGCACCTCGCTCACCAGGTCGAACGGGTCGACGAGAGAGGCGAGGGCCTCCGCCGTGTCTTCCGTCACAGCGCCCTCGGCGTGCGCCCGCTCGTCGGCCGGCAGGTCGGTGTCGGCGGCGAGGCGCCGCAGCGCCTCCTTGGTCAGTGCGCCGGGGTCCTCGATTTCAAGGACGAGTTCCACCCGAAGGCGGACAAAACGTGATGTCTCTTCAGTGTTCATACCCGGAGCGTAAAGCCCGCGGCTCCCGTGACTTTCCTGTGACCCGCGCCTTTCACTAACATCGCCCCACACGGCCAATTCGCCAGCGCCACAAGGGGATCGATATTCCGTGTCATCCGCTCGTCGTCCGTTGCTGACCGCCACCGCCGCAGGCACCGTCCTGTGCGCCCTGTGGTTCGTTCCCTCCGCCAAGGCGACGGGGGAAGAACCGGCGAGAACAGCATCGTCGGCGGCCCCGACCTCGCAGGTCACAGCGCAGGCACGGGCCGTCTCGGAGACCACGGACAGCTCCGGCACCCAGACCCAACTCGCCGACACGGGAAGCCCCGACACCACTCCGTACGTCGTCGGCGGCACTCTCTTCCTCGGGATCGGCGCCGGTTTTGTGGCGTATTCGGTGCGCCGGGAACGCCTCGGCTTTTGAATTCACTTGACGCTTCCTTGACTCGGACCTCATAGTCCGCGCATGAAGAGATCATCGAGGGTGCGTGCAGGCGCCACGGTTGCCGTGAGCCTGCTGTCGCTCGCCCTCATCACGGGTTGCGGCGGGAATGCGGACGACTCCAAGGGCTCCGGCTCCAAGGACTCGCCCTCCTCGTCGACTGCGGCCGCGAAGGCGCTCAGCGCGGCCGAGCTGAAGAAGCTCATCATCAGCGGGGCGGACCTCGACGGCTACGAGGTCAAGTCCGCGGACACCGGAGGCAAGTTCGCCGCGTCCAAGGACCAGGTGAAGGTGGCCGACGTCAAGTGCGCACCGCTCGCCTACGTCCTCACCGGATTCGCGCCGGGCGACACGAGCGCCTACGTCAACCGGATGGCCACGGAGAAGAGCGACAGGCCCACGCCGACGGGCACCTCGGACGAGGACCTCGACGCCGCGATGAACGGCCTCCAGGACGTCCTGGAGTCCAAGCTGACGATCGTCTCGCTGTCCTCGTACGACGGCGGCGGCGCGCAGGAGACGATGAAGTCCGTGTCGGACGCGGTGAGCGGCTGCGCGAACGGCTTCACGGTCTCGGCCAAGGGCCAGGACACCCAGAAGTTCACCAAGGTCGCCGAGGAGAAGTCCTCCGGCAGCGGTGACGAGTCGGTGGCGTTCGCCGTGACCGGCAGGACCGAAGGCGACACGACGACGGTGCACGGCGAGGTCGTGCGGCACGGCTCCACGGTCGCCACGTACTACTCGATCAGCCTGGCGGCCCTGGCCGGCAAGCAGGACAAGTACGGCGTCCCCGCCGAGATCGTCAAGGCCCAGTCGGCCAAGCTGGCACAGAGCTGACCCGCGGGGAGGGCCGCCGCCGGGGGGAGACAGCGGCGGCCCTCGTACCTACCGGAGCGGTCAGGCGAGCGGTCCCGTCACACCCTCGACCGCGGCGACCAGATGTCCGTCGCGCACGAACGCGTCCGCGGCGGCGAGGTCGGGCGCGAGGAACCGGTCCGGACCGGGGCCCTGGACCCCCGCCGCCCGTGCGGCGGCGATGGCGGCCTGCGAGGCGGGCGCCGGGGCCAGGCCCTCGCGCAGTTCGATCGCGCGGGTGGCCGCGTACAGCTCGATGGCGATCACCCGCGTGAGGTTGCCGACGGTCGTACGCAGCTTGCGGGCGGCCGACCAGCCCATGGAGACATGGTCCTCCTGCATGGCGGAGGAGGGGATCGAGTCCGCGGAGGCGGGTACGGCCAGTCGCTTCATCTCGCTGACCAGCGCGGCCTGCGTGTACTGGGCGATCATCAGCCCCGAGTCGACGCCCGCGTCGTCGGCCAGGAACGGCGGCAGACCGTGGCTGCGGTTCTTGTCGAGCAGCCGGTCGGTGCGCCGCTCGGCGATGGACGCGAGGTCAGCGGCGGCGATGGCGAGGAAGTCCAGGACGTACGCCACCGGGGCGCCGTGGAAGTTGCCGTTGGACTCGACCCGCCCGTCGGGCAGGACGACGGGGTTGTCCACGGCCGAGGCCAGCTCGCGCTCGGCGACGAGCCGGGCGTGCGCCAGGGTGTCCCGTCCGGCGCCGGCGACCTGTGGGGCGCAGCGCACCGAGTAGGCGTCCTGGACGCGCGGCGCGTCGTCCTGGTGGTGCCCGGTGAGCTCCGAGCCCTTCAGCACGGCCAGCATGTTGGCGGCGGAGGCGCCCTGCCCCGGGTGCGGGCGGATGGCATGCAGCTCGGGGGCGAGCACCTTGTCCGTCCCGAGCAGCGCCTCCAGCGACAGGGCGGCCGTGATGTCGGCGGACTTGTAGAGGGCGTCCAGGTCGGCGAGGGCCATGACCAGCATGCCGAGCATGCCGTCGGTGCCGTTGAGCAGGGCGAGGCCCTCCTTCTCGCGCAGTTCGACGGGGGCGATCCCGTGCTCCGCGAGGAGCTCACCGGCGGGGCGGACGGCTCCGTCCGGTCCTTCCGCCTCCCCCTCGCCCATGAGCGTGAGGGCGCAGTGCGACAGGGGCGCGAGGTCGCCGGAACAGCCGAGCGAGCCGTACTCGTGGACGACCGGGGTGATCCCGGCGTTGAGCACGTCGGCCATGGTCTGCGCGACCTCGGGCCGCACGCCCGTGTGCCCCGAGCAGACGGTCTTGAGCCGCAGGAACATCAGGGCCCGTACGACTTCCCGCTCCACCCGCGGCCCGAGGCCGGCGGCGTGCGAGCGGACGATGTTGCGCTGCAGCTGAGCGCGGAGTTCCGGGCTGATGTGCCGGGTCGCCAGGGCGCCGAAGCCGGTGCTGACGCCGTAGACGGCCTCGGGCTTGGCAGCGAGCGCATCCACGATCTCGCGGGCGGCGCCGAGGGCCGCCACCGCCTCCGCGGAGAGCTCGACCCGGGCGCCGTCGCGCGCCACGGCAAGAACGTCGGACGCGGTCACCCCGGACGTCCCCACCACCACAGTGTGCATATCCATATTCAGGAGCGTACGCAGTGAAGACGAGGATGTCACTACTGGGTTGCGGGTACGACCCTTACACGGTCACGTCTCAGCGCCGGTCGGCGATTTCAGCCCGTCCGGCGTTTGAGAGCGAGGCCGTTCAGGCCGATACGGGAGCCTGGGGGCGGAGCCCCCAGCACGTCACCCCGGCCGCCCCCGGAACCGCCGCCGCTCGGCCGGCACCTGAGGCGAAGGCTCGTCGGCCAGCCGTACGACCGGATCGTCGGGACCCTCCCGCCCCGCCACCACCGGCCCACCCGAGCGGAGCGCCTTCGCCCGGTACTGGGCCGCGTCCGCCAGCCGGAACAGCCGCCGGGCCGACCGCACGGGCCCGATGGGGTCCTCGGTGGAAGCGACCCCGCAGGCGACCCCGTCACCGAGCTCCAACTCGGCGGCGCGGCGGCAGAGTTCGTCGGCCGCCTTGACGGCCTCGTCGGCGGGCGGGCCGACGGAGAGCAGACAGAACTCGTCGCCGCCGAGGCGGGCGGCGAGCGTGCCGGGGAGCATCGCGCCGCACAGGGAGAGGACGGAGCCGAAACGCTCCAGGAGGCGGTCGCCGACGGCGTGCCCCTGGGTGTCGTTGACGCGCTTGAGGCCGTTGAGGTCGCAGACGACGAGGCTGACCACCGTGCCGTCCGCACGGTGCCGCTCGACGGCCTCGTCCAGCTTCGCGTCGACGGCACGGCGGTTGGCGAGACCGGTGAGGGCGTCGGTGTAGGCGAGCCGCCTCACCTCCTCCAGCCGCTCCGCCTGGGCGATCCCGGCGGCGACGACGGCGGCCAGGACGGTGGCGAAGTCGGCATCCTCCCGATCGAAGACGGGAGCACCCGCGGGACGGGCGACGTAGAGCTCGCCCCACGCGCGCCCGTGCAGCACGATCGGGGCGACGACACAGCAGCCGCGGCCCCGGCGGCGCAGGGCGGCGACCCGCTGGTGGAGGTATCCCGGAGGGCCGCCCGCGGCGGGCCCGTGCGCCGTCTCGACCCATGCGTCGGGCTCGCCGCCGCCGGCCCACCGCTCGTGCAGGAACTCGGTGATCTCGGGGAACTGGTGCACGGGGTACGACTCGTCCTCCGGGAACTCCTCCTCGCCCTCGGCCCGCTCCCCCACGTTGGCGAGGACCCGCAGCCGGCCGAGCTCCCGCTCCCACACCGACAACGCGGCGAAGCTCCCGCCGAGCGCACGGCACCCTCCGGCCGCCGCCGCACGCCACGCCTCGCGCGAGCCGTGGGCCGCGGCCATGCCCTGCGCCAGCGCGACGACCGCTGCGAGCCGTTTGTCCTCACCCATTACTCCAGGTTAGGGAGGTTTCTATTGGTTTGTTCTACTGATAAGGCGGTGGGGTGACCGGTGCTGGGGCTCCGCCCCCGGACGGCCCTGTTTCACTCACCCGGCCAATCGGGCCGCCGCTTCTCGTTGAACGCCGCCACGCCCTCCGCCCGGTCCCCCGAGAACGCCACCGACCGCCACGCCGCGTCCTCGACCTCCAGACCGGCCCGCAGGTCGAGCCCGTGGCCCAGACGCAGTGCGCGCTTGGCGGCCCGCAGGCCGACCGGGGAGTTCGCCGCGATGCGCGCGGCCAGGTCCAGTGCCGCCTCCCGGTCCCGGCCCTCCTCCACCAGCTCGTCCACGAGCCCCAACTCCCGCGCCTCCGCGGCCTGCAGACGCCGCGCCGTGAAGATGAGCTCGGCCGCCCGCGCGGCCCCCACCCGCCGCGGCAGCAGCTGTGTACCGCCGCCGCCCGGGATGACGCCCACGGACACCTCCGGCAGCCCCACCACCGCCGTACGGTCGGCCACGATCAGGTCGCACGACAAGGCCAGCTCGAAGCCCCCGCCCAGGGCGAACCCGTGCACCGCCGCGATCGTCGGCACCGGCAGCTCCAGGACCCCCGTGTAGGCGGCCCGCGCGACCGGCCGCTGCCGGAGCAGATCGGCGTCGGTGAAGGAGTTGCGCTCCTTGAGGTCGGCCCCGACGCAGAACGCCCGCTCGTGCGTGGACGTCACCACGACCACCCGTACGTCACGGTCCGCGCCGAGTGCCGTGCAGGCCCCGGCGATCGACCGCGCCATCTCGCTCGACACGGCGTTCATGGCCTTGGGCCGGTCCAGGACGAGCTCCGCGACATGCCCGACGTCCCCGACACCCTCGTCGCCGTGTCGCCGCACCACCACGAACTCCCCGAACCGCTCCTCGCCCATGACACCCTCCGGTTAACGCGGGTTAACAACCGTCGGCCCGATCATTGCAGGGTTTTTCTCCGTTGTCCCCGTTCGGGTGACATCCCGCCCAACTCCCGCCACACCGCCCACGGGAGCGCATACGGTGCGTTCGCCACGGCGCACAGGGGGGCGCGGGCACAGGGGGAGGGGACAGGATGACGCTGACGGCAGAGACATCGATGAGGCGCGGCCGCCATCGCAGGCCCCGCCCCCGCAAACTGCTGTTCGCCGTCAGCGGGCTGGCACTGGCCGCGGGCGCGCTGAGCCTCGTACGGGTGGCACCGGATTCGGGAAACACCGGTCTCGGGACCACGGAGGCTGACCCCCATCAGGATCCGGTCACCGACACCGACCAGTCGAGCACCACCGTCGCCGCCGCAGAGACCGCACCCCGGGTGAGCCCGTCGGCGACCTACGCAATGGGCAACGCGAGCACGACACCTACGGTGCCTTCCACCCTCGTACCGCTGCAAACGGCACCCGCGTCACCGAGTGTGGCGCCCACTGCGGGCACCACAACCATCCCGGTCACACCGAACACCCCTGCACCCACGACCGGTCAAAAGCCGCCGACGACCTCCGCCCCCCGGCCGACTCCGACTGCCGACAGGACCACGCCGCCGCCAGCTCCACAGCCGGGCAGGTCAGACGAGCCCGGCCTGTGCGTACCGGTCGTCGGCCTGTGCGTGAACCAACCCGACGCCGACTGAGAACACGTACGGGGCATCGGCCGTGCCCTTAAGGGGCGCGGGGCTATACGGATATGCGGCTCCGCCGCGTGGGCGCGACCGGCCGCGACGGACCCGCAGTCAATCGACGACGTCCCCCGGCAAAGCGCTCACCCCCGCCGGGTGAGCAACCAAGGCTCCACCACACCAAGCCCCCGCACCGGCCGCTGCCACATCGGCTGCAGCGCAAAGCGGTACACCGGCGGCTCCTCGCCCTCCTTCTCCGCCGCGGCAGCCGCTTCGGCCGCCTCGGCCTCGGAGGCCGGTGCCTCCCCGGTGCGGATGAGCTCCTGGGCGAAGTCGGCGTCGACCAGGACGGCGTCACGCGGGGCTATCGACGTCAGCCGGGAGGCGAGGTTCACCGTCGTACCGAAGACATCGCCCATACGGGTGGTCACCGTGCCGAAGGCGATGCCGACGCGCAGTTCGGGCATCGTCTCGTCGTTCGCCATGGTCTCTATGAGACGCAGCGCGATCTCGGCGGCGATCCCGGCGTCGTCGGCCGCGTAGAGCACCTCGTCGCCCAGCGTCTTGACCAGCCGGCCGCCGTGCGCGGCGACCAGGTCGGCGGCGGTGGTCTCGAAGGCCTCGACGAGTTCGCCGAGTTCCTCCTCCTCCATGCGGCGGGTCAGACGGGTGAAGCCGACCAGGTCCGCGAAGCCGACCGCCAGGCGCCGGTCGACCATCTCCTCGTCGTCGGCGGCCTGCACGACCCGCCCGGCCGAGGCGGCGAGCTGGCGCCGCCAGACGTAGACGAGGAACTCCTCCAGCTCGGGCAGGAGCAGTTCGACGATCGGGTACGTCACCTCGGTGCGCGTCATCCCCAGCTCCGGGGGCTCGGTCAGGCCCTCCAGGAAGGAGTCGATCTGCCACTCGGCGAGCCGGGCGGTGGTCTGGCCGGTGGACCGGGCCACCTGCACCGCCATCGCCTCGCTCAGCAGCCCGGCCTCGACGAGGCCGGACAGACGGCGCAGCGCGAGTACGTCGGCCTCGGTGAGCGCCTTGGCCTGCCCGATGTCGGCGAAGCCCATGGCCCGCCAGAAGCGGGTGGCGAGCTCCACGGAGACGCCCGCGCTGCGGGCCGCCTGAAAGGGGGTGTAGCGTCGCTCCGCGCCGAGGATCAGGTGTTCCAGACGCAGGGCGAGCGGGTCCTCGCCCGGTTCGGCGGCGTGGGGGTCCACCCGGCCGTCCGCGCCCGTGCCGGAGCCCGTGTCGTCGACGGTCACGCCTGCTGCCCTTCCCATCTGCCACGGTCAGGTATCGACCGGCCTCAACTGTACGGCAGGTGTGCCCTAGCTCACTCCCGAGAGTCATGCACGGCTGCAGGCAGCCGTACATCCACCCTCGGTCAGGCGGGCCTCAGGTGCACGATGTCCCCCGCCCCCACCGGTTCCTGCACTCCGGACCCGGTGGCGATCACCAGCCTGCCGTCCCCGTCCACCGCCACCGCCTCCCCGGTGATCGACCGGTCGCCCGGCAGCTCGGCCCGCACCGTCCTGCCCAGCGTCGCGCAGCCCGCCGCATACGTCTCCTGCAAGCCGCTCACCGACGGGTCGCCGCCCGCCTCGCGCCAGCGCCCGTACCACTCCTCCAGGGCCCGCAGCACGGCCCTGAGCAGGGGGTCGCGGTCGGTGCTCACCGCGCCTGCCAGCGCGAGCGAACCCGCGGTCGGCACCGGCAGTTCGCCCTCCCGCAGCGTGACGTTGACGCCGACCCCGATGACGACGCCGTCGTCCCCGGCCCGCTCGGCGAGGATGCCGCCGGCCTTGCGTTCCTCGCCGCCGATGGAAACAAGCAGGTCGTTGGGCCACTTGAGTGCCGTGTCGACGCCCGCCGAGCGGGACAGCCCGGTGGCCACGGCGACCCCGGTGAGCAGCGGCAGCCAGCCCCAGCGGGCGACCGGCACCTCGCTCGGCTTGAGCAGTACGGAGAAGAAGAGCCCGGAGCGGGGCGGTGCCGTCCACTGGCGGTCCAGGCGGCCCCGCCCGGAGGTCTGCTCCTCGGCGACCAGGACGTACCCCTCGCCCGCCTTGCCCGCGCCCGCCAGGGCGACCAGGTCGGAGTTGGTGGAGCCGGTGCTGCGCACCACCTCCACCTCGCGCCACAGCCCGCCCTCCCGCACGAGCCCGCGCCGCAGCGCCGGGGCATTGAGCGGAGGCCGGTCCAGATCGGACCAGCGGCTGTCGTCTGAAGCATCTCGCGGCGTCATGCAAGCCACCCTAGGTGTGTGAAACGCCGCACTGCTGATTCGTAGCGCCACCACTACTCTACGGATGAGTAACCGTCCCCCCTTTTGAGCAGGCAGGGAGCCGCGATCCCGATGTCCGAGCCGGAAGAGATCGATATCCACACCACCGCGGGCAAGCTCGCGGATCTCCAGCGTCGTATCGAGGAAGCGACGCACGCCGGCTCCGCACGCGCCGTCGAAAAACAACACGCCAAGGGCAAGTTGACGGCCCGTGAGCGGATCGAGCTGCTGCTGGACGAGGGCTCGTTCGTCGAGCTGGACGAGTTCGCCCGGCACCGGTCGACGAACTTCGGTCTTGAGAACAACCGCCCGTACGGGGACGGCGTGGTGACCGGCTACGGCACCGTCGACGGCCGCCCGATCGCGGTCTTCTCCCAGGACTTCACCGTCTTCGGCGGCGCCCTGGGCGAGGTCTACGGCCAGAAGATCGTCAAGGTGATGGACTTCGCGCTGAAGACCGGCTGTCCGGTCATCGGCATCAACGACTCCGGCGGCGCCCGCATCCAGGAGGGCGTCGCCTCCCTCGGCGCGTACGGCGAGATCTTCCGCCGCAACACGCACGCCAGCGGTGTCATCCCGCAGATCAGCCTGGTCGTCGGCCCCTGCGCGGGCGGGGCGGTCTACTCCCCCGCGATCACCGACTTCACGGTCATGGTCGACCAGACCTCGCACATGTTCATCACCGGTCCGGACGTCATCAAGACGGTCACCGGCGAGGACGTCGGTTTCGAGGAGCTGGGCGGCGCCCGCACCCACAACTCCGCGTCCGGCGTGGCCCACCACATGGCCGGCGACGAGAAGGACGCCATCGAGTACGTCAAGCAGCTGCTGTCGTACCTGCCGTCCAACAACCTCTCCGAGGCCCCGGTCTTCCCGGAGGAGGCGGACCTGACGGTCACCGCCGAGGACCTCGAGCTGGACGCGATCGTGCCGGACAGCGCGAACCAGCCGTACGACATGCACACGGTGATCGAACACATCCTGGACGACGCCGAGTTCTTCGAGACGCAGCCGCTGTTCGCGCCGAACATCCTCACCGGGTTCGGGCGGGTGGAGGGCCACCCGGTCGGCATCGTCGCCAACCAGCCGATGCAGTTCGCGGGTTGCCTCGACATCGACGCGAGCGAGAAGGCGGCGCGCTTCGTGCGCACCTGCGACGCCTTCAACATCCCGGTCGTCACCTTCGTCGACGTGCCGGGCTTCCTCCCGGGCGTCGACCAGGAGCACACCGGCATCATCCGCCGCGGCGCCAAGCTGATCTACGCCTACGCCGAGGCGACCGTCCCGCTGATCACGGTCATCACCCGCAAGGCCTTCGGCGGCGCCTACGACGTCATGGGCTCCAAGCACCTCGGCGCGGACCTCAACCTCGCCTGGCCGACCGCCCAGATCGCCGTCATGGGCGCCCAGGGGGCGGTCAACATCCTGCACCGCCGCACCATCGCGGAGGCGGAGGCAAGCGGCGACCTGGAGGCGACCCGCGCCCGGCTGATCCAGGAGTACGAGGACGCCCTCCTCAACCCCTACATCGCGGCCGAGCGCGGCTACATCGACTCGGTGATCATGCCGTCCGACACCCGCCGGCATGTCGTCCGCGGCCTGCGTCAGTTGCGCACCAAGCGGGAATCCCTGCCTCCGAAGAAGCACGGCAACATCCCCCTCTAGGAGCCGCCATGACGATCAAGGTCGTACGGGGCAACCCGACCCCGGAGGAGCTGGCCGCCGCCCTGGCGGTGGTCCGCGCCCGCGCCGCGGCGGAAGCCTCCGTCCCGCCCGGCGCGACCCGAGACAGGGACTCCTGGTCGGACCCGGCAAGGATCGCCTCCCACCGCTTGCCGAAGCCGGGCCCGTCGGCGTGGACCCGCACCTACTGGCCCGGATAACGGCTCTCAGCTTTCAGCGGCGTGGGCAACTGCGCATCTTCTGGGGGCGCGGGGACCTGCAAACCTCTGAGGGCTGGGGCTGCGGGGACCTGCGCAACCTCTTGGGGGCGCGGGGAACTGCGCAATCTTTCAGGGGCGCGGGGAACTGCGCGACCAGCCCCCACCGGCCCGCAGCCGACAACGAACCGGCTGCGGGCCCCCAACTTGAGTACGCGTACTCAGGCGCCCACCCCCGGCCCAGCCCCACGCTGGTGGCATGCTGTGGTCCGACCCTGAGAACGAGCCCCCCAAGGAACTCCGCGACATGCAGGAGATGCTGCGGCGGCTCGGCCTCCTGATGGCGTTGGCCATGATCCTCGCGATGGTCGTGATCGGCCTGAGGTGACCCCCACCGCCGCCTCGATGCGCGGCTTCGCCGCGTGGCACCCCGCGGCTACGCTGACCGCATGACAGACGCGCCCCGCCGCCTCATCCTCGCCTCCCAGTCCCCCGCCCGGCTGAACCTTCTGCGCCAGGCGGGCCTCACACCGGAGGTGATCGTCAGCGGTGTGGACGAGGACGCCGTGACCGCCCCCACCCCGGCCGAACTCGCCCTCGCCCTCGCGGAGGCCAAGGCTTCCGTCGTCGCCGCCAGGCCGGAGGCGCACGGCGCCCTGGTGATCGGCTGCGACTCCGTGCTGGAGCTGGACGGCGAGGCCCTGGGCAAGCCCGCGGACTCCGAGGAGGCCACGGCCCGCTGGAAGTCGATGCGCGGCCGCGCGGGCATCCTGCAGACGGGGCACTGCGTCTGGGACACCGCGAACAAGCGGTACGCGTCCGGCACCGCCTCCACCGTCGTCCGCTTCGGCGACCCCTCGGACGAGGAGATCGCCGCCTACGTCGCCTCCGGGGAACCCCTCCACGTCGCGGGGGCGTTCACGCTCGACGGCCGCAGCGCGCCGTTCATCGAGGGCATCGACGGCGACCACGGCAATGTGATCGGCATCAGCCTGCCCCTGGTCCGCCGGCTGCTCGCCCAGCTGGGTGTCGGCATCACGGAGTTGTGGGCGCCGGCGGAGAGGTGACCGGGGAGCCCCCTTGGTCCTTGCTGCCGTCCTCCCGGCCCCCGTCGTCGCTGCCGCCGTCGTTCCCGGGGCCGGGTGCAGCGGGCGGGACCGCGTCGGCGGGTTCGGCCGGGCTGTCGTACGTCATCAGGAGCAGCACGATGAGGGCGAGCACGACCACCATGAACAGGAACGCGGTCCAGCCCACCAGCCCCCACACGAACGCCCCCAGCAGCCCGTGCACGACCGCGGCGCTGATCAGCAGAATGCGCCCGAAGCCGGCCGGCGGGCGGTTGCGGATCGCCACGAGAAGCGCGACCAGGCCGCACAGGGCGAAGTAGAGGCCGAAGACGATGCCGCCGATCTTCGAGGACACCGACATCATGTCGGGGTCGAGACCGGCCAGCGACATGTCCTGCCGGTCGACGACGATCCCCAGGAACCAGTTCAGCGCCGCGACGCCGAACGCCTCCACGAAGAGCACGACGGCCACGACCCACGCCACCGGTCTGCGTACCACCGGTCCCACCCACTTTCGACTGCCGCCCGAGCGGGCCGGGCAAGGCTGTAGTTACCTCAAGTACGTACGAGACATCGCGAACGCTACTAACGGGTAAACCCCGGGACAAGGGTTCTGCGGACGGCAAAGATTCGTTGGGCCATTCGTAGGGACTCCACAAAGAAACCGAGTGGCCCGCAGCACGCTCTCACAGAGACCTTGACCACATGGGAGAGCTAGGGTTTTCGGGAGGAGTCCTGCGTACCGAGGTGCGACAAGGGATTTCGCGGGTCGAGCAAGCCTCGCATCACGCTCCGTGTGGGCAAGCTCACCACTGGGGACGGGTCGTAGTGCCGTGTAGCCAGTCCCTAAACTCGGCTTGTTTCAAGGAGGGAGCCTCAATCGTGCGCAAGGTGCTCATCGCCAACCGTGGCGAAATCGCTGTCCGCGTGGCCCGGGCCTGTCGGGATGCCGGGATCGCGAGCGTGGCCGTCTACGCGGACCCGGACCGCGACGCTCTGCATGTCCGCGCCGCGGACGAGGCGTTCGCCCTGGGCGGTGACACCCCGGCGACCAGCTACCTGATGATCGACAAGATCCTGAACGCGGCGAGCGAGTCCGGCGCGGACGCCGTCCACCCCGGATACGGCTTCCTCTCCGAGAACGCCGACTTCGCGCAGGCCGTCCTGGACGCCGGGCTGATCTGGATCGGTCCGCCGCCGCAGGCCATCCGTGACCTGGGCGACAAGGTGGCCGCCCGGCACATCGCCCAGCGCGCCGGCGCCCCGCTGGTCGCGGGCACGCCCGACCCGGTGTCCGGTGCCGAGGAGGTCGTCGCCTTCGCCGAGGAGCACGGCCTGCCGATCGCCATCAAGGCCGCCTTCGGCGGTGGCGGCCGCGGCCTGAAGGTCGCCCGCACCCTCGAAGAGGTGCCCGAGCTCTACGAGTCCGCGGTCCGCGAGGCGGTGGCCGCGTTCGGCCGCGGCGAGTGCTTCGTCGAGCGCTACCTGGACAAGCCCCGGCACGTGGAGACCCAGTGCCTGGCCGACCAGCACGGCAACGTGGTCGTCGTCTCCACCCGTGACTGCTCGCTCCAGCGCCGCCACCAGAAGCTGGTCGAGGAGGCCCCGGCGCCGTTCCTGTCCGAGGCACAGGTCGCCGAGCTCTACTCCTCGTCCAAGGCCATCCTCAAGGAGGCCGGCTACGTCGGCGCGGGCACCGTGGAGTTCCTCGTCGGCCTCGACGGGACGATCTCCTTCCTGGAGGTCAACACCCGCCTCCAGGTCGAGCACCCGGTCACCGAGGAGGTCGCCGGCATCGACCTGGTGCGCGAGATGTTCCGCATCGCCGACGGCGAGGAACTCGGCTACGGCGACCCCGAGCTGCGCGGCCACTCCTTCGAGTTCCGCATCAACGGCGAGGACCCGGGCCGCAACTTCCTCCCGGCCCCGGGCACCGTCACCACCTTCGCCCCGCCGTCCGGCCCGGGCGTCCGCCTGGACGCGGGCGTCGAGTCCGGCAGCGTCATCGGCCCGGCCTGGGACTCCCTGCTCGCCAAGCTGATCGTCACCGGCGCCACCCGTGAGCAGGCCCTGCAGCGCGCCGCCCGCGCCCTGGAGGAGTTCCAGGTCGAGGGCATGGCGACGGCGATCCCCTTCCACCGCGCGGTGGTCAAGGACCCGGCCTTCGCCCCCGAACTCACCGGCTCCGCCGAGCCGTTCACGGTCCACACCCGGTGGATCGAGACCGAGTTCGTCAACGAGATCCCCGCGTTCGCCGCCCCGGCCGAGGCCGAGGCCGAGGAGGACTCGGACCGCGAGACGATCGTCGTCGAGGTCGGCGGCAAGCGCCTTGAGGTCTCCCTGCCGTCCTCGCTGGGCATGTCCCTGGCCCGCACCGGCCTCGCGGCCGGCGCCAAGCCGAAGCGCCGCGCCGCCAAGAAGTCCGGCCCGGTGGCCTCCGGCGACACCCTCGCCTCGCCGATGCAGGGCACCATCGTCAAGGTCGCCGTCGAGGAGGGCCAGGAGGTCAAGGAGGGCGACCTGGTCGTCGTCCTGGAGGCGATGAAGATGGAACAGCCGCTGAACGCCCACAAGTCCGGCACCATCAAGGGCCTGTCCGCCGACGTCGGCGCGTCCATCAGCTCCGGCGCCGCGATCTGCGAGATCAAGGACTGACACGACACGGTCGTTCCTACGACATCCCGAGGCGCCCGGCGGACTGGAACAGTCAGTCCACCGGGCGCCTCGCTTTCTGCCCGTTCCCCCGTCCCCCCGGCACGGTGGCCCGCACCGCCGATGTCCCTCGCCATCCCCCGGCGCCCGTTCCCCGATGGCATGCTGGAGCCAGACAGGGGCGCACGAGAGGGCAGGTGGGAGGCATGGTGGGCACGACGTCGGCGGAGACCGCGGCGAACGGCGGCACAGCGGTGACCCCGGCGCCCCCGCGCGTCATGCGTGCCGACGCCCGGCGCAACTACGAGCGGCTGCTCACCGAGGCCCGCGCCGCCTTCGCCGCACACGGCACGGACGCGTCCCTGGAGGACGTGGCCCGGCGCGCGGGCGTCGGCATCGGCACCCTGTACCGCCACTTCCCCAACCGTCACGCCCTGTTGAGCGCCGTCTTCGAGGAAGCGGTGAGCGATCTCCTGGACCGCTCGCACGAACTCCTGGGCGCCCCCGAGCCGTGCACGGCCCTGGTGACCTGGCTCCGCGAGATCATCACCCACGCCGGCGAGTACCGCGGCCTGGCCCTGGCCCTGATGTCCGTGACCTCCGACACCACCTCGGCCCTGGCCAGTTGCAGCACCCCGATGCACGAGGCGGGCACCGCCCTGCTGGAGCGCGCACAGCAAGCAGGCAAGGTCCGCGAGGACGTCACCATCACCGACCTCCTCCAACTCACCAACGCCATCGCACTGGCGGCGGAGGAATCCCCGGGAGATCCAGAACTGGCAGACCGCCTGCTGACCCTCACCCTGCGGGGCTTGAAAGCTACGTGACGGCAGCGGCTTTGAAGGGGCGCGGGGAACGGCGCGACAAGCCACACACAGCCCGCACCCGCGCAACCACAGAAACCCCTACGGCGAACAGGCAAACAATCTAACGCCGCCGCAGATCCGCCACCCGAGCCCGCTCCCGCTCTCCCCCGGAGGGATCAAGCACGGCCGCCGTCCGAAGGCCGGACCCCGGCTGCCCGCGCCGCGGCCCCGGCAGGGCGACGTCCCGACGCGGTCCCCGCGGGGGGACGGAATCACCGCCCGAACTCCCCGAGGCCCCGGCCACGGCGATCTGCACGCCCTGATCGGCGAGAGCCTGCAACTCCGTGGCGGCCCGGTCGTCATGCACCGGCGGCTCATCGGTCACCAGCCGGGTGATCACATCCGTCGGCACGGTCTGGAACATCGTGTCCGTGCCCAGCTTGGTGTGATCGGCGAGCACGACGACCTCCGCGGCCGCCTGCACCAGCGCCCGGTCCACGGACGCCGACAGCATGTTGGACGTGGACAGGCCGCGCTCGGCGGTGAGCCCGCTCCCGGACAGGAACGCCCTCGACACCCGAAGCCCCTGCAGGGACTGCTCGGCACCGCTGCCCACGAGGGCGTAGTTGGAGCCGCGCAGGGTGCCGCCGGTCATCACGACCTCCACGCGGTTGGCATGGGCCAACGCCTGGGCGACCAGCAGGGAGTTGGTGACGACGGTCAGCCCGGGGATCCGGGCGAGCCGGCGGGCCAGCTCCTGGGTGGTGGTACCCGCCCCGACCACGATGGCCTCGCCCTCTTCGACGAAGTTGGCGGCGAGGTCGGCGATGGCCGTCTTCTCGGCGGTCGCGAGATGTGACTTCTGCGGAAAGCCGGACTCCCGCGTGAAACCGCCCGGCAGTACCGCACCGCCGTGCCGGCGGTCGAGGAGTCCTTCTGCCTCCAGTGCGCGCACGTCCCGCCGTACGGTCACTTCGGAGGTCTGGACGACGCGGGCGAGCTCACGGAGCGACACGGCCCCGTTCGCTCGCACCATTTCGAGGATCAATTGGCGACGTTCTGCAGCGAACACGAAACTGACAGTAACCCCAACGACCGTCTGCTTTCAGCTGTTTGCGCCGAATAGCAGAAGTTGTTCGCACAGGAGGGCGGGAAGTGGTATAGGGCCTACCCGCCCCGACTATGCCGTACGCATGCTCGACAACTCCCCGTGACCAGCGAGGAGTCGGTTTCGGCCGTCAGACCTCGCCGCCGGTCTTGCGGGTGTGGAGCTGCCGGGCGACCTCCGCGATCGACCCCGAAAGGGAGGGATACACGGTGAACGCGTTCGCGATCTGTTCGACCGTCAGATTGTTGTCGACGGCGATCGAGATCGGATGGATCAGTTCCGAGGCGCGCGGGGACACGACCACACCGCCGACCACGATGCCCGTACCCGGGCGGCAGAAGAGCTTCACGAAGCCGTCGCGGATGCCCTGCATCTTGGCGCGCGGGTTGCGCAGGAGCGGGAGTTTGACCACTCGGGCGTCGATCTTGCCCGCGTCGACGTCGGCCTGCGTGTAGCCGACGGTCGCGATCTCCGGGTCGGTGAAGACGTTGGACGAGACGGTCTTCAGATTCAGCGGGGCCACCGCGTCGCCGAGGAAGTGGTACATGGCGATACGTCCCTGCATGGCGGCCACGGAGGCGAGGGCGAAGACGCCCGTCACGTCACCGGCGGCGTACACACCGGGAGCGGTCGTGCGCGAGACCTTGTCGGTCCAGATGTGCCCGGACTCGCGCAGCTTGACGCCGGCCTCCTCCAGGCCCATGCCCTCGCTGTTGGGGATGGCGCCGACCGCCATCAGGCAGTGGGTGCCGGTGATGACACGGCCGTCGGAGAGGGTGACCTCGACGCGGTCGCCGACCCGCTTGGCGGCGGCGGCGCGGGAGCGGGCCATGACGTTCATGCCGCGACGCCGGAAGACGTCCTCCAGCACGGCGGCGGCGTCCGGGTCCTCACCCGGCAGCACCCGGTCCCGGGAGGAGACCAGGGTGACCTTCGACCCCAGCGCCTGATAAGCACCGGCGAACTCGGCGCCGGTGACACCGGAACCGACCACGATGAGCTCCTCGGGAAGCTCGTTCAGGTCGTACACCTGCGTCCAGTTGAGGATGCGCTCGCCGTCGGGCTGGGCGTCGGGCACCTCGCGCGGGTGGCCGCCGGTCGCGATGAGGACGGCGTCCGCGGTGAGCGTCTCCTCGGTGCCGTCGGCGGCGGAGACGATCACCTTGCGGGAGCCGTCGAGGGCCTGCATGCCCTCCAGGCGTCCACGGCCGCGCATGACCCGGGCGCCGGCCCGCGTGACGGAGGCGGTGATGTCATGGGACTGGGCAAGGGCGAGCCGCTTCACACGGCGGTTGACCTTCCCCAGATCGACCCCCACCACCCGGGCCGCCTGCTCCAGCGGCGGAGTGTCGTCGGCGACGATGATGCCGAGCTCCTCGTACGAAGAGTCGAAGGTGGTCATCACCTCGGCCGTAGCGATAAGGGTCTTCGACGGTACGCAGTCGGTCAGCACCGACGCCCCGCCCAGACCGTCGCAGTCGACGACGGTCACCTCCGCGCCGAGCTGGGCGGCCACCAGGGCCGCCTCGTATCCGCCGGGTCCGCCACCGATGATCACGATCCGAGTCACGTACCCCATTGTCCCGCACCGTTCAAGGTGCTACTGCCCGGGGGGCGGGGCAATGGGTTGGCAAGGGGCCGCTGATACGTCAGGGGCCCGTGGGTCGGCTGCCGTACCCTCGACCCATGTCGCTCTACGCCGCGTACGCCGGCAACCTCGACGCGCGGCTGATGACCCGCCGCGCCCCGCACTCGCCGATGCGCGCCACGGGCTGGCTGAACGGCTGGCGGCTGACGTTCGGGGGCGAGCACATGGGCTGGGAGGGTGCCCTGGCGACGATCGTCGAGGACCCCTTCTCGCAGGTCTTCGTCGCGCTGTACGACATCGCGCCGCCGGACGAGGAGTCCATGGACCGCTGGGAGGGCGTCGGCCTCAACGTCTACCGCCGGATGCGGGTGCGGGTGCACACGCTGGACGGCGAGGAGTCGGCGTGGACCTATGTCCTCGACGGCTACGAGGGCGGTCTGCCCTCCGCCCGGTATCTGGGCGAGATCGCCGATGCCGCCGAGTCGGCGGGCGCGCCGCACGACTATGTGATGGAGCTGCGGAAGCGCCCCTGCTGAGGCGCGGCAGGTGCACAGGTGGACCACAGGGGCCGCAAAGGTCCCGTTGTGTCACATGCTTCGTTGGAAACGACAAGACAACGATCGCCATCCCGTGAGCTCTGCCATCTACGCGCGTAGGCGTGGAGCGGCTACTCTCGACGCGTGAACGCATCTCTTCTTCCGGACGACATCCAGGGCGACCCGCACGCCGCCGCCGACGCCGCCGCCGCGCGCCTGCGCGAACTGACCGGCGCCGAGACCCACGACGTCGCCCTCGTGATGGGCTCCGGCTGGGCGCCGGCCGTGGACGCCCTCGGCGCACCCGACGCCGAGCTCCAGGTCACCGACCTGCCCGGTTTCCCGCCGCCGGCGGTGGAGGGGCACGGCGGCAAGATCCGCTCGTACAAGATCGGTGAGAAGCGGGCCCTGGTCTTCCTGGGCCGCACGCACTACTACGAGGGCCGCGGGGTCGCCGCCGTCGCGCACGGCGTCCGTACCGCCGTCGCCGCCGGCTGCAAGACCATCGTGCTCACCAACGGCTGCGGCGGCCTCCGCGAGGGCATGCGCCCCGGCCAGCCGGTCCTGATCAGCGACCACATCAACCTGACGGCGACGTCCCCGATCGTCGGCGCGAACTTCGTCGACCTGACGGACCTCTACTCCCCGCGCCTCCGCGCCCTGTGCAAGGAGATCGACCCCAGCCTGGAGGAGGGCGTCTACGCCCAGTTCCCCGGCCCGCACTACGAGACGCCGGCCGAGATCCGCATGGCCCGGGTGATCGGGGCGGACCTGGTGGGCATGTCGACGGTGCTGGAGGCCATCGCGGCGCGTGAGGCGGGTGCGGAGGTGCTGGGTATCTCCCTGGTGACGAACCTCGCCGCGGGGATGACCGGCGAGCCGCTGAACCACGAGGAGGTCCTCCAGGCGGGCCGCGACTCCGCGACGCGGATGGGCTCGCTGCTGGCGCAGGTGCTCGGGCGGATCTGAACGCCATAGGGGGTGCCACGGAATGTCGTAGTGCGACTGCGGGTCGGTAGCGGCTGATCGCGCAGTTCCCCGCGCCCCCTGGACGGCTGCAGTCGCCCATAGCGGACACGCGCTCCTTGGACGGCCGCAGTCGCCCACGGCGGGAAGGGGAGGTGGCGGGGGTGTCCGCCCGCAGCGGCGGGCGTCCGCCGCCGAGCACAGCCCCGCCAGACGTCAACCGCCGACCGAGGACGGACACCCCCGGCGCGGCCCCGACCCACAATCGAACCGCAGGCGCTTCCCGCACCCCCACCGAACCCGCGGATGCGCCGCAGGCATCCCCGTCAGACCACACGAGAGGCTGGACCGACCGTGCACGACGACCTCATCGCCCGCGCCAACGCGTGGCTCGCCGAGGACCCGGACCCGGAGACCCGCGACGAGCTCGCCAAGCTCATCGAGGCCGGTGACGTCACAGAACTCACCGACCGCTTCAGCGGCACCCTCCAGTTCGGCACCGCGGGTCTGCGCGGTGAGCTCGGCGCAGGCCCCATGCGCATGAACCGTTCGGTCGTCATCCGGGCCGCCGCCGGACTCGCCGCGTACCTCAACGCCAAGGGAGAGCGCGGCGGGCTCGTGGTCATCGGCTACGACGCCCGGCACAAGTCCGCGGACTTCGCGCGCGACACGGCGGCCGTGATGACGGGCGCGGGCTTCCGGGCCGCGGTGCTCCCCCGCCCGCTCCCCACCCCCGTCCTCGCCTACGCGATAAGGCACCTCGGCGCGGTCGCGGGCGTGGAGGTCACCGCCAGCCACAACCCGCCCCGCGACAACGGCTACAAGGTCTATCTGGGCGACGGTTCGCAGATCGTGCCGCCTGCCGACGCGGAGATCGCCGCCGAGATCGACGCGATCGTCTCCCTGGAGGACGTGCCGCGTCCGGAAGCCGGCTGGGAGGTTCTCGACGACAGCGTCCTGAACTCCTATCTGGCCCGCACGGACGCGGTGCTCGCCGCCGGTTCCCCGCGCACCGCGCGCACCGTCTACACGGCGATGCACGGCGTCGGCAAGGACGTCCTGCTCGCCGCGTTCGCCCGGGCCGGATTCCCCGAGCCCGTCCTGGTCGCCGAGCAGGCCGAGCCCGACCCGGACTTCCCGACCGTCGCCTTCCCCAACCCGGAAGAGCCGGGCGCCATGGACCTCGCCTTCGCGAAGGCCCGCGCGACCGACCCCGACCTGATCATCGCCAACGATCCCGACGCCGACCGCTGCGCCGTGGCCGTCAAGGACGGCGGCGACTGGCGGATGCTGCGCGGCGACGAGGTGGGCGCGCTGCTCGCCGCCCACCTGGTCAGACGCGGCGCCCGGGGCACCTTCGCCGAGTCGATCGTCTCGTCCTCCCTCCTCGGCCGTATCGCCGAGAAGGCGGGGCTGCCGTACGAGGAGACCCTCACCGGCTTCAAGTGGATCGCCCGCGTCGAGGGGCTGCGCTACGGCTACGAGGAGGCCCTCGGCTACTGCGTCGACCCGGACGGGGTGCGCGACAAGGACGGCATCACCGCCGCACTGCTGATCACCGAGCTGGCGTCCGAGCTCAAGGAGGAGGGGCGGGCCCTGCCGGACCTCCTCGACGACCTCGCGGTGGAGCACGGGCTGCACGCCACCGACCAGCTCTCGGTCCGGGTGGAGGACCTGTCGGTCATCGCGCGCGCCATGCGGCAGCTGCGGGAGCAGCCGCCGACCGAGCTCGCGGGCCTCGCCATCACCAGGGCCGAGGACCTCACCCGGGGCACGGACAGGCTGCCGCCCACCGACGGGCTGCGCTACACGCTCGAGGGCGCCCGCGTCATCGTCCGCCCGAGCGGCACGGAGCCCAAGCTGAAGTGCTACCTGGAGGTCGTGGTCCCGGTCGCCACACACGCCGACCTCCCGGCGGCCCACGCCACCGCGAACGACCTCCTCGCGGCGATCAAGCGGGACCTGTCGGCGGCGGCCGGCATCTGAGCCGCACCGCTCGCACCGGCGCCACCTCGCAGGGGTGCCCTCGGCCATCGGCCCGGGGCACCCCTTCGAAGCCTTGAGCCAGCGCTGCCGAGCTGGCCACCACGCCCCGCCGACAACGCCGCTGGGGCACCCCGGTGGGAAGGGCGTACCAGCCCCGCGCCCCCGAGCCGACCCGGGCCACGGGGGCGGCCCGCCGTGGCCGACCGACGACGCCCAGCGGCCCGAGCGGGGCCAGGACCCAGCAGCCCGGGCCGGACCTCATCGGCTCCTACACCCGGGCAGCCCCGGCCGAGACCCGCCGGGACCCCGCAGTGCCGGCCAGTCCTCACAGCAGGACACCGTCGCCGCCCGGCCGCCACGGGAACCAGGCGAGACCGAGACCCAGCGAGCCAAGCAGTCCGGACAGCAGGACACCGTGACCGAACAGGCCCAAGGCCCAGGCGGCGGCGCGCCCGGGCGGCAGCACGCCGTGGCCGACCGACGACACCCAGCGGCCCGAGCGGGCCGAGACCCAGCAGCCCGGGGCCGGACCTCATCGTCTCTCCCGGCGACCTCGGCCGAGACTCGCCGGGACCCCGCGGTGCCAGCCAGCCCTCGCAGCAGGACGCCGTAGCCGCACGGGCGAGACCCGGGCGGTACCCGGGCCGGGCGGGGCCGGAGCCCAGACGGGGCCTGGGGCCCAGACGGGAGCATGTCCGCTCAGCAGCACGCCGTAGCCCACCGACGACGCCCAGCGTCCCAGGCCGACCCAGGACCCAGTGGCCCCGGCGCCAGGCGCCAAGCCCCACCCGCGGATCAGCGGCAGTTCAGCCCGTCGCCAGCAGAATCGCCAGCAGTACCGCTCCGGCCAACGCCGGGCCCGCGATCTCGTACGCCCAGCGCACCGTCACCTCGCCCTGCCTCGTCTCCGTCCGCTCCTGGGCTTCGAAGAGTTCGCGCAGGTCGTCCATGGTTCTGTCGCCCTCGGCGCGCACGGGCCCCGCCGGGACGGCGGGGCCGAAGGCACCGACCCGCCGGCCCCGGCCGCTCGCGTCCGCCGTGGCCCTGGCCTCCCGCCGCGCCGCCTTCTTCCGGGCGCGCAGCGAGACGGGGACGGCCCACAGCTGGTACTTGCTGCCCGACTTCACGACGACCTCGTTGGAGTAGCCGGACCGCAGCTGGGCGACCTCGCTCCAGGGCACCACGACGATGCGGAAGGGGTTGCGGATGCGCAGCCGCTCGGCGTTGGCCTGGACGGCGGGGCGCAGCGTGAAGGCCACGATCAGCGGCACGATGAGGATGAGCGTGGCGAGCGCCAGCCACGGCGTGCGGCCGTGCCCGGAGACGATCGCGTCGATGCCCAGCCAGCCCGCGATGGCGAGCAGCAGGACGCCGCCGGCGAGACCCGCGGACGACCGGTAGACCCGGTCCTGGTACGGGGAGGCCGGGGGCTGCGGTGCTGCTGACTCGTGGTCCGGGGTCGTCATGGTGCCGATTCTGCCCGACGGCCACGACGATGCTCGTAGGTGGTGCGTGCGCACGTGATGAACAGCCGGGGGTGTACAGCCGCTACGCGCGTAGATATGCTCGTCTGGTGACCATGCCCACCACTGCACCCACAGCACCCGCTCTCGCTGACGTCACCGCGTCCGACAGCACGCTGCGCCGCTTCCTCCACGGGCTGCCCGGCGTAGACGCGGTCGGCCTGGAGGCACGCGCCGCCTCGCTCGGCACCCGTTCCATCAAGACGACCGCGAAGGCGTACGCCATCGACCTCGCCATCTCGATGGTCGACCTGACGACGCTGGAAGGCGCGGACACCCCGGGCAAGGTCCGGGCGCTCGGCGCCAAGGCGGTCCACCCCGACCCCACGGACCGTACGACCCCCGCCACCGCGGCCGTCTGCGTCTATCCCGACATGGTGCCCGCCGCGAAGGAGGCCGTCGCCGGCTCCTCCGTGAAGGTCGCCTCGGTCGCCACCGCCTTCCCGGCGGGCCGCGCCCCGATCGCCGTGAAGCTGGCCGACGTCCGCGAGGCCGTCGCCGCGGGCGCCGACGAGATCGACATGGTCATCGACCGCGGGGCGTTCCTCGCGGGCCACTTCATGAAGGTGTACGACGAGATCGTCGCCGTGAAGGAGGCCTGCGGCGCCTCGGCCCGCCTCAAGGTCATCTTCGAGACGGGCGAGCTGTCGACGTACGACAACATCCGCCGCGCGAGCTGGCTCGGCATGCTGGCGGGCGCGGACTTCATCAAGACGTCCACGGGCAAGGTCGCGGTCAACGCCACCCCCGCCAACACCCTGCTGATGCTGGAGGCCGTGCGCGACTTCCGCGCGCAGACCGGGGTACAGGTGGGCGTGAAGCCCGCCGGCGGCATCCGCACCTCCAAGGACGCCATCAAGTTCCTCGTCCTGGTCAACGAGACCGCGGGCGAGGACTGGCTGGACAACCACTGGTTCCGCTTCGGCGCCTCCTCGCTCCTGAACGATCTGCTGATGCAGCGTCAGAAGCTGGCCACCGGCCGCTACTCCGGCCCCGACTACGTGACGGTGGACTGATCACCATGGCATCCGCATTCGCATACGCCCCGGCACCCGAGTCCCGCTCGATCGTCGACATCGCGCCGTCCTACGGCCTGTTCATCGACGGCGAGTTCACGGACGCGGCCGACGGCAAGGTCTTCAAGACGGTCTCCCCGAGCACCGAGGAGGTGCTGTCGGAGGTCGCCCAGGCCGGTTCCGAGGACGTCGACCGCGCGGTGAAGGCCGCCCGTAAGGCCTTCGAGAAGTGGTCGGCGCTGCCCGGCTCCGAGCGCGCCAAGTACCTGTTCCGCATCGCGCGGATCATCCAGGAGCGCAGCCGTGAGCTCGCCGTCCTGGAAACGCTCGACAACGGCAAGCCGATCAAGGAGACCCGCGACGCCGACCTCCCCCTGGTCGCCGCGCACTTCTTCTACTACGCGGGCTGGGCCGACAAGCTGGACCATGCCGGTTTCGGCGCGAACCCGCGCCCTCTCGGCGTCGCGGGCCAGGTCATCCCGTGGAACTTCCCGCTGCTGATGCTGGCGTGGAAGATCGCCCCGGCCCTCGCGACCGGCAACACGGTCGTCCTCAAGCCCGCCGAGACGACCCCCCTCTCCGCCCTGTTCTTCGCGGACATCTGCCGCCAGGCGGGCCTGCCCAAGGGCGTCGTCAACATCCTTCCCGGCTACGGCGACACGGGCGCCGCGCTCGTCGCGCACCCGGACGTCAACAAGGTCGCGTTCACCGGGTCGACGGCGGTCGGCAAGCAGATCGCCCGCACGGTCGCGGGCTCCCGCAAGAAGCTCACCCTCGAACTGGGCGGCAAGGGCGCCAACATCGTCTTCGACGACGCCCCCATCGACCAGGCCGTCGAGGGGATCGTCAACGGCATCTTCTTCAACCAGGGCCAGGTCTGCTGCGCGGGCAGCCGCCTCCTCGTCCAGGAGTCGATCCAGGACGAGCTGTTGGAGTCGCTCAAGCGCCGCCTCGCCACCCTCCGCCTCGGCGACCCGCTGGACAAGAACACGGACATCGGCGCGATCAACTCCGAGGAACAGCTCTCCCGTATCACCACCCTCGTCGAACAGGGCGAGGCGGAGGGCGCCGAGCGCTGGTCCCCGGCCTGCGACATCCCGTCCTCCGGCTACTGGTTCGCCCCGACGCTCTTCACCAACGTCACCCAGGCGCACCGGATCGCCCGCGACGAGATCTTCGGCCCGGTCCTGTCGGTGCTCACCTTCCGCACGCCGGACGAGGCGGTCGCCAAGGCCAACAACACCCCGTACGGCCTGTCGGCAGGCATCTGGACGGAGAAGGGTTCGCGCATTCTCGCCGTCGCGAACAAGCTCCGCGCGGGCGTCGTCTGGTCCAACACGTTCAACAAGTTCGACCCGACCTCGCCGTTCGGCGGCTACAAGGAGTCGGGCTTCGGCCGCGAGGGCGGCCGCCACGGCCTGGAGGCGTACCTCGATGTCTGAGAAGACCGAGAAGACCGAGCGGTTCGACCGTCTGTCGGTCTTCAAGACCTACAAGCTGTACGTCGGCGGGAAGTTCCCGCGTTCCGAGAGCGGCCGGGTGTACGAGGTGACGGACACAAAGGGCAACTGGCTGGCGAACGTGCCCCTTTCGTCCCGCAAGGACGCCCGTGACGCCGTGGTCGCGGCCCGCAAGGCGTTCGGCGGCTGGTCGGGCGCGACGGCGTACAACCGCGGTCAGATCCTCTACCGCATCGCGGAGATGCTGGAGGGCCGCAGGGACCAGTTCGTCCGCGAAGTCGCCGACTCGGAAGGCCTCTCGAAGTCGAAGGCGGCGGCGGTCGTCGACGCGGCGATCGACCGCTGGGTCTGGTACGCGGGCTGGACCGACAAGATCGCCCAGGTGGTCGGCGGCGGAAACCCCGTCGCGGGCCCGTACTTCAACCTGTCCTCGCCCGAGCCGACGGGCGTGGTCGCCGTCCTGGCCCCCCAGGAGTCGTCGTTCCTCGGCCTGGTCTCGGTGATCGCCCCGGTGATCGCGACGGGCAACACGGCGGTCGTGGTGGCCTCCGAGAAGTCCCCGCTCCCCGCGCTGTCCCTGGGCGAGATCCTGGCCACCTCCGACCTGCCCGGCGGCGTCGTCAACGTCCTCTCCGGCCGTACGGCGGAGATCGCGACCCCGCTGGCCGCGCACCAGGACGTCAACGCGATCGACCTCGCGGGCGCCGGCGCCGACGATGGCCTGGCGAAGGAGCTGGAGGTCGCGGCGGCGGACAACCTGAAGCGGGTTCTTCGTCCACAGCCTGTGGACGAAGTCGACTGGTCGGCGACTCCGGGGATCGACCGACTGACGGCGTTCCTGGAGACGAAGACGGTCTGGCACCCGACGGGTTCGCTGGGCGCGTCGGGCTCGTCGTACTGACCGGCCCCCGCAGACCGAGAGCCGCGTCCTCCCTCCGTCCGGGGAAGACGCGGCTCTCTCATGCGCCGGCCGGGTTCAGACCAGGCGAGGCCCGCCCAGCAGCATGGCGGCCGTCGTCAGCGCAGCCGGAACCGTACCGACCGGGCTCGTCTCGGCGAGGTAGCTCAGCCCGGAGAGCGGACCGGCGATGTGGTTGTCCGTCGGGTCGACCGTGTTGCGGGGGAGCGCGTTGCGCTTGAGGCCCTGCACGGAGCCGGTGACCGACCGCACCTGGCCGGTCGGCCCCTGCAGGCTCTTCTGCGGGTCCAGCTTGCTGAGCGCGTTGGCCGCGGTGGCCGGCGACAACGGCACCTTCACGGCGGCCGTGGAGTCGGCGGAGGCCGTCGCCGCGCTCGCGCCCAGGGCCGCCGAAACGGTCGCGAGGGCGATCAGGGCGCGCTGGGCGGTGGGCTTGGAGGGGGAAGCGTGTCGTGCCATTGCAGTAGTCACCTTGGATTCGCTGAGTAATCAGGTCGACACGAAGGGTAGTTGAGATGTGATGCGCACACCAAAGCCGACCCGCGGGGTCGGCAGGGCGTACGGAATACGTCAAACTGGTGTCCCGTGAGCATCCATCTCCCCTCCCCCGCCCGCGTCGTGCTGCTCTGCGGCCCCTCGGGCTCGGGCAAGTCCCTGGTCGCCGCCCGCTCCGGCCTCCCCGTGCTGCGCCTCGACGACTTCTACAAGGAGGGCGAGGACCCGACGCTTCCGCTGGTGGCGGGAAGCTCCGACATCGACTGGGACCACCCGGACTCCTGGGACACGGACACAGCCGTCGCCGCGATCGCGGAGCTGTGCCGCACGGGCCGTACGAAGGTCCCCGTCTACGACATCTCCCGCTCCGCCCGCACGGGCGAGGACACCGTCGACATAGGCCGGACCCCGCTGTTCATAGCGGAGGGCATCTTCGCGGCCGAGATCGTCGAGCGCTGCCGGGAGTTGGGGCTGCTGGCCGACGCCCTGTGCCTGAACCGCGGCGCGGTCCGCACCTTCCGCCGCCGCTTCCTGCGCGACCTCAAGGAGGGCCGCAAGTCGGTCCCGTTCCTGCTGCGCCGCGGCTGGCGCCTGATGCGCCAGGAACGCTCGATCATCGCCCGCCAGACCGCCCTCGGCGCCCACGCCTGCGACCGCGACGAGGCGCTGGGCCGGCTGGCCGCGGCCGCGGTGGGCCGGCGCCCCGCGGCGACCCCCACACGCTGACCGCGCGCGTCCACGCAGAAAAGCGGGACTGGACGGACCCCCCGGCCCTCCAGTCCCGCTCTCCCCCGTTCCCCCCGTGGTGCTTCCCCCGTGAACCCCCGTTGTCCCCCGTGGGCCCCCCGGTTACCGCTCCCCCGTACTTCCCCCGTTACTTGCTTCCCCCCAACCCTCAGGCGACGAGCTCCCCGAAGGCGTCCTCCTCGTCACGGCCGAAGCTGAGGACCTCGTCCTCGCGCAGCCGGCGGAGCGACCGCCAGATGCTGGACTTCACCGTGCCGACACTGATGTCGAGGATCTCCGCGATCTCCGGGTCCGTGCGGCCCTCGTAGTAGCGAAGGACCAGCATGGTGCGCTGGAGTTCGGGGAGGCGGGCGAGCGCCTGCCACAGGACCGCGCGCAGTTCCGTGCCGCGCATCGCGTCCGTGTCGCCGGGCGTCTCCGGCAGCTCCTCGGTCGGGTATTCGTTCAGCTTGCGGCGGCGCCACGCGCTGATGTGCAGGTTCGTCATGGTGCGGCGGAGGTAGCCCCCGACCGCGGCCTTGTCGCTGATCCGGTCCCAGGCCTTGTACGTCGAGAACAGCGCGCTCTGCAGCAGGTCCTCGGCCTCGAAGCGGTCACCGGTCAGGTGGTAGGCGGTGGCGTACAGGGAGGCGCGGCGCTCCTGGACGTAGGCGGTGAACTCCGCCTCCGACAGCGAGCGACGCTCCCCCGAGTCCTCCCTGTACGCGCTTCCCCCGTGCGGTTCCCCCGTGAAACCGTCAACCACCGTCATGTACGCGGTGTGCTGACGCCCGGCGCCGCGAGCGCACCCCCGCCCGCTCACGGCACCGGACTTCTCGGAACCCCGGCCCCCGTTCACGTCGTGCAGGCGCGTGATCACTGCGCTGGTGCTCGTGCTGTGCAGCATGTTCATCTCGCGCCCCCCGTCGTGGACTTCCGGTGTTCGGCTTGCTCAGGCGGTGGATCTCTGCGGTGCTTTCTTGCCTGTGCCGAAAAGATTGCCCTCGCACCTTCATGGCCGTGTCCGCCGACTGTCACAGACCTGTCACAGGGGTCGGCCGCAGGGAAGACACAGCACGGTCACAGAGAAGAGCGGTACGGGCACACAGGCGTACGGGTCCGCAGCAGAGTCGAAACCCCGACCCACCATGGGCCAGAATGAGCGCGTGCCTACCCTGTTGCTGATCGAGGATGACGACGCCATCCGTACGGCCCTGGAGCTGTCTCTTACGCGCCAGGGACACCGGGTTGCCACCGCTGCCACCGGTGAGGACGGTCTGAAGCTCCTGCGCGAGCAGCGGCCGGACCTGATCGTGCTGGATGTGATGCTGCCGGGCATCGACGGGTTCGAGGTGTGCCGGCGCATCCGGCGCACGGACCAGTTGCCGATCATTCTGCTGACCGCGCGGAGTGACGACATCGACGTGGTCGTGGGCCTGGAGTCCGGCGCCGACGACTACGTCGTCAAGCCCGTGCAGGGGCGGGTGCTCGACGCCCGGATCCGGGCCGTGCTGCGGCGCGGCGAGCGGGAGTCGAACGACTCGGCCAGCTTCGGCAGCCTGGTCATCGACCGCGCGGCGATGACGGTGACCAAGAACGGCGAGGACCTGCAGCTCACGCCGACCGAGCTCAGGCTGCTCCTGGAGCTGAGCCGGCGTCCCGGTCAGGCGCTGTCCCGGCAGCAGCTGCTGCGGCTGGTGTGGGAGCACGACTACCTCGGCGACTCCCGGCTGGTGGACGCGTGTGTCCAGCGGCTGCGTGCCAAGGTCGAGGACGTGCCGTCGTCCCCGACGCTGATCCGTACCGTGCGCGGCGTGGGTTACCGGCTGGACACGCCTCAGTGACCAAAGCGCAAGGGGGGGTTCGCGGCTGGGCCGCGACTCGCAAGGGACATCTTTCACGGCTGCGCTTCACCAGTCTGCGGCTGCGCCTGGTCGTCGTCTTCGGCCTGGTGGCGCTCACCGCGGCCGTCTCCGCCTCCGGGATCGCCTACTGGCTCAACCGCGAGGCCGTGCTCACCCGCACCCAGGACGCGGTGCTCGGCGACTTCCGCCAGGCGATGCAGACCCGGGCGGGCACCCTGACGGCGCACCCCACGCAGGACGAACTGCAGCACACCGCGGGCCAGATGGCCAACAGCAGCCAGCGCTTCAGCGTGCTGCTGGTGGCACAGGACCCCGACGGCAGGACCGTCTACGGCAGTTCGGGCGGCCTGGACGGGTTCTCGCTGCAGGACGTGCCCAAGTCGCTGCGCGCGGCCGTGACCAGGAAGCAGCAGGTCGACTCCGGCAACAAGTACGCCTACCACCTGTACTGGCAGCGCGTCGTCGACCACGGCACGCCGTACCTGGTGGCGGGCACGAGGGTGATCAACGGCGGGGCGACCGGCTACATGCTCAAGTCGCTGGAGCCGGAGGCCAAGGACCTCAACTCCCTCGCCTGGTCGCTGGGGATCGCCACCGGGCTCGCGCTGGTCGGCTCGGCGCTGCTCGCGCAGGCCGCCGCCTCGACCGTGCTCAAGCCGGTGCAACGGCTCGGGGTCGCCGCGCGCAGGCTCGGCGAGGGCAAGCTGGACACCCGGCTGAGGGTGTCCGGGACCGACGAACTCGCCGATCTGTCACGCACGTTCAACCTCGCGGCCGAGGCGCTGGAGAAGCGGGTCGAGGACATGGCCGCGCGGGACGAGGCGTCCCGGCGCTTCGTCGCCGACATGAGCCATGAACTCCGTACGCCTCTCACGGCGATCACCGCGGTGACCGAGGTGCTGGAGGAGGAGCTGGAGGCCGAGTCCGGGTCGATGGACCCGATGATCGAGCCCGCCGTGCGGCTCGTCGTCAGCGAGACCCGGCGGCTCAACGACCTCGTCGAGAACCTGATGGAGGTCACCCGCTTCGACGCGGGCACCGCACGGCTGGTCCTGGACGACGTCGACCTCGCCGACCAGATCACCGCCTGCATAGACGCCCGGGCCTGGCTGGACGCGGTCGAGCTGGACGCCGAGCGCGGCATCCACGCCCGCGTCGACCCGCGCCGCCTGGACGTGATCCTCGCCAACCTGATCGGCAACGCGCTCAAGCACGGCGGGTCGCCGGTGCGGGTCTCGGTGCGGCCCGCGGACGACGAGATCGTTATCGCCGTACGCGACCACGGGCCCGGTATCCCCGAGGACGTCCTGCCGCACGTCTTCGACCGCTTCTACAAGGCGAGCGCCTCCCGCCCGCGCTCCGAGGGCAGCGGCCTGGGCCTGTCCATCGCTCTGGAGAACGCGCACATCCACGGCGGCGAGATCACCGCCGCCAACTCCCCCGAGGGCGGTGCGGTGTTCACACTGCGGCTGCCGCGGGACGCGTCGGCGCTGACGGAGGAGTCCGAGAAGGACACGGGGAAGAACGGGAACGCCTCATGACCGCACGACGTCTCCTGGCGCTCCCCTTGCTCGCCGGCATGGCCGCGCTGATCACGAGCTGCGGCATCCGGCCCACCGAGGTGCCCACGGACTTCGGGGCGGCCCCTTCCCAGGTGCAGTGCTCGCCGGCCGAGCCGGAGGTCTCGACCCAGGCCTCGCGCGGGCTGCCCGTGCAGGTGTTCCTGCTGTGCGGGTCCTCGCTGGTCGCGGTGGACCGGACGGTACGGGTCCCGGACGGCTCCCCGGACTCGCAGCGGCGGGTGCTGGTGGCGCAGGGGCTGCTCGACCAGCTCGCGGCGACGCCGTCGGCCGCCGAGAAGGAGGCCGGCTACACCACCGACGTACGCGGCGGCATGACCGTGAGCGGCCCCCGCCCCGGCGACCCGGACGACACGCTCCGGCTCAGCAACCCGCCCGGCGATCTCACGTCCTTCGCGCTGGCCCAGCTCGTCTGCACCTTCTCCGACTCGGCGGCGGCCGAGGGCGACGGTTCGGTCATCCTCGGCGGCCCCGGCAAGGAGCCGCTGCGGCGCTACGAGTGCACGGACGAGGTCCGCTCCCGCCCGGGCACCGAGCAGCCGCCGTCGAGCGCGGTTACGGGCGGCTGACGTACAGGTGTGGCGGAGGCCTCATACAGGTACCTCCGGACAAGCCGGAACCGATCCTGCCGCACGCGGCGTCTAGGGGGTCGTGCAGCGTCAAGGCTTCATCGGCGGCAACGCCGCGATCCGTATCCGTGTGACAGGGGGTGTCCTCCTTGTCGCCCACCTCGCGTTCGTCGCCTGGCTCACGCTGCGCCCGCTGGATGTGCCCTGGGTGATGCCCCCGAACCTGCATCCGTTCGCCGGCATACGCGCCGACCTGGCCCTGGGCCGGCCGGCGGCGGCCCGCCGCATCGGCGAGGGCGTCGGCCTCCTCGCGCCGCTCGGCGTACTGCTCCCGATGGCGCACGGCAGGCTGTGGGCCTTCCCGTTCGCCTCGTTCGTCCGTACGGTCGCCGCGGGCGCGCTGGTCTCCGCGGGCATCCTGCTGCTGCAGACCGGGGTGCCCGGCCGGGTCCCGGACATCGACTCTCTGCTGCTGAACACCGTGGGGGTGGCCCTCGCCCACCTCGCGGTCGTCCCAGCGGCCCGCTCCTGGCTCCGCCGCAGGTCCGAGCGGAAGGAGGGGGCGGCCGTCCGCCAGGAGGAAGCGGTTCAGGGTCGAACCCCGACGTTTCCCAGGGTCGGGATCGCACCGTAGAGCGACGCTTTGCCCCCTTCGTCTCCGTAGCGTGGAAGGCAGATGAGGAAGCCACCAAGAGGCAGCCTCACCCCGACGCTCACGAAGGAGCCGCACATGTCCGCCCTCGTCCGCCCCACCCACGGCCGCATGATCGGCGGCGTGTGCGCCGGTCTGGCGCGGCGCTTCGGCACCTCCGCGACCACGATGCGCGTGATCTTCCTGCTGTCCTGTCTGCTGCCGGGCCCGCAGTTCCTGCTCTACATAGCGCTGTGGATCCTGCTGCCCTCCGAGGAGAAGGCGGCCCGCACCGCCTGGTGAGCCCCTTTTCGCAGGTACGCCGATGGGGCGCACCCCGTGGCCGGGGTGCGGGAGTCGCCGGGTTCAGTCGCGGGGGAACTCTTCGGTCTTGAGGGTGAGGCCCACAAGGGTGGTGGTCATGTCGACGTCGCCGCCGAATGC
>NZ_JBSFHW010000011.1:0-235829 GCF_053597275.1 Streptomyces sp. NPDC001492 | reverse complement strand
GGTGTACTGCTCCCGTTCTTCTCCTTCATGACGTTCCTCATCGCCGTACCGACCGGCGTGAAGTTCTTCAACTGGATCGGAACGATGTGGAAGGGATCCCTGTCCTTCGAGACCCCGATGCTCTGGGCGACCGGCTTTCTGATCACATTCGTCTTCGGCGGCCTGACCGGCGTGATGCTCGCCTCGCCACCGCTGGACTTCCCGACCTCAGACAGCTACTTCGTCGTCGCCCATTTCCATTACGTCATCTTCGGCACCGTCGTGTTCGCGATGTTCTCCGGATTCCACTTCTGGTGGCCCAAGTTCACCGGCAAGATGCTCGACGAGCGCCTGGGGAAGATCACCTTCTGGACGCTGTTCGTCGGCTTCCACGGCACTTTCCTGGTCCAGCACTGGCTGGGGGTGAACGGAATGCAGCGGCGGATTCCGGACTATCTGGCGGTGGAGGGCCTGACGACGCTCAACACGGTGTCGACGATCTTCTCGTTCCTCCTCGGAATGTCGTTCCTGCCGTTCTTCTACAACGTGTGGAAGACCGCGCAATACGGCGAGAAGGTCGAGGTCGACGACCCATGGGGCTATGGCCGCTCCCTGGAGTGGGCGACGTCCTGCCCGCCCCCGCGGCACAACTTCACCGCAGTTCCCCGGATCCGCAGTGAGTCCCCTGCGTTCGACCTGCACCATTCCGATTCCTCGCCCGCGGACAGGGAGTTGACGACGCTGTGACGGCCATGGACGAGCACCCTGTGAACACGGGGGCATTCCTCAACGAGGTCGAGGGGTATCTGCTCCTCGCGTCCGTCCGCGACCAAGGGCATGCGGCCGCGCTGCGTTTCACTGCCTCGCTCGACGGGCTGACGGAGGGGCAGCGGGCGGAGGTGGAGCGCCGGTTCGAGGCGGAATACATCGGGCTCGCCCGCACCTCCTGGCAGCGCACGGCCGAGCGGAGCCGGGATCTGCGCGAGGAGTACGAGGAGACATACCGCCAGCTGCGTCAGCGGTTGTTGGCGGTCTGGCTGCTGGGGTCGGCCCTGATTCTTGCCCTGTCCGCTGCTGTCACCTGGAATACGTGACCGTGCCAAGAGGCCGCGCGGACAGGCGTGATCAACCCGCAACCGGCGCGACGAGTGGACCGCACTCGGCGTCTTCGCCCGGCTCGAACAGATCGCGCTGGAGTCCGGCATTCCGCTGGGTCGTGTCCTGGCCGGCGCCAACCGCCACGCCTTCTCATCTTCTCACTGGGCTCCGTTCGACTTCACCACGGCCAGCAGCGCGTAGGCGTCGCGGACAGTGGGATGCCCCTCACCGAGGTGCCCGGCGGCTTCCCGTATCACCTGCTCGGCGTGCGCCACCCCGCCGGGCTGGTCGAAGCCGAGCATGGCGTGCGAGACCCGCAGTCGGAGCGTCAGCGGGTGAGCCGTTCCGAGGCGGGCACGCGCCTCCTCCAGAAAAGCGCCGCACTCGCGCCGTGTCTGCACCATCGATCTGCCGTCCCCCTCCCGTTCCCAGGCATGGATCCGGGCTTCGAGGTCTCCGGCGGCGCGGGCGGTTGTCGCGTCGCCGGACGGTACGGCACGCCGGTCACGGTCTTCCCGCGCGCCCTCGGCGACGGTGGCGGCGAGATCACCGGTCGGCAGCGGGCGCGTCACGGCTGAGGCGTCCTCTGGCGTATCGCTGGTGTAGGCGAGCGTCTTGTAGAAGCGGGTGGCGGGCATCGTGGCGTGCGCGGCGACGAGGTTCTGGGCCTCTTGGGGCAGCGAAAGGGGACCGACCTCGCCGTCTGCCGCCCCGGGTACCAGGGCTTCGGCCACCTCGTCGGGCGTCGGCCGCCGAGCCGGATCCAGGTGCAGACACGACCGCACCACGCCTTGGAGCCCGGCCGGCAGCCCCCGCAGCTCGGGTCTGCCGGCCCGGATGTTGGCGACCACGGTCGCCATGCCCTCGCCCCAGGGGCTGTGCCCGAGGGCCAGCCGGGCCACAACGGTGCCGAGGGAGAACACGTCGCTGGCCGTGGTGAAGACCGGCTGCTCGCGCAACTGCTCGGGAGATGCGTAGGCGTACGTTCCGGCGAACCCACGGCGCGGCTCGGTGAGCCGCTCGATCTGGGCGATGCCGAAGTCGATGACGCGCGGCCCGTCCGCCGTGAGCAGGACGTTGCCGGGCTTCAGATCGAGGTGCACGATGCCCTGCGCATGGATGGCGGTCAGGGCAACCGCTATTCCGGCCCCCAGGCCGCGCACGGTCGGCTCGTCCAGTGTGCCGCAGTGCTCGAGGAGTTCCTGCAGCGAGGGGGCGGCCACATACGGCACCGCCATCCACGGCGTGTCACCATCGGGGTCGGCGGCGATCACCGGCACGGTGAAGCGTCCGCTGACCCGCTGGGCCGCCCGGACCTCGTGGGCGAAGCCCCGCTTGATCGAGGGGACATGCGCGTGCCGCGCGTGCAGGGTCTTCACCGCGACCATCAGACCGTCGGGGTCCTGGCAGAGATAGACGTCGCCGAACCCGCCCCGCCCGACGCGCTCCAGCACCTCGTACGTGCCGAACGCCGACGGTCCGTCCGGGTCCTGGGTGGGCCGCGCGCGGCCCACGTCCCGCCACTGCCCGAGCGCTTCGGCTCCCGGGTGGAACGCCACCCCGCGGCGCACCGGCTCAGCGGATGCCTCCTGCACGCCGTCCGGCCCCTCCGGTACGACGACGACTGGCGCGTACACCGGTTCGCCTCCCGTGAAGGCGTAGGCGTCGACCTCTACGTTCTCGGAGCTCATGCACGACACGTACACGCCGAGCAGCCCCAACCGCTCGCACATCTCCGCTTCCGCTGCCCTGGGTCGGCGGTCCGCACGGGCGAAGTAGAGGGCCATCGCCTCGTACCGTTGCGCGGCCAAGTGACGTACAACGGCCGACCACTGCTCCACAGTCACCTCGGCGGGCGCATGGTCGTCCGTTCCGCCGATGGCGGCAGCGAGACCGGTGGCATGCGAGGCTTCCGGCCGGCGGGCCAGCACGCCGCAGGCGGTCCCGGGCGCAGCCTGCACGTTCTGCGCCAACTGTGTTGCGGTCCGCTGCCCGATGCGGAAGGTGACGCGTCCGGCGTTGCGGGCCAGTTCTTCCCGCTGTCCCCGGAGGATCTCGTACTCGCGGGTTCCCGGCCCCCGCCCCTGTAGTTCCATGCAGGCCAGGACAGCGTCGAAGCAGTCGGCAGCCTCCGCGTGCTCCCCGGCGTTCACGGCGGCCTTGGCCTGCGCGACGCGCGCGGAGAGGGTCTGCGAACTCGCCCGTCCGTAAAGCTCCTCGGACTGGGCCGCTATCTGCCCGTACAAGCGCCCGGCCCGGCGGAAGTCACCGGACGCCTCTACTTCGGCCGCCGCCGCGATGAGGTTCTGCAGCCCGTCGTGACCGCCCTCATCGCCAAAGGGAAGTTCGCCGGCCAGCTCCGCATACCGCTGGCGGGCGATTCCGGCCAGCTCGTGCGTCGGCCCGAGGTCCTGCTGCGCGCTGCGCCGCATCTCGGCGAACGTACGCAGCGCGGCCGCGGTGTCACCGGCCTGCCGCTGCCAGTAGCCGACCTCGCACATCAGGGACAACGCCACGTCGGGGCGGCCCTGTTGTACGGCCACCCGCCGCATGATCTCGTAACGCTGCACCGCCTCCTGAAAACGGCCGGCTCTGCCGCACCAGTGCGCCAGCTGGTGCCGAGCCAGTTCGGAGTCCTGGTGGTGAGGTCCCTGGAGCCTCTCCCGGTCTGCGAGCAAACGGGCGAACAGTTCCACCGCGCGTTCGGGGTGACCCGACTCGCCCGTCCAATGGGCCAGTTGGTGGCGTACCGCCAGCGTCTCGACGGCCTCCGGACCGAACTCGCGTACGGCTTCGGAGACTGCGGCCTCGTAGCGGCTCGCGGCCTCGGCGGCATTCTGCTGGAGACCCGCCTGCTCGGCCGCCGCCGCGCTGTCGGCCGGTGGTTGCGGAAGCCGCCCGGAAAGTGACGACTCCTTCGCCTTGCGCCTGCCCCACTTCACCACAGAGCCACCCTCCAGGGTCGGAGCGCGAACCCGCGCCACACGTACGGACGTTCGTGTCGCGTCAAGCTACCCAAACCTGGCCCGGACTGATCGGTTCCACAGGCGTTGGACCTGGTGACACTGCGGCACACGATCGAGGCCGATTACAGCCGCACCACCTACCTCGTGGAGAACGCTCCCGTCTCATCCGGATGTCGTCCATGAACAGGAGTCGTGAAGATGCTCCTCTGACGCCTCGTTCAGCTAATCGAACGTCCTTGGCCCGCCCGGGGATCCCCGGGCGGGCCGAGCAGGCCGTCAGTTCAGCGTCCACTTCTGGTTGTCGCCCGTTCCGCAGGACCACAGCACGGTGGAGGTGCCGTTGGCCGTGCCGTTGTTGTAGGCGTCGAGGCAGAGGCCGGCGTTGACGTTGGTGATGGTGCCGTCGCTGTTGACGTTCCACTTCTGGTTGTTCTGGCCGTTGCAGTCCCAGATGACGACCTTGGTGCCGTTGGTGGTGCCCTGGTTGTAGGCGTCCAGGCACTTGTTGCCGTACACCACGAGTTCCTTGCGGGAGGTGTACGTCCAGGCCTGGTTCTGGCCCCCGTTGCAGTCCCACAGCTCGCCCTGGGTGCCGTTGGTGATCGTGTTGTTGTAGAGGTCCAGGCAGCGTCCGGACTGCTTGCCGACGACCTGGGAGCCGTTTGCCCCCGGCAGGGGTCTGACAGTGATCGAGTCGAGGGTCGGGGCGCCGGAGAAGGTGAGCGAGTTGGCGGAGCCCTTGGACAGCCCGACCTCGACCGAGATGGTGCCCGGGCCGGCGCCCGTCGGCGGGAAGGAGACCGTGGTGGCCACCTGACCGTTGACCTTGAGGGTGCCGGTGCGGGCCGCGGAGGTGTTGTTGGTGTACGACACGTCGACGACCTTGATGCCGGTGTTCCCGGCGACCACGCCCGAGAAGCCGGCGGTACCGGTGTACGTGCTGCCGGCCGCCTCCGTCCCGCCGGTGACCGTCAGCATCACCGAGCCGCCCGCCGGAACACTGGTGGTGTAACCGGTCCCGTAGGTACCGACATCGGCTCGCGCCCACAGGTCACGCACGGTCGCGGACGCGTTCGTCAGACCGAGGTCGGACCAGCGGACGGTGATGTTCTGGGCGGAGGAGGTGCGGTTGAGGAGGACGACGGCACGGTTGCCGGTGCCGGCGAGGACCTTGCCGTACACCTGCAGCCCGGTGGTGTCCTCGGCGACCTTCACGCCCTGGAGGCCGCGCGGATCCTGGTCGACGCCGATGACCTCGGGGTTCTTGAGGATGCCTGCGGTCTCCGAGGTCATCGTGGCGAGGTTGTTGCCGGCGAGGAGCGGCGCGCCGGAGATGGCCCACAGGTTCATGTGGGTGCGGTTCTGGGCGGCGGTGAAGCCGTCCATGCCGACCATCAGCATGTCCGGGTCGTTGTAGTAGCCGGTGTGCTGGGCCGTGGGGTGCAGGGTCTGGTCGAAGTTGGACAGCAGGTTCGTCATCGACGGCGAGTTGCCGTAGTAGATGATGTCCGTGCTGGTGCGCCACATGGGGGCCTGGCCCGGCGCCCAGTTCCACGGGTTCTGCTTGCCCCAGTTGCAGATCGAGAGGGTGAGCGGACGGCCGGTGGTGGCCGTCGCCTTGGCGACCGCGTCGCTGATCGACTGGTACGCCGTCGCCGCGTCGAGTCCCTCGACGTCTCCGCCGCACCAGTCGACCTTGACGAAGTCGAAGCCCCATGTGGAGAACCGGAGCATGTCCTGGTCGTAGTGGCCCTCGCTGCCGGTGTTCGGGGCGGCGGGGCGGCCGGTCGGGTAGTAGTAGCCGCAGCCGTTCTTGCCGGCGTCGGTGTAGATACCGGCCTTGAGGCCCTTGCTGTGGATGTAGTCGGCGATGGCGCCCATCCCGCCGGGCCACTCACTGGTGTCGACGGTGATGTTGCCGGCGCTGTCGCGGGTGCCCTGCCACCAGCCCTCGTCGATGTTGATGTACTTGTAGCCGGCGGCCGGCAGTCCCGCGGCGACGAATGCGTCGACCTGCTGCTTGATGACGTTGTAGTCGATCTTGGCGGCGAAGCTGTTCCAGGAGGCCCAGCCCATCGGGGCGGTGGGGACGGCTGTCTGACGGGTCGTCGCCGCCTGGGCGGGACCGGGTGCCGCGAACAGGAGCGCGGCGGCCACGGTGACGGCGAGGGCGAGGAGGCGTACGGCGGCGGCTCTGCAGCGGGCTGCGAGACCTCTGCGGGTCGCGCGCGGAGGGGGGTACATGCGGCTCCCTTCATTCGACATATCGAACGAGGATCGGTGTTCCGAACGCACTGCGGGCCGAAAGTAGAGCCACCGAGAGCGTCGAGTCAACGGAAGCGACAGGCGTGAACTGGCCTTTGCCGACGGGGCGTTCTCGCTGAAAGGCGTACGGTGGCGCCATACTGGCCGTCGTGCGCGTAGCGATCATGACGGCGGGATCCCGGGGCGACGTCGCCCCGTACACCGGACTCGGACACGGGCTCTCCCGTGCCGGGCACGAGGTCACTCTGGTGACGCATGCCCGCTTCGAGCCGCTGGTGGCCGGGTCGCAGGTCCGCTTCCATCCACTGCCCGTGGACCCGCGGGCGGAACTGGAGTCCTCGCGCGGGCGCGGGCTGCATCGCAGCGCGACCGGTGTGGGCAAGCTGGTGCGGGTGGTCGCGATGGCACGGGCGCTGGTCGGACGGATGACGGACGATCTGGTGGCGGCCGCCCGGTCGAGCGACCTGCTGCTGCTGTCCGGTTCGGTGGGGCCGCTGGGGCACACCATCGCGGAGGGCCTGTCCCTGCCCTACCTGGACGTGCCCCTCCAACCCCTCGCTCCGACACGGGAGTTCGGGCCGCCGATGCTGGGGGTCCGCTCGCTGGGGGCGGTGGGCAACCGGATCGCCGGGCACGGGGTGAGCCTGGCCGTGGAGCAGGTCTTCGCCGGGGCGCTGCCCGTGGTGCGGGAGCGGCTGGGGCTGCCCCGGATGAGTGCCGCCGCGGCACGGCGGGCGCGGGAGCGGCAGGGGCGGCCGGTGCTGCACGGGTTCAGCCCACTGGTGGTGCCGCGTCCGGACGACTGGCGGCCGGGCCTGTCGGTGGCCGGATACTGGTGGCCGTACGACGCGGAGCCCCAACTCCCCTCTCGTCTGCGGGACTTCCTGGACGCGGGGCCGGCCCCCGTGTACGTGGGCCTCGGCAGCGCGACCGTGCCCGACCCCGAGCGGCTCAGCATCTGTATCGTGCGCGCCCTGCGCCGGGCCGGGCTGCGCGGCGTGATCCAGCGCGGCTGGGCCGGCCTCGATGCCTCCGGGGACGACATGCTGGGCGTCGACGAGGTTCCGCACTCCGCGCTCTTCCCGCGCATGGCCGCCGTGGTCCACCACGCGGGCGCGGGCACGACGGCGGCGGGCCTGCGCGCCGGGGTGCCGGCCGTGCCGGTACCGATCCAGTTCGACGAGGGCTTCTGGTCCGCCCGCCTGGTCGCCCTGGGCGTCGCCCCACGCACACTGCCGCTGCGCCGGCTCACCCCCGACACGCTGACCACGGCACTGATGCGGGCCACCAGGGACCCGGCGTTCGCACGGCGCGCAAAGACGCTCGGGGCACGCATCCGCGGCGAGGACGGGGTGGCTCCGGTGCTGGCGGCGGTGGACCGGTGGGGTGGCTAGGAGGCCAGGAGCGCCGTCCGCGCGGACCGCGGGGTAAGCCTCGCTCATGACCTTCAAGAGTCCCGTTCAGCGCGGTGGCCCGCGGCGCGGCCGCTTCGATCAATTCGCCGAATACGCCTCCAATTTCACCAGCTCTCCGGTCTTCTTCCTGGTCTGTCTGGTCCTCATCGCGTTCTTCGTGGGCTCCCACCTGGCGCACCTGGGAATCGAGCTGCTCCTGCTGGCGAGCGGGTCCATGACCGCGGTGACCTTGCTGCTTCTGGCGCTGCTGAAGAACGCCGAGATGCGTGCCGAACACGCGGTCCAGCGCAAACTCGACGCGATCGCCGCCGCCCTGCTCGAAGAGCACCGCGGCAACCGCAGCGAGGCGTTCGAGGACCTGAGGAATGCAATCCGGATGGAGGAAGAGACCTGACGCCGCACCACGAAACGCCGCCGTGGTCCTTCTCGCCCTCCCCCATACCGACGATCATCCGCGTCATGGACATCTTGCTCGTCGCCAGCGCGTTCAACAGCCTGTCCCAGCGTGTGTACGCGGAACTGTCCGACGAAGGGCACCGGGTGGACGTCGTGCTCGCCTCGCACGGCGCCGAGGCGATCCGGACCGCCGTTCACGAAACCCACCCGGAACTGATCGTCGCCCCGATGCTGAAGACGGCTCTGCCGGAGGACATCTGGCAGGAGCACACCTGCCTCATCGTGCACCCGGGGCCGCCCGGCGACCGCGGCCCGTCCGCCCTGGACTGGGCGATCGCCGAGGGCGCCGCGCAGTGGGGGGTGACGGTGCTGCAGGCGGAGGCAGCCATGGACGCGGGCGCCGTATGGGCCGCCGAGCCCTTCCCGGTGCCGCCGGTCGGCAAGAGCAACCTGTACCGGGGCGAGGCCTCCGACGCCGCCTCGGCCGCCGTCCGGCAGGCGGTGCGGCGGTACGCCGACGGATCGTTCAAGCCCCAGCCGCAGAGTGATCCCGCGATCCGGGTGGTGTGGCGCGACTTCTTCCGCCGGGAGCAGCGAAGGATCGACTGGGAGAACGACACGACGGAGACGGTCCTGCGCAAGCTGCGCGGAGCCGACTCCCAGCCGGGCGTCCTGGACGAACTCTGCGGCCAGGAGATGTTCCTGCACGGGGGCCATCCCGAGGACCGGTTGCACGGTAGCCCCGGAGAACTGCTCGTGACGCGCGCCGGGGCGGTCTGCCGGGCCACCCGGGACGGGGCGGTGTGGATCCCGGAGCTGCGGCCCCGCAAGGCCTCCGGCGACCCCGCGCCGTTCCGCCGCCCGGCGGCCTCCGTGCTCGCGTCGTTCCCGGGCCCCTCGCTGCCGGAGGTCGCGGCACCGCTCGAGTTGCCCTCCGGCCGGATCACCTGGAGCGACATCCGCTACCGGCAGCACGGCGCCGTCGGATTCCTGAGCTTCTCCTTCCCCGGCGGGGCCATGAGCACGGGCCACTGCCGCAGGCTGCTGGCCGCATACCGGTACGCGCTCACCCGCCCCACCTCGCTGCTGGTGCTGGGCGCAGCCCGTGACTTCTTCTCCAACGGCATCCACCTCAACGTCATCGAGGCGGCCGCCGACCCCGCGGGCGAGTCCTGGTCCAACCTCAACGCCATGGACGACCTGGTCGAGGCGGTGCTGCGCACCACCGACCGGATGGTGGTGGCGGCGCTCGGCGGCAACGCCGCGGCCGGCGGCGTGATGCTCGCCCTGGCCGCCGACCAGGTGTGGTGCCGCACGGGCACCGTCCTCAACCCGCACTACCGGCGGATGGGCCTGTACGGGTCGGAGTTCTGGACGTACACGCTGCCGCGCCGCGTGGGGACCGAGACGGCCCAGCGGCTGACGGCCGAGGCCTTGCCGGTGAGCGCCGCGAGCGCCGCACGGATCGGCCTGGTGGACCGTCTGGTGCAGGCCCCGCCGCATGAGTTCACCGCCGAGATCGAGCGGTTGGCGGCCGAACTCGCCGGTGAGCCGGACCTCGCGCAGCGGATCGCCGCGAAGGCCGCGGCACGTCAGGCGGACGAGGCACGGCAGCCGCTCGCGGAGTACCGCCGGGACGAACTCGCCCGTATGCGTGCCATCTTCTTCGATCCGCAGGCCCCGCACCACGCCCTGCGGTCCGCCTTCGTCCGCAAGCTGCCGAACGGCGGGGCCCGGCCGCTGGCCCCGGTCTGCGACCCGGTCGACGAGGGTGTCCGGTGACACGGTCCGCCACCCGCCTGCTGGTGGCGGGCGTCGGCAACATCTTCCTCGCGGACGACGCCTTCGGCCCTGAGGTGATCCAGGCCCTGGACCGCCGCCCGCTGCCCCCCGAGGTCCGCGTACGGGACTTCGGCATCCGCGGCCTGGATCTCGCGTACGAGCTGCTGGACGGCTACGACACGGTCGTCCTGGTCGACGCCGCCGCGCGGGGGCACCGGCCGGGCACCCTGTCGCTGATCGAGCCGGAACCGCCCGACGGCAGCACGGGCTCCGCCCCGCCCGAGGCCCATGGCATGGATCCGGCCAAGGTGCTGGCCCTGGCCGCCCACCTGGGCGACGAGCCGTTGCCGCGGGTCCTCGTCCTCGCCTGCGAGCCCGAGGTGCGGCCGCACGGCGACGAGGACATCGCACCGGGAGTCAGCGCACCGGTTCGCGATGCGGTCGGCCGGGCCGTCGCAGCCCTGCACACCCTGGTCGCGGAACTGCTCGCCGACCCCGCGGCCACGCCTTCGTTGAGCCGCCCGGACGAATCCACGGACCTGTCCGCGGCCGAGGTCCCGCTCCCGGTGGCCGGCGCCGTCGAGGATCGGTGACGCACCGACACACTCCCCTGACCGACCGCGAGGAGCAGCGCCCATGTGCGAGTCCATGGACGACGTCACCCAGGCCGTCCTGGCGAAGAACGACGGCCTGGCCGCGGGCCTGCGCGACGACCTGACCCGGCGGGGGGTCGCCCTCGTCAACCTGCTGTCCAGCCCGGGCAGCGGCAAGACGGAACTGCTCGGGCGGGTGCTGGCCCTGGCGGTGGAGCGGCGCATCCCGGTGGCCGCGCTCACCGCCGACCTGGCCACCGAGAACGACGCCCACCGGCTCGCCCGTTCGGGCGCGCCGGTCAAACAGCTGCTGACCGACGGGCTGTGCCATCTGGAGGCCCGGCAGCTCGGCGGCCATGTGCACGGCTGGCTGCCCGAGGACACCGCGGTGCTGTTCGTGGAGAACGTCGGCAACCTCGTCTGCCCGGCGGCCTACGACCTCGGCGAGAGCCTGCGGATCGTCCTCATGGCGGTCACGGAGGGCGAGGACAAGCCGCTGAAGTACCCCACGGCCTTCGGCTCCGCCCATCTGGTCGTGCTCACCAAGACCGATCTGGCCGAGCCCGCCGGTTTCGACGAGGCCGCCTTCGTCACCCATGTGCAGCGGGTCAACCCCGGGGTGGAGGTCGTCCGGTCCTGCGCCCGTGACGGCGCCGGTGTCGCCACCGTGCTGGACCGGGTGCTCGCCGCGCGGGACGGGGCCCCGGTGCACCGGCCTCCCCTCGCGCCGCACCCCCACGGCCACCAGCACACGCACCAGGCCCCGGGCCTCGCGGCCGGCCGCGTCTCGTGACCGCTCCGGCCGCGCAGGCGGTGCGCCGCCGTGTCGTGGTGCGCGGCACGGTGCAGGGCGTGGGCTTCCGCCCCTTCGTGCACCGCCTGGCCACCGAACTCGCGCTGGCCGGATTCGTGAGCAACACGGCGAGCGGTGTACTCATCGAGGTGGAGGGCCCGCCCGACGGTGTCGCCCGTTTCTGCGGACTTCTGGCCGCGGAGCCACCGCCGCTGGCCGTCGTCACCGGCGTGGGCGTCGAGGACCTGCCCGCCACGGGCGCGGACGACGCCTTCACCATCCGGGCCACCGAACGGTCCACGGGCCGCACGCTGCTCCCTCCGGACACGGCGACCTGCGAGGACTGTCTGCGGGAGCTCGCCGATCCGGCCGACCGCCGCCACCGGCACCCGTTCGTCACCTGCACCCACTGCGGCCCCCGGTTCACCATCGCCACGGGAATGCCGTACGACCGGGCGGTCACCACGATGGCCCGCTTCCCGATGTGTCCCGCCTGCGCCCGGGAGTACGGCGACCCCGCCGACCGGCGCTTTCACGCCCAGCCCGTCGCCTGCCCGGACTGCGGCCCCCGGCTGCGGCTGCGACCGGCGGCCGGCAGCGGGCTCCGTCCCGCACGGGACGGCGACGCCCTGACGGCGGCGCGGTCTCTGCTGGCAGCCGGCCGCATCCTCGCCGTCAAGGGCCTAGGCGGCTACCACCTGGCCTGCGACGCCACCGACGCGCAGGCCGTCGGCACACTGCGCGCCCGCAAGGAGCGCGGTGGCAAGCCGTTCGCGGTGATGTGCGCGGATCTTGACACCGTGCAGCGGATCGCCCAGGTCTCCGCGGCCGAGCGCGCGGCGCTCACCAGCCCCCGCCGCCCCATCGTCCTGCTGCGCCCGCGGACGCCGGCCGCGCACCTGCGCCTCGCTCCCGGTGTGTGCCCCGGCAGTCCGCAGCTCGGTGTGATGCTGCCCTACACCCCCCTGCACACCCTGCTGCTGGGTCTGCCCGGCGATCCACCCGGCCCCCGCGTGCTGGTCATGACCAGCGGCAACCGCTCGGGGGAACCGATCGTCACGGACGACGGGGAGGCGCTGACCCGGCTGGACGGGCTGACCGACGCCTGGCTCAGCCACGACCGGGCCATCGCCTCACCGTGCGACGACTCCCTGCTGCGGGTGCGCGCCGACGGCAGCGAGCAGGTGCTGCGCCGGTCCCGGGGGTATGTGCCCCGCCCGCTGCGGCTGCCGGTCGCCGTGCGGCCCGCGCTCGCGGTGGGCGGCGACCTGAAGAACGCGCTCTGCGTCGGCGAGGGCGACCAGGCCTGGCTCGGCCCGCACATCGGCGACATGGGGGACCTGACCACGCTGGAGGCCGCCGAGCGCGCGGAGGGGCACATCCGGCGGCTGAGCGGCGTCACCCCCGAACTCGTCGCAGCGGACCGGCACCCCGGCTACCACTCGGCCCGCTGGGCCCGCCGCCGGGCAACCGAACTCCCCAGGAACACACCGGTGTTCGTCCAGCACCACCACGCGCACATCGCCTCGGCGATGGCCGAGCACGGCCTCGACGGCACCACACCCGTGATCGGCGTCGCCTTCGACGGCACGGGCTACGGCGACGACGGCACCGTCTGGGGCGGCGAGTTCCTGCTCGCGGACTACGCGGGCCACCGGCGCTTCGCCCGCCTCTCCCCCGCCCCGCTGCCCGGCGGCGACGCCGGGGTCGCCAACCCGTGCCGTCTGGCCCTGGCCCGGCTGTGGGCCGCGGGCGTGCCCTGGGACGCGGACCTGCCTTGCGTCACCGCCTGCTCGTCCACCGAACTGGCCATCCTGGAAAGGCAGTTGACGCGCGGGGTGGCCTGCGTGGCGACCTCCAGCATGGGCCGGCTCTTCGACGCGGTGTCCTCCCTGCTGGGGGTGTGCCACCGCGCGGGGTACGAGGCCCAGGCCGCCCTGGAGCTGGAGGCCGCGGCCGCTTCGGCCCGGGAGGCCGACACCTCCGGGTACGCGTTCGCCCTCACCTCCGGCACCTGCGACCCGGCGCCGGTGCTCCGCGCACTCGTCACCGACCTGCGGCGCGGCACGCCGGTTGGGGTGCTCGCCGCGCGCTTCCACCGCGGTGTCGCCCGGGCCGTCCTGGAGATCTCCCGGCGAGCCCGCCGGGACACCGGCCTGGCCACGGTCGCCCTCAGCGGCGGGGTCTTCGCCAACGCGCTGCTGGAGGAGGAGTGCACGCGGCTGCTGGCCGAGGACGGCTTCGCAGTGCTGCGGCACGGTGAAGTCCCCCCGAACGACGGCGGTTTGGCCCTTGGACAACTCGTGGTCGCGGCGCACGAACGACAAGAGGAGTGACCCATGTGTTTGGCAGTGCCCGGCAAGGTCGTGGCCATCGACGACAGTGCCGACCCGCTCACCGGGCTGATCGACTTCGGCGGTGTGCAGAAACAGGCGTGTCTGGAGTACGTGTCCGACGTGCGGGTGGGTGAGTACGTCATCGTGCACGTCGGCTTCGCGCTCCAGCGCCTGGACGAGGAGTCGGCCCTGGCCTCCCTGCAGCTCTTCGAGGAACTGGGGCTGCTGGAGGAGGAGTTCGGCGACGCCTGGGAGCAGGCATCGCGGGACGCGGGAGTCGCCGCCGTGAGCGAGGAACCACGAGAGAGCGAGGCCCGGTGAAGTACATCGACGAGTTCAACGACCCCGATCTGGCCCGGCGGCTGCTGGACGAGATCCGTGCCACGGCCACCCGGCCGTGGGCCCTGATGGAGGTGTGCGGCGGGCAGACCCATTCCATCATCCGGCACGGCATCGACCAACTGCTGCCGGAACAGGTCGAGTTGATCCACGGCCCGGGCTGCCCCGTGTGTGTCACCCCGCTCGACGTCATCGACCAGGCGCTGGAGATCGCCGCGCGCCCCGGGGTGATCTTCTGCTCCTTCGGCGACATGCTCCGCGTTCCGGGCACGGACCGGGACCTGTTCCGGGTCAAGGGCGAGGGCGGCGACGTTCGCGTGGTGTACTCGCCGCTCGACGCCCTGGAGCTGGCCCGCCGCAACCCGGACCGGGAGGTGGTCTTCTTCGCCATCGGCTTCGAGACCACGGCCCCCGCCAACGCGATGGCCGTGCACCAGGCGCGCCGCCTCGGGCTGACCAACTTCAGCCTCCTGGTGTCCCATGTGCGGGTTCCCCCGGCGATCGAGGCCATCATGTCGGCCCCCGCCTGCCGGGTGCAGGGCTTCCTGGCCGCCGGGCATGTGTGCAGCGTGATGGGCACGGCCGAGTACCCCGAGCTGGCCGAGCGGTTCCGGGTGCCGCTCGTGGTGACCGGTTTCGAGCCGCTGGACATCCTCGAGGGCATCCGCCGGGCGGTGCGCCAGCTGGAGCGCGGTGAGCACCGGGTGGAGAACGCCTACCCGCGGGCCGTGCGCGAGGACGGCAACCCGGCCGCCGTACGCATGATCGAGGAGGTCTTCGAGGTCACCGACCGCAACTGGCGCGGCATCGGACCCATCCCCCTCAGTGGCTGGCGGCTGACCGAGGCGTTTCGCGCGTTCGACGCCGAGCACCGCTTCGACGTCACCGGGATCCGCACCGAGGAGCCCGCCGAATGCCGTGCCGGGGAGGTGCTCCAGGGGCTGATCAAGCCGACCGAGTGCGCCGCGTTCGGCACCAGCTGCACCCCGCGCACCCCGCTCGGGGCCACGATGGTCTCCAGCGAGGGCGCCTGCGCGGCCTACTACCTGTACCGCCGGATGAACACCGCGACGCCGAAGGCCGCGCGGGAGGAGATGAACCCCGTTGCCTGAACTCGCCGAAACCATCGATCCCGCGGCCTGGACCTGTCCCGCGCCGCTTCGCGACCAGCCCGTGGTGGTCATGGGGCACGGCGGGGGCGGTGCCCTGTCCGCGGAGCTGATGGAGCAGGTCTTCGCCCCCGCCTACGGCAATGCCACCCTCGCCGCGCTCGCCGACTCCGCCGTCCTCGAACTGGGCGGCGCTCGGCTGGCGTTCTCCACCGACTCCTATGTGGTCAGGCCGCTGTTCTTTCCCGGTGGCTGCCTGGGCGACCTCGCGGTCAACGGCACCGTCAACGACCTCGCGATGAGCGGAGCCAGGCCCGCCTACCTGTCCGCCGCCTTCGTACTGGAGGAGGGCGTGGAACTGACCGTGGTCGAGCGGATCGCGCGGGCCATGGGCGCGGCGGCCGAGACGGCCGGGGTCGTCGTGGCCACGGGCGACACCAAGGTGGTGGAGTCGGGGCACGGCGACGGCGTGTACGTCACCACCGCCGGGGTGGGGCTCGTCCCCGACGGGGTGGACATCCGTCCCCAGCGCGCGCGGCCCGGTGACGCCGTCATCGTCAGCGGTCCGATCGGCCTGCACGGGGTGGCGATCATGAGCGTGCGTGAGGGGCTGGAGTTCGGCGTCGAGCTCGCCAGCGACACCGCGCCGCTCGCGGACCTGGTGGCGGCCATGCTGAAGGTCACGCCCGACCTCCACGTTCTGCGCGATCCCACGCGTGGCGGTCTGGGCGCGTCGCTCAACGAGATCGCTCGCGCCTCCGGGACGGGTGTCCGCCTCCAGGAGCGGGCCATTCCGGTGCCGGACGCCGTCGCGAACGCCTGCGGCTTCCTGGGCCTCGACCCGCTCTACGTCGCCAACGAGGGCCGGCTCGTCGCCTTCGTGCCCCCGGCTGCGGCGGAGGAGGTCCTGGCGGCGATGCGCGCCCACCCGCAGGGTGCCGGGGCCACGCTGATCGGCGAGTGCGTCGCCGAGCACCCCGGCATGGTCGTGGTCTCGACGGGTCTCGGCGGCACGCGGGTGGTGGACCTGCCGCTCGGCGAGCAGCTTCCGCGGATCTGCTGAGCCCGACACACGAGGCCCCGCCGCAGCCTGAGCTCCGGCGGGGCCTCGTACGTGTCACTCGATCCCGGTGATCTCCAGTTCCCGGCCGCTGCGCAGGTCGGTGGAGGGCCGGTCACAGTGCGGGCACCAGAAGAACGGGGGCATGCCCACCGCGAACTCCTGCGCGCACGCACCGCAGTAGGCCTGTGCGGGGACCGGCTCCACCACGAGCCGGGCCGCGGCGAGGGCGGTGCCGTCGCGGGCCACCTCGAAGGCGAAACTCAGTGCGTCGGGTACCACACCGGCCAGCTCGCCGACCCGCACGGTCACCGCCGAGACGGCGTCCGTCCCGTCCGCCCGGGCGAGCTCGTCGGCCCGCTCGATGATCGCGGTCGCGATCGACAACTCGTGCACGGTCGGCTCACGGATAGCGGCGGCCTGCGCGCAAGCCGCCGGCCATCCGGTAGATCCGCCACTCGCGCCTGATGCTCGGCAACTCATGGACGAACAGCGCCAGGGCGACGGCACCGGCCAGAGCGGCCTCCGCCATCAGCAGCTGCCGTCCCGACGTTGCGCCCTGCGCGCCGTGTGCTCGTTGGACCTTCATTCCGGCTCCCTGTCGTTCCTCATCCCGGCGGGATGTTCGGCATGACGTCGAGGAGGGCGTCGTGCCGCTTCCAATGGATCCCGGTGGAGCGGCGCGCGTCGGCGGTGCCGTCCTCGTGGTGTCCGGTCTGGTGGCCGTAGGGCCCCGTGTTGCCCTGATGCATGCCGGGCACATGCCCGGTGGAGTCGGGCTTGGCCTGGGGTCGGCCGACTCTGATGTTGCCCATGGGGTGTTCTCCTTTCTCGCCTCCGCGCCGCGGAGTCGTGGTCACGGCCGCTCGGTGAGGTCGTCGAAGAACCGCTCGACGGCGGGCCAGATGCGGCCGCCGCCGGACAGGCCGCGCCATTCCCGGCGTACGACGGCGATCATCCGGTAGCAGTCGTCGACCGGCACGATCCAGTGGTGGTCGAGGCCGTGGACGGTGTTCACGAGCAGTGCCTCCACGTCGGGTTCCACGGACGCGAGCTGCGGACAGGCCGTGGTCAGCCGCTGCCAGGCCGCGGCGTCGACCTCCCACCGCATGGCCCCGGCCGGGCTCGGGCCCTCGGCGGTGACCGTGCCGTCGGCCCGGGGCACGAAGAACACCAGGCCGACGGGCACGCCCAGAATCTCAGTGTCCACCCGGGGGAGCCGGATCCGCCTGCGGGGAACCAGCCGGTAGTGGCCGTCGCCCGCGCCGCTGTCCGCGAACAGCACCGAACAGGGGCCGCAGGCGCAGCGCACCTCCTCGGCCGCGGTGTCGTACAGGTGGCGGTGTTGCTCGGGCACCGGCGCGGCGCACAGGTCGCACCGCTCCGTCTCGGCCGCCGGGGTCACCTCGGCGGAGGAGCGGATGAGGCGGGCCAGCGCACCGTCCGTGGTCACCGTGTGCCTCGGTGCGTGAGCGTGGTCAGCGGTACGAAGGCGGGAGCGGCGGTCTGCACCGGCTCCACCTCCGTCAGTTCGGGGGCTACGGCGAGCACCGCCTCCCGGACGGCGGCCGTGACGTCGCCCGTACCGCCGCCGCAGCCGGAACCGCAACCGCCGCCCGCGGTCAGCCGCACACGGCCCGTCTCACCGTCCACGCCGGCCCACTCCACGTCGCCGCCGCGTTCCTGTACGGCGGGCCGCAGCCGCTCGACCGCGCGGGCCGCCCGGCGCTCGACGGGCTCGGGGTGGATCGCGTGCAGCACCATGAGGTGACCGAGCAGCTCGTCGTCGGCGAGGCGTTCGGCCAGCTGCGGGTCCGCGTGGTCCATGACCCGGGCGAGCGCCTCGCCGTAGACCTCGGTCAGCAGCCGTACCGTCTCGACCGCGGGGCGGGTGGCGGGTCCGGGTGCGGATTCGAGTTCTTCCAGCAGCTGGTCGAGCCGGGCCAGCCGGGCCTCGACGGCCGGGTCCGCGAGCCGCTCGGGCTCAGCCATGGTTCGCGCCGTAGGTCGGCGAGTGCAGGGTGGTCAGGGTCTTGCCCTTGCCGACGTACATGTGCACACCGCACGGCAGACAGGGGTCGAAGCTGCGGACGGTGCGCATGATGTCGACGCCCTTGAAGTCGTCCGGACCGTTCTCCTCGAAGATCGGCTGACCCTGAACGGCGTCCTCGTAGGGTCCGGGGGTGCCGAACTTGTCGCGTGGGCTGGCGTTCCACGGAGTGGGCGGGTAGGGGTGGTAGTTGGCGATCTTCTTGTCCTTGATCACCAGGTGGTGGGAGAGGACTCCGCGCACCGCTTCGTGGAAGCCGCAGCCGATGGCCTCGTCCGGCACCTCGAAGTTCTCGAAGACCTTGGTGTCGCCGTCGCGGACCAGACCCATCGCCTCGTCCAGGAACTGCAGGGCCATGGCCGCCGCGTAGGCGACGAAGTAGGGCCGGGCGCGGTCCCGTTCGATGGTGTTGCTCCACTTCGGGATGCGCCACTCCAGGGTGGTCTCCGGCAGCGACTCGCCCTTGGGCAGCGAGATGCGCACGCTGTGGCCGGTGGACTTGATGTACGGGGTGTCGACCAGTCCGCTCAGCGCGGTGGACCAGAGGCGGGCGAGCGGTCCGCCGCCCGTGTCCAGGGCGAGATGGTCGCCGCTGCGCGCGTCGTACCAGCGCGGGCTCATCACCCAGCTGTACTTGTCGTCGAAGTCGCGCTTCTGCGGCACCGGCACGGTGGTCTGGTTCCACGGGTGGCGCATGTCGACGGGGTTGCCGAGCGGGTCGTGGGTGACGAAGGGCTGCTCGTTCACCCAGTCCTCGTAGTAGGAGCTGCCGAGCATGATCCGCAGGCCGAGGTTGATGTCGACGAGGTTGTTGGTGACCAGTTCGCCGTCGACGACGATGCCGGGGGTGACGTACATCGCCTTGCCCCAGGTGTTCATGTTCTCGTAGCGGTAGTCGACGACGTCGGGGTTCTGCCAGGCGCCCCAGCAGCCCAGCAGGATGCGGCGGTTGCCGACCTGCTCGTAGCCGGGCAGCGCCTCGTAGAAGAAGTCGAAGACGTCGTCGTTCATGGCGACGGCCTTCTTGACGAAGTCGATGACCCGCATGAGCCGGCTGAGGTAGTCGGTGAAGACGGTCGGCTGGGGCAGCGTGCCCACACCGCCGGGGTACAGCGTGGACGGGTGGACGTGCCGCCCCTCCATGAGGCAGAACATCTCGCGGGTGACCCGGCTGACCTTCAGGGCCTCCTTGTAGACCTCGCCCTCGAAGGGGTTGAAGGCCTTCATGATGTCGCCGATGGTCCGATAGCCGTGGATGTCCCCGCGGGAGGCGTCGGTGCGTTCGGCGCGGGCCAGCACACCGGGGTTGGTGGCCTTGACCATGGCTTCGCAGAAGTCCACGAACACCAGGTTGTCCTGGAAGATCGTGTGGTCGAACATGTACTCGGCGGCTTCGCCGAGGTTGACGATGTGCTCGGCGAGCCGCGGCGGTTTGACCCCGTAGGCCATCTGCTGGGCGTAGTCGGAGCAGGTGGTGTGGTTGTCGCCGCAGATGCCGCAGATGCGGGAGGTGATGAAACCCGCGTCCCTGGGGTCCTTGCCCTTCATGAACACCGAGTAGCCGCGGAAGAGCGACGACGTGCTGTGGCACTCCACGACTTCCCGGTTGGCGAAGTCGATCTTCGTGTAGATGCCCAGGTTGCCGATGATGCGGGTGATCGGGTCCCAGGACATGTCCACGAGCTGCGGCGGCTTGCGTCCCGTGGGCCGGGCCTCGGTTGTGGTCATCGCTGTTACTGCCCCTCGCTGTCGCTGTTGCGTAGGTCGGTCCGTGGTGGGGGGTGTGGCGGGCGGTGTCAGGGACGCCAGTGCGGGTCGTAGCCGCTGGTCAGCTTCTGCTTGTTGTGGCGCCACCTGGGTTCGTGGTTGACCAGCTCGTTCGTGAAGCCGCGCAGCCGGCGGATGACGGCCCCGTACGGCTTGACGATCATCGAGGAGAGCGTTCCGCCGGGCGGCTCGTCCATGAACGGCATGAACGCGTCGGGGAAGCCGGGCATCGTACAGCCGATGCAGATGCCGCCGACGTTCGGGCAGCCGCCGATGCCCGCCATCCAGCCGCGCTTGGGCACGTTGCAGTTGACGACCGGACCCCAACAGCCCGTCTTCACCAGGCACTTGGGCGAGTTGTAGTCCTTGCCGAAGTTGCCCTGCTCGTAGTACGAGCCGCGGTCGCAGCCCTCGTGGACCGTCTTGCCGAACAGCCACTGCGGACGCAGCATGTGGTCCAGCGGGGGCGGTGGAGCGGTTCCGGCAGCGTGGTAGAGGACCCAGATCAGGGTCTCCATGAAGTTCTCGGGCTGGATCGGGCAGCCGGGGACGTTCACCACGGGCAGGCCGCCCTGGGACCTGAAGTCCCAGCCCAGGTAGTCCGCGAGGCCCATGCATCCGGTCGGGTTGCCGGCCATGGCGTGGATGCCGCCGAAGGTCGCGCAGGTGCCGGCGGCCACCACCGCCCAGGCCTTGGGGGCGAGTTGGTCGATCCACCAGTTGAGGGTCTGCGGTTGGCCGGTCTCCGGGTCGTTGCCGAAGGACGTCCAGTAGCCCTCGCCCTCGATGATGTTCTGGTTGGGGATCGAGCCCTCGATGACGAGGATGAACGGGGCCAGCTCGCCGCGTACCGCCGCCCGGTAGGGAGCGAGGAAGTCCTCGCCGCCCAGGCTCGGGGAGAGCACCTTGTTGACCAGGTTCACCTTCGGCAGGCCCGGGATCAGGCCGAGGACCAGGTCCTCGATGGAGGGCTGGTCGGCGGCCGTCAGGGAGACGGTGTCGCCGTCGCAGCTCATGCCCTCGGAGATCCAGAGGATGTGGATCTCGTCGAAGCCCTGCCGTTCCTCGCCGCGGCCGGGTTCGGCGCTGACCTCGGTGGTGCTGCTGTGTGTCGTCATGTCAACGGCCTCCGGTGCGGGGGGTGTCGGAGTCGGTGGGCTGGAGTGGTTCGAGTTCGTCGGGCCGGAAGTAGTGGAAACGGCCGTACCAGCTGTGCAGTTCGGCCGCGGGGTCGTCGTCGAGGGTGACGGCGATTTGCACGCTGCCGTCCACGTCGTGGAAGACGGCGGCGACCTCGGCGGTCCGTCCGGCCAGGAACATGTCCTGGGCGTCGGCGCCCCGACTCCGTGGGCGAAGCCGTACGCGGCTGCCGCCGCCGAGAGGCACTCCGTCGACGAGCACGGTGTCGGTGGACGGGGAGAGTCCGTCGTCGGCGCCCTCCTGCCACCAGGCGGGGCGTTCGGTGGGCGGGGGCGACGGGTTGGCCGGGGCCAGGGAGCGGACGGCGCCGTGCAGCCGCGCGAAGACCTCCGGGGGCATGGTGTCGACCCGGTCGAGGATCGCGGCGGCCCGTGGGTCGGTGGCGCGCGCCTCGCGCTTCTCCTCGTCCGTCAGCAGCATCGTGCGCAGCGTGAGGATCTCGTCGATCTCCGCGGCGTCGTGCAGATCCCCCGGGCTCTCCGGGGCCACCTGCGGACGGTCGGGGAGGATGATCGGCGAGGAGAGCAGGACGTGGCCCGTGGCGCCGGCGGGGGAAACAGGGGGGTCGCCGCCGAGGACGGGGAAGGTGAATTCGTTCCGGCACGTCTCCGCGTGGGCCCGCAGGTCCTCGGGCGGATCGATCAGTGAGACGAACTCGACGCCGTCACCGCCGACAAGGGTGTGGGCGGCGATGAGCGCGCCCCGCAGGGCTTGCTCCCGCGTGGCCCGCAGGTCCGGTTCGGGTTCCGTGTTGGTGGTGCGTACCCGCAGACGGCAGAGGTCGTGCCCCAACCGCTCGGCACCGAGGGTGACGTGGGCCCGTACCTCCTCGCGGCGACGCACCACCCGTCCGGCGCCCGAGGGCAGCGCCTCGATGGCCCTGCCGGCCGCCGCTCCTGCCGCAATGGTGTGTTCCCCCTGGAGGAGGTCGTCCAGCGGGGCCGCGAAGTCCACTTCGCACGGCACCGCCTCGTCGAAGGTCAGATGCACCGTGCCGTCGTCGGTGCGCAGCGACTCGACCTCCCGGCGGCGGCCGCCCGGGCCGGCTTCCTCCACCTGCTTGTGCTGCAGCTGGAGGTATCGGAGTCTCACCCGCAGGGTCGCGCCGGGCCGCCGGATCCTCAGCAGGCACTCGGTCTGCTGGTACCAGGAGTCGGCGGAGCCGGACACGCCCGGGACGACCGGGCCGTCCTGCTCCACCCAGGGCCGTGGGAAGAGCACTCCGAACTGCCAGCGGACGCGGTTCTTGGCGGACGAGCGACGGTAGGGATAAAGGAGGTAGCCCTCGTACAGGACGGCGTCGGCAACGGCGCTCAACTGCTCGAAGCCGTCCCGGGACCGGTCGGCCCGCAGGCCCGGGGCGTCCCTCGTGGCGGTGGGCGCCATGCCGCCCTGGACCGAACCCTCCGACATCGCGCCTCCTCGTCACCGTGTGCACGACCATGCCTTCCACCACGGTCACATCGCCCACGCACCCTCGCCTCCTCCGGCGCAGCATCACTGGGCCGTTCGAGGGGTCACTCGGGGTGGTCGGGCGGTCGGCGGCGCAGGACATGGGAGTGTCGTCGGCCGGTCGGCGGCAGAAGTCGTCACAGGCCCGGCGGGGGCACCGCTCCGTTCAGTCGGTCGGCGGCGCCCATCCCGGGGGACGCAGAATCGCCAGCAGCTGCTGGACCAGTTCGTCCACCACTTCGTCGAGCGTGACGTTCACCCAGCCGGCGCTCCAGTCGTGCAGCAGTCCGTTGACGCTGCCGATGAAGGCGGTCGCGGCGATGCGGTAGTCGCGCGGCGCGGCCTCTCCGTGGGCGGCGGCCGCATCGGCCTCGGCGCAGATGAGGTCCACCCAGCGGGAACGGCGGGCCAGGCGCTGCTCCTCCAGACGTGCGCTGACGCCGATGATCTCGACGAAGGTGATCCTGATCCGGCGTGGATCGCCGGCGACGTTCCCGGCGTAGGCCCGGAAGATGGCGGTGACGCGCTCGGCGAGCGGGAGGCCCTGCGCTTCGGCGAACGCGGTCAGGACGGCCTCCTCGGCCCAGTCGTTGACCTGGAGGTGCAGCGCGGCCAGCACGTCCTCGAGGGTGCGGAACTCCTCGTAGAACTGGCGGGTGGACAGGCCCGCGGCCTCGCTCAGGGCCGCGACCGTGGTGGCGCGGTAGCCGGGGTCGCCGCCGAAGAGTTCGAGCGCGGCGTCCAGGAATCTCCTGCGCCGCTCGGCCTGCCGTTCCGCGGCGGTCTTGCCGCCGTACCGTCCGGTCGGCGCCTTGAGCCTTCCCGCCACTGAACCTCCCTGGTCGCCCGCCTCGCCAATTTTGTCGTGTACGCAGTCTTGTGGAGAAGGGCACCTCTTCCTTACTTTCCAGTAAGTAAGGATCTGAACGCGCCCGTTTTCAGATTCGGCCTTCATTTCCTTTGGCATGCCCTCATCACACCCCGTCCGCAGAGGAGAGAGAGCACTCATGCCTGCCTTCAGATCCAGGCACATCTGCTCCGTAGCCGCCGCCCTCGTCCTGACCGTCGCCGCACCCGCAACCGCCGCCACCGCGGACCCGTCCGCAGCCCTGCGCGAAGTGCTGTTCGTGGGCAACAACTGGGACGGCACCGCCACCGTCCTGAAGTCGTCCGGCGACTTCACCAAGGTCGGGCAGATCAACGTCGTTCCCGACAAGGCGCAGCGCATCGCGGAGATCAACGCCGACCCCATCAAGTGGATCTACTACACGGCCATCCGCAACCAGGTCGGGCAGGGCCACGACCAGTACGTGGACGACATGTACTCCACCCCCGACGGCACGTCCGTGGTCGTCTCCCGGCCCAGCTTCGCCGACGTCGTCTCCATCGACCTGGCCACCGACAAGATCAACTGGCGTTTCCCGGTGGCCGGTTACCGAGCCGACCACATGGCCGTCTCCCCGGACGGCACCAAGGTCGCGGTCTCCGCGTCCACTGCCAACAAGGTGCAGGTGCTGGACATCAACACCGGAAAGGAACTGGGCGAGTTCGGCACCGGGGACAAGCCGCACGAGAACGTCTTCACCAACGGCGGCAAGTACATCTGGAACATGGCGATCGGCGAGGTCACCACCTCCCTCGACGACCCGTCGGCGGACTGGACGAAGGGCGACCGCCACATCACCGTCGTCGACGCCGCCACGTACAAGACGGTCAGGACCATCGACATGCGCGACCGGCTGGACGCGATCGGTCTGAAGGACTTCTCCGACGCGGTGCGGCCCGCCGCCTTCACCCCCGACTGGTCGAAGCTGTACTTCCAGGTGTCGTTCTTCAACGGCTTCCTGGAGTACGACATCGCCACCGACAAGATCACCCGGGTGAAGACGCTGCCGGCGAACCCGGCGACCAGCACCGACCGCACCACCTGGCTGCTGGACTCGCGCCACCACGGCATCTCGATGAGCCCCGACGGCGGCAAACTGTGCGTCGCCGGGACGATGGACAACTACGCCACCGTCGTCGACCGGGCCACCCTCCAGGAGGGACCGCTCGTCACGGCGTCCACCCCGTACTGGGCCACGGTCAGCGGCGACGGCAAGGACTGCGTCATCTCCGAGAGCGGCGCCGACCAGGTCACGGCGATCGACTTCGCGACCGGCCAGAAGGTCACCTCCGTGCCGGTCGGGGACCATCCGCAACGGGTACGGCTCGGCCATGTGCAGACCGGCTGGACGGGTCCGTCCGCGAGCTGATCCCCCCTCACCGACGGCGCCGGACCATGCGGTCCGGCGCCGTCGGCCTGTCGGCCCGCCCGAGTCCTCGGCTCAGAAGCGGGCCGCCGCCCAGGCCGCCAGCTCGGCCTTGGCCGCGCTGAGCAGGCTCGCCGGCGGCGCCGTGGCGCCGTTGGTGACCAGCGCGTAGTGCAGGACGCGGGAGTCCGCGTCGGTGAGCAGGAGGCGCCGGCTGCCCGTGCCGCCCGGTTCGGGAGCCGCCGCGACCGGGGTCGAGGCCGTGTACGCCGGCGGGCCGTAGACCGTGCCGAGGTCGGAGACGACGGTGGTCGTCGCGTTCGGGAACGAGGCGGGCAGGTGCAGTTCGGTGGGTGCCGTGCCGCTGCCCGACTTCCACACCAGCAGCCCGTACTGGCCGGAGCCGACCAGCTGCGCCACGTTCGGCAGTGAGCTCGGCACCGGGTTCCAGGTCAGGGTCGTGGAACCGTCGCGTGAGCGGTCCTCATAGGTGAAGGCGAGCGTCGTACCGGCCGTGGCACTCGGGTAGACGCGGTCGAGGAGCCGGGCGTCCTGACGGAGTGTCACCGCGCCCGAGTCGTCCGACTTCACGGCGGAGAGGTCCTCGTCGTTCCAGGCGTCACCCGACGTCTTGACCTTGTCGGGGTTGTCGTTCATCAGCTCGTGGTGACGGCCGTAGTAGATGTCCCACTGCCACTGGTTGCCGGAGAGGACCGGGCCGGAGGAGGCCGGGTCGGACCACCAACTCGATCCAGGCAACCGGGAGTCGAGGGCCTGGTACATCGCCTTGTCGACCGTGGGGGCCTTGCCCGCCACCGATCCGGACAGCGGATGGCCGAACTCGCTGACCACGGCGGCCGTCCCGGCGGCGGACGCCCGGTCGCGGACGGTGCCGAAGTCCTTCGCGTACTGCCCGTCGGACGCGTTGCCCCACATGAAGATGCCGGAGATGGCCTTCTGGTCGTAGAAGTGCGTGTTGAAGACATAGCGCGGGCCGAGCGTGCCGGCGTCCAGCAGCCCGCCCTCCTGCTTCTGGGAGTCGATGTTGGCGTTCCAGAAGAGGTTCGGTTCGACGAAGGCGGGCTTGTCCTGCCAGCCGGCCGCGTCCATCCGGGCCCGGAACTTCTGGTAGAAGGGCCACAGCAGGTTCTGCTCCCAACTGCGGCTGCTCTGCCCGGAGTCGTAACTGCCCGCGAAGGGCTCGTTGTACGGGTCGAAGCCGACGACGCCCGCGAACTCGGCCTCGCTCAGGTGCTGAGCGACGTAGGCCATGGTCTTCTGGCCGGTGGCGAGGAAGGCGTCCTGCAGGCCGTGGTTGTTGTGCCAGAAGTCGTACTGCGCCTTCGTCACGGCCTGGTTCTGGGTGATGTTCTGGCCCCAGAAGAGGCAGATCCCGCACGACTCCTGCGGGTAACCCCCCAGCGCCACGGCCCACTTGGGGGCCCCGTCGCCGGTGTACCAGCTTCCGGAGTTGAAGAGGTAGCGGGAGTAGAGGTCCTGGTGGAAGTCGGGGTAGACGCGGATGCCGGCGTCGAGGAAGGCCTGCATCTGCGCGGTGGCGGCGGCCAGGTAGGTGGTGTCGACCGTGCCGCGGGCGGGTTCGGCGTGCGCCCAGGAGAGCAGGAAGCGGACCGAGTTGCCGCCGCCGAGTGCACGCAGCGCGGCCGCGGACTTCTTCGCGTCGGCGACCGAGGCGAAGGGCAGGCCGCTGTTCTCCTCCAGCTTGGTCTCGCCGGAGACGTTGTAGCCGCGCAGCACGACCTCGCGGCCGTTGCCGTCGACGAATCTGCCGTTCTGCACGGTCAGGGGCGACTCGTCGAACCAGAGGGAGTCGGGAAGGGTCGCGGCGGTGGCGGACGGTACGCCCGCCACCGTCAGTGATCCGAAGAGGACAACCAGCACAAGGAGCAGACGTGTCCGGATATTCGGCATGTCCACTACAGTCCGGTGATTTCCGGACACCGTCAATACTTCTGACTCTTGAGTAAGTTTCAGGATTTTCAGGGGCGTTGCTTCTCAGCCACCTCAACCCGCCACGCGACGCATCACGTTCAACAGGTACTCCCTGCGGTTGAGGGGGTTGTGGTCGGTGCGCGGACGTTCCGGAACCGTTCCGTAAGTGATCGGTGCGTAGTGGTCGAAGGCGCTCTCCCACTCGCCTTCACCGCGCGTGAGTCCGGGCAGCCGCTGCTCCAGTTCGTGCACCCGGCCGGCCGGGACCGCTCCCTCCAGGACGCAGGCGGCGCCCCGCGTCCCGGTCGTCTGCGGCACGGCGCGCAGGGCGGCCAGCACCGGCAGCAGGACGCCGAGGGTGTCGGCCGGGGCTTCGAGGCGGAAGCGGTGCATCGGCTCGTACACCCGGGTGCCCGCCCGGCGCAGCGCCTCGATGAGGACCAGCGGGGTCAGACCGCGGAAGTCGTGGCCGGTGCTGGACATGCTCTTGTCGAAGCCCTGGTGGGCGTGGCTCTGCCGGGGCGAGTAGCCGGAGTGGGTCATGGTGACCGTGCAGTCGGTGACCTGCCACCCGTGCAGGCCCTGCCCGAGGGTCTCGCGGACGGTGTCCTCGACGGCCTTGAAGAAGGCGTACGGCATGGCGCCGAGCTCCACCTCCAGGCGGAACCGCACGCCCGCGCCGGCCGGCGCGGGGTCGACGCGCAGGCCGACGGTGGCCAGGAACGGGTTCGGGTCCTTCTTGTTGAACTCCACCGCCGCTCCCCGCCCGGACGGCCGCTCGACACAGATGACCGTGGTCTCCCGGAAGGTGACATCGAGCCCGAACTCCTGGGAGAGCGTGGCCTGGACGACCTCCTTCTGCACCTCGCCGTAGAGGGACACGGAGGTCTCCTGGCGGACCTCGTCGTGGCGCAGGTCGATCAGCGGGTCCTGTTCGGCGAGCCGGGTGAGCGCGAGATGGAGCTTGTGGGTGTCCACGCCCGGGCCGGGGACGACCACCGTCTCCAGCGTGGGCGGGGCGAAGTAGTGCTCGTAGGCCTTGCGAGGGTCGCCGAGGGCGTCGCCGATCCTGATGTCGGTCAGGCCCCACAGCCTGGCGATGCGTCCGGCGGGGACGGCGTCCGCCCGCACGTCGGTGCCGTGGTCGAAGACGCTGATCGCGGTGACCCTGCCCTCCGTGCCGGCCTCGCCGAAGGGGATCCGGTCGCGGGTGCGCAGGGTGCCGGAGAACATGCGGGCGTATGCCACCTTCTCCCCCGCCGGGCCCCGCTCGACCTTGAAGACGGTGCCCGAGACCGGTCCCTCGGGGTCGCCGTCGGCCGGTGGCAGGAGCTCCTTGATGCTGGTGACCAGATCGTTCACGCCTGCGCCGGTGATGGCTGAGCCGAAGTGGACGGGGTGGACAAGGGCCTGGCGGCTCTGCGTGGCGAGGGCGGCGCGGAGGGTGGCATGTGACATAGCACTGCCCTCTACATAGGTGGCGAGCAGCTGGTCGTCATGGTTCGCCAGGACGTCGAGGGCCGCCTCAGCGAGCCCCGGCACGAAGCGGGCATCGCGCGTCCCGAGCCCGCCGACGGTCCCCATCGGCACGATCGCCGGTGTGAGCCGCTCGCAGATCTCCCGCAGTAGGCCGTCGTACCGCGCCCCGCGGCGGTCGATCTTGTTGACGAACAGGAGGGTGGGGATGCGCAGCCGCTGCAGCGTCCGCATCAGGATGCGGGTCTGCGGCTGGACGCCCTCGACGGCCGAGACGACGAGCACGGCGCCGTCGAGCACTCCGAGCACCCGCTCCACCTCGGCGATGAAGTCCGGGTGTCCGGGGGTGTCGATGAGGTTGACCGTCACGTCGTCGATCGCGAACGAGACGACGGCGGACTTGATGGTGATGCCGCGCTGCCGCTCCAGCGCGAGGGTGTCGGTGCGGGTGTTCCCGTCGTCGACACGGCCGGGCTCGTCGATCACGCCGACCGAGTGCAGCAGCCGCTCGGTCAGGCTGGTCTTACCTGCGTCGACGTGCGCGAGGATGCCGAGGTTGAGCAAGTGCACGAAGCGTCATGTCCTTCGAAGAGTGGGTCATTCCTTCCTGGGCGGACATGAACGGTGCGCGCATTGCTTCTCCTGAACGGTGCGGGGACACAACACACGAAGTGCAGCAGTACCGGCGTCACGGCGGCAACGGATTAACGCTCAACCAATGGCTCCGCTGCCCTCGCCCCCTCCAGGAAGCGGTCATAGAGTGACGTGCATCACGTCCCGTGATCCTGGGAGGGCACATGACCCACATCTCGGTGAAGGTGGACGGCACGACGTACGAGGACGACGTGGAACCCCGTCTCCTTCTGGTCCACTACCTGCGCGACCGCCTCGGTCTGACCGGCACCCCCGTCGGCTGCGACACCTCGAACTGCGGGGCCTGCACGGTGGAGCTCGACGGCGTCAGCGTCAAGAGCTGCTCCGTGCTCGCCGTCCAGGCGGACGGAGGTGAGGTGACGACGGTCGAGGGGCTGGCCCGGGACGGGGAGCTGTCCGCCCTGCAGCGCGCCTTCCACGAGAAGCACGCCCTGCAGTGCGGCTACTGCACCCCGGGGATGCTGATGGCAGCACGCGATCTGCTGCGCGAGCACCCGCACCCCACCTCGGACGAGATCCGGCACGCCCTCGAGGGCAATCTCTGCCGTTGCACCGGCTACCAGAACATCGTGCGGGCCGTACAGGCCGCCTCCGAACAGGAGGTCCCGGCATGACCGACCAGGCCGTGGAAGGCGAGGTCGGGCGCGCCCGGCCCCGCAAGGAGGACGCCCGCCTGATCACCGGGCAGACCAATTGGACCGACAACATCAGCGTCAACGGACTGCTCCATCTGGCGATCCTGCGCAGCCCGATGGCGCACGCCCGCATCGAGCGCATCGACGTCTCACCGGCCCTGGAACGCCCCGGTGTGATCGCGGCATTCAGCGGCAGCGATCTCGCCGAAGGCCTGGGGTCGATGCCCTGCGCCTGGCCCGTGACCGAGGACATCGTGCTGCCCGACCACCCCGCGGTCGCCGTCGACGAGGTGCGGTACGCGGGCGACCCGGTGGCGGTCGTGGTGGCCCGTGACCGCTATGCGGCCGCCGACGCCCTGGAGGCGATCGAGGTCGACTACGAACCGCTGCCCCCGGTCCTCGACCTGGAGGCGGCGCTCGCCGAGGACTCCCCGCTGGTCCACTCCGACAAGGGCACCAACCGGTGCTACGTCTGGCCGCTGAAGACGGGCGAGGACTTCGACTCCGTCCGGCAGCGCGCCGATGTGACCCTGAAGCGCCGCTACCACCAGCAGCGGCTCATCCCCAACGCGATGGAGCCGCGCGCGGTCGTCGTCACCCCGCTCGCCGCGTCCGGCGAGTACACCCTCTACTCCTCGACACAGATCCCGCACATCGTCCGCGTCATGATGGCGCTGGTCACCGGCATCCCCGAGCACAAACTGCGGGTGGTCGCCCCCGACGTGGGCGGCGGTTTCGGCTCCAAGCTCCAGGTGTACGGCGAGGAGGCCATCGCGCTCGCGGTGGCGCGGAAGACCGGCCGGCCCGTCAAGTGGACCGAGTCCCGCTCCGAGAACTACCTCGCCACCCACCACGGCCGCGGCCAGATCCAGGACGTCGAGATCGCCGCGACCCGGGAGGGCAGGCTGCTCGGCCTGAAGGTCGACCTGCTGGCGGACATGGGCGCCTACCTCATGATCATCACGCCGGGGACGCCGCTCCTCGGCGCGTTCATGTACCCGGGCATCTACAAGATGGACTCCTACGACTTCACCTGCACCGGCGTGTTCACGACCAGGACGCCGACCGATGCCTATCGTGGCGCCGGACGCCCCGAGGCGACGTTCGCCATCGAGCGGATCATGGACGACCTGGCGGCCGAACTCGGCCTGGATCCCATGGAGTTGCGGCGCCGGAACTGGATCCGGCACGAGGAGTTCCCGTACACGTCCATCGCGGGTCTGACGTACGACAGCGGCAACTACGAGGCCGCGACCGAGAAGGCCCTCGCCCTGTTCGACTACGACAAGCTGCGCGCCGAGCAGGCCGACCGCAACCACCGGGGCGACCCCGTCCGGCTCGGCATCGGCGTGTCGACCTACACCGAGATGTGCGGGCTCGCCCCCAGCCGGGTGCTGCGCGATCTCAGGTACGCGGCGGGCGGCTGGGAGGCGGCGAGCATCCGCATGCTGCCCACCGGCAAGGTCGAGGTGGTCACCGGCACGAGCCCGCACGGGCAGGGCCACGCCACCTGCTGGAGCCAGATCGCCGCCGATGTGCTGGGCGTGCCGTTCGAGGACGTCGAAGTGGTGCACGGCGACACGAGGCTGGTGCCGCAGGGGATGGACACCTACGGCTCGCGCTCGCTGGTCGTGGGCGGGACGGCCGTGCACCACGCCGCGGAGAAGGTGGTGGACAAGGCCCGGAAAGTGGCCGCCCACCTGCTCGAAGCCGCCGAGAACGACCTGGAGTTCACGAACGGCGTGTTCTCCGTGAAGGGCTCCCCGGACGCCCGCAAGACCATCCAGGAGGTCGCCTTCGAGACCTTCTCCTCGCACGACCTGCCCGACGGCATGGAGCCCAGCATCAACGCCGAGCACCTGCTCGACCCGGACAACTTCTCCTATCCGCACGGCACCCACCTGTGCGCGGTCGACGTCGACACCGAGACCGGGCGGACGCACATCCGCTCCTATGTCTGCGTCGACGACGTCGGCAGGGTCGTCAACCCGCTGATCGTCGAGGGGCAGGTGCACGGCGGAATCGCGCAGGGCATCGCGCAGGCCCTGTACGAGGAGGCCGTCTACGACGACCAGGGCAACCTGGTCTCCGGCACCATGGCCGACTACCTCGTGCCTGCGGCCCCCGACCTGCCCGACTTCGTGACCGAGCGGACGGAGACACCGGCCACCTCGAACCCCTTGGGAGTCAAGGGAGTCGGCGAGGCGGGCACGATCGCGTCCACGCCCGCCGTCGTCAACGCGATCGTGGACGCGCTGCGCCCCCTTGGCGTGACGGACATCCGTATGCCCTGCACACCCGAGCGGGTCTGGCGCGCGCTGAGGGAGGCCCGGCCATGATTCCTCCGGCATTCGACTACGCCCGGCCGGCCAGCGTCGACGAGGCGGTGCGCACGCTCGCCGAGGTCGGCGAGGAGGCGAAGGTGCTGGCCGGCGGGCAGAGCCTGCTTCCGCTGCTGAGGCTGCGGCTGGCCTTCCCTGAGCTGGTCGTGGACGTCGGCCGCATCCCCGAACTGCGCGGGGTGCGCGAGGACGGCGAGACGCTCGTCATCGGCGCGATGACCACGCACCACGACGTCATCCACGATCCGCTGGTCCGCCGGCACGCGGGCCTGCTGGCCTCGGCCACGGCGACCGTCGCGGATCCCGCCGTACGCCACCGGGGCACCCTCGGCGGCTCCCTCGCGCACGCCGACCCGGCCGGCGATCTGCCCGCGGTGGTGCTGGCGCTCGACGCCGAACTCGTGGCGCAGGGACCGCGAGGGCGGCGCACACTGCCCGCGAGTGAATTCTTCGTCGACTATCTTCAGTCGGCGCTCGAACCCGACGAGCTCCTGGTGGAGGTGCGGGTGCCGAAGGCGGACGGCTGGGGCTTCCACTACGAGAAGTTCCACCAGGTGGCGCAGTCCTGGGCGACGGTCGGCGTGGCCGCGCTGGTGCGGCGCGACGACGGGCACATCGCCGAGGCACGGATCGGCCTGACTCACATGGGCTCGACGCCGCTGCGCGCCTCGGCGACCGAGGACGCCCTGTCCGGGGCCGGTGACGCCGAGGCCGTGGCCCGGGCCGCCGGGTCCGCAGCCGAGGGGACCCGGCCCTCGCGGGACATCTCGGCCTCGCCCGAGTACCGCGAGCACCTGGCGCGGGTGCTCACCAGGCGGGCGGTGCTGGCCGCAGCCGGAATGGGGTGAGGACCGATCACGCACCAGCAGGACCCGATCGCGGACCGGCTCGGCCCGGCCGGGGACATCGACGGCCCGGAGCAGGTGCGCGCCCGCCTGGAGGAGACGGGGTACCTCGTCGACGACGGGCTGGCGACCGCCTGCTTCCTGGCCCTGCGGCTGCACCGGCCGATCTTCTGCGAGGGCGACGCGGGCGTCGGCAAGACGGCGCTCGCGGCCGCCCTGGCCGAGGCGCTGGACGCACCGCTGATCCGGTTGCAGTGCCACGAGGGCATCGATGCCTCGCAGGCGCTGTACGACTGGGACTTCCCCCGTCAGCTGCTGCACCTGCGGGCCGCCGAGGCGGCCGGTCTCAGGGACGCCGGCCGTCTGGAGGGCGAGCTGTACGACCGTCGCTTCCTGGTCGCCCGGCCGCTGCTCAAGGCGCTGGAGACGCAGCCGTCAGTGCTGCTGGTGGACGAGATCGACCGGGCCGACGACGAGTTCGAGGCGTTCCTGCTGGAGCTGCTGTCGGAGTTCTCGGTCACGATCCCGGAGCTGGGCACCCTGCGCGCCGAGACGCCGCCTGTGGTCGTCCTGACCTCCAACCGCACCCGTGAGGTGCACGACGCACTGAAGCGCCGCTGCCTGTACCACTGGTTCGACCATCCGGGCTTCGCCCGTGAACTGGCCATCGTACGGCGGCGGTTGCCTGCCGTCTCGGCTCGGCTGGCGGAGCAGGTGACCGCGCTGGTGCAGGCGCTGCGGTCGCAGGACCTGCTGAAGCCGCCGGGTGTCGCCGAGACGATCGACTGGGCCCAGGCCCTGGACGCGCTGGGCGCGAGCGAGGCGGACGCGGAGCTGGCCGTGGCGACACTGGGCTCCGTGCTGAAGTACCGGGAGGACGTGGAACGGGCGCGCGGGCTCGATCTGGCGGCGGTCCTCGCGGCGCGGAGGACGTGAGCGGAGTGGGCGGCGGTGTGGGGTGGGCGGAGAGCGGAGGACAGGAACCGACCGACGGACACAGGCCACGGGACCGGCGTGCGGGTGGGCGCCCCCGCGCCGCTGAAATGCGGGACCGAGGCGCCGATGCCCTGGGGCGGGACGGCGGAAGTGCCCACCGGGGCCCGTCGCCCGGCGGCCCGTTTGATCCACTCGCCGGACCCGCCGCGGGCGCCCGTGCCGACGCCGCCCTGCTCGGCTTCGCCCGTGCCCTGCGCGCGGCCGGGGTCGATGCGAGCGCCGAGCGTCTGTACGCCTTTCTGCGCGCGGTGGACGAGCTGCGGGCCGGGATGCGGGCCGACGTGTACTGGGCCGGGCGGCTGACGCTGTGCGGCGGGCGAGACGACCTGGAGCGCTACGAGCGCGTGTTCGCCGCCTGCTTCGGCGGCGCCGCGCCCGCCGGGCCGACGGTGGCCGTCCCTCCCCCGCCCCGGCTGCGGCCGGTCGCACGGGAGGGTCCACTGCCCCGTACGGTCGCCCGCGAAGAGGAGCAGCCGGCGCCGCCCGCCGCAGCGCTCGCCAGCTCCTCGGAGGTCCTGCGTCACCGTGACATCGCCGGGCTGGACTCCGCCGAGCGTGAGCAACTGCGCCGGTTGCTGGCCGCGTTCGCCCCGCGCGGCGAGATGCGGCGGACCGCGCGGCGGCGGCCGGCACGGCGCGGGGCGGTCGATCCGCACCGGACGGTGCGGGAGTTGCTGCGGCGCGGCGGGGAACCGGCCCGGCTGCGGCGGCACACCCGGGCGGACCGGCCGCGGCGGGTGGTCCTGCTCGTGGACGTCAGCGGTTCGATGGCGCCGTACGCCGACGCGCTGCTGCGCCTCGCGCATGCGGCCGTCCGTGGGAGCCGTGCGGAGGTGTTCACCATCGGCACCCGGCTGACCCGGGTCACCCGCGAACTGTCGCACCGCGACCCGGACCTGGCGATGGCCGCGCTCGCGTCCGCCCTGCCGGACTGGCACGGCGGCACCCGGCTCGGGGAGCTGCTGCGCGAGTTCCTGGACCGCTGGGGGCAGCGGGGCATGGCGCGCGGGGCGGTCGTGGTGATCCTGTCCGACGGCTGGGAGCGTGGCGATCCGGAGCTGCTAGGCGCCCAGATGCGCCGTCTGCACCGGCTGGCACACCGGGTGATCTGGGCCAATCCGCGCAAGGCTCGCCCCGGCTACGCACCTCTGGCCGCCGGGATGGCGGCGGCGCTGCCGAGCGTGGACGCTTTCCTCGAGGGGCACAGCCTGGCCGCGCTGGAGCAACTGGCGGCGGCGGTGCGCGGGACCGGCCCGGCGCCCGTGGAAGGAGCGGATCGTGCGTGAGATTCTTCCGACGCTGAGCGACTGGTATGCGGCCCGGGTCCCGTTCGGCCTTGCGACCGTGGTCGCCGTGAGCCGCAGCGCGCCGCGTGATCCCGGTGCGGCCATGGCCGTGGGGCCCGGCGACGAGGTCGTGGGCAGCGTGTCCGGGGGCTGCGTGGAGGGCGCGGTGTTCGAGCTCGCCCAGGAGGTCGTGGAGAGCGGTGAGGCACGCCTGGAGACCTTCGGCTACAGCGACGAGGACGCGTTCGCGGTCGGGCTCACCTGCGGCGGCGAGATCACGCTGCTGGTCCGGCCCGTCACGCACGAGACCGATCCGGGGTTCGCCGCGGTCGCGGAGTCCGTGGCCGAGGGTCGACCGGTGACCCTGGCGACGGTGACAGAGGGGCCCGCCCAGATCGGGGCCACCCTCGCCGTCTGGCCGGACGAGGTGTCCGGGACGCTGGGCACGGCCGGTCTGGACGTGGCCGTCACCGCCGACGCGCGCGGCGAACTCGCCCTGGGCGCGACCGGGTTGCGCCACTACGGCCCGCACGGCGAGCGCCGCGAGGACGCGGTGACCGTCTTCCTGCACTCCTTCGCGCCGCCGCCGCGCATGCTGGTCTTCGGCGCCATCGACTACGCGGCCGCGGTCGCGCGCATCGGCAGCTTCCTCGGCTACCGGGTCACCGTGTGCGACGCCCGCCCGGTGTTCGCCACCCCCAAACGCTTCCCGGACGCCGTCGAGGTGGTCGTCGACTGGCCGCACCGCTATCTGCGGGGCACCGACACCGACGAACGCACGGTGATCTGCGTCCTCACCCACGACCCCAAGTTCGACGTGCCGCTGCTGGAGGAGGCGCTGCGCCGGCCCGCCGCCTACATCGGGGCGATGGGCAGCCGCCGCACCCACGACGACCGCATGAAACGCCTGCTCGACGCCGGGCTCACCGAGGGCGAACTGTCCCGGCTGCGCTCCCCCGTCGGCCTCGACCTCGGCGCCCGCACACCGGAGGAGGTCGCCGTGTCCGTCGCCGCCGAGATCGTCGCGCTGCGCTGGGGCGGCAGCGGCGCCCCGCTGGCCGCCACCGCGGGGGCCATCCATCCGTCGACGTAACGCCCGTTGGAGGAAGTCATGGAGCTGCACCACGAGTTCACCGTGCCGGTCCCGGTCGACGAGGCCTGGCAGACGCTCCTCGACATCGAGCGGATCGCCCCGTGCATGCCCGGGGCGATGGTCGAGGAGTACGACGGGAAGACCGTCACCGGCTCGGTGAAGGTCAAGGTGGGCCCGATCACCGTGACGTACAAGGGAACGGCCGTCTTCGAGGAGCAGGACGAGACGGCGCACCGCATGGTGCTGATCGCTGGCGGCCGGGAGACCCGCGGCCAGGGCACCGCACGCGCCACGGTGACCGGCACCCTGAGCGAGCGCGACGGTGGTACGGCGGTGTCGGTGCGGACCGATCTGACGGTGACCGGGCGTCCGGCGCAGTTCGGGCGCGGGGTGATGGCGGACGTGGGCGACCGGCTCGTCGGCCAGTTCGCCCAGTGCCTGTCGGAGCGGATCGTCGAGCCCGAGCCTGCCGTCGCGGTGGCGGAGCCGCCGGAGGAGACGGCGCCTCTCGACCTGTTCCGTGCGGCCGGGGTGCCGGTGGCCAAGCGGGCGGCGGTGGCTGTCGCGGCGGCCGTTGTGGCGGCGGTCGTGTTCACACGGGTACGGCGGTGGCGGCGGGGTTGATCCCTCTCAGCCGGCGTTGTTCCGGTGGTCCGCGAGGATCGCCTCCAGGTGCTTCAGCGCTGCCGTGACCCGGGCCGGGTGGTCGCGGAAGAAGGGGTCGTCGGGTACCGGGAGGGATCCCGCGAGGGCCCAGCCGCGGCCCCGGGCCCAGGTCGCGTCGTCGGCGCCGACCGCCTCGCGGAACACGTCCCGTGCCCGCGCGGGCAGGAACTTCCAGGCGGGCACCAGGTCCACGGCGGGGTCGGCCACGGCCAGCGTGCCGAAGTCGATGACGGCGCTCAGCCGGCCGTTGCGCGTCAGGAGGTTGGCCGCGTCGAGGTCGCCGTGGATCCACACCGGCGGCTTCTCCCAGGCGGGTGCGGCGAGGGCCGCCTCCCACACCTCCGTCACCGCGTCGACATCGACGAGGCCCGCCTTCTTCAGCGCCGCCAGCTTGGGCCGCACACGGGCCTCCGCGGCCACGGAGTCACGCTCGTCGCCCAGCGGCACACCCCGGAAGGCGTTGCTCTGCTCGGGGCCGGGGCCGCCGGTGGGGTCGGCCGCCTGCAGGGCGGTGATGAATTCGGCGAGGTCGAGGGCGGTGCCGACCGGGTCGGTCAGGGCGTCGGTGGCCGCCGTCTCGCCGTCCAGCCACCGGTAGACGGACCATGGGTAGGGGTAGCCCTCGCCGGGTTCACCCCTCGCGAGGGGCTCGGAGACGGCCAGCGGGAGGTACGGGGCGAGGCGGGGCAGCCAGCGGTGCTCGCGCTCCACCTGGCCGACCCAGTGTGCGTAGCGCGGCAGACGTACGGACAGCTCGTCGCCGAGCCGGAAGGTGGCGTTGTCCATGCCGGACTGCGGCACCGGGGTGACCGGCAGGTCGGCCCATTGCGGGAACTGGGCAACGAGCAGACGGCGTACCAGAGTTGCGTCGATCAGCACGCCGTCCATCTCAGCGGGGCGACGGCCGGACGTCCACCGAATTTCGGGGTGTGGGAGGCCGTCTGAGGGGTAGGCGGCGCTCGATGGGGCATGCACGCCCCCGCGACACAGCGCCTCTGCGGGAAGGAGGTCCGTGACAGCGCACACTCGCAGCGCCCGGGCCGCTCGCAGCCGCATGGAGCGGCCCGGACCTTGTGCCCGCCCACCTCACCTCTCGCCGCCCGGAAGCAGGGCGCCCGGCAGCACGATCAGGGCGAGCGCCGCGGCGGCCGCGTAGAGGCCCGCGGCTCCGAGGGCGACGGCGTCGAAGCCCCGTACAAAACCGATGCGGGGCGGCGCGACGTTGACGATGGCGACGTCGAGCAGCACCAGGAAGTACCGGTGCACATGACGAACAGGACGGTGCGGGGCGAGCTCCGCCCTGCCGGCCCGAAACCGGTGCTACTTCGGAGGCAGGCGGTGCAGCTGCACATCCGTGAGGAGGCCGTCGGCCACCGTGGCGGTCATGTACGTGCAGTAGGGCTGGCGGCGCCGGTCGGTCGGGGAGCCGGGGTTGAGCAGGCGCAGGCCGCCGGGGGCGGTCGTGTCCCAGGGGATGTGGCTGTGCCCGAAGACCAGCACGTCGCAGTCGGGGAACCGGGCGGCACAGCGCGCCTCCCGGCCCTGTGCCGGGCCCGTCTCGTGCACGACTGCGAAGCGCACTCCGTCGAGCTCGGCGTACGCCACTTCGGGCAGCCGGGCGCGCAGCGCCGGTCCGTCGTTGTTGCCGTACACGCCGACGACTCTGCGGCAGCGGGCCTCCAGCAGGTCGAGGGTGGCTGTGTCGACCCAGTCCCCGGCATGGAACACGACGTCGGCGCGCGGGAGTTCGGCCAGGAGCGGCTCGGGCAGCTCCTTGGCGCGTTTGGGGAGGTGGGTGTCGGTCGTCAGCAGCAGGCGCACGCGGTCAGCCTAGAGAGGGCACCGCGGTGCCACGGCGTGAGCGGTCCGCCCGGTGCGTCGCTCGGGGTGTGCCTCACTGATGCTTCCTGACCGGCCTGCGGCTCGATCGGGGTGGCTGCCGGCCGTGGCTGCGGCGGGTTTCCCGGTGCGAAAGCCGCGGGTGCCCGACCCGTCCGTCGAGCTGCGCGTCCTCGGCGGCTCGCCGGATCGACGCTGCTCCCGCGTCCGCCCTCCCCGGCCGCTCGCTCGACACCCTCGTACGGCACCGAAAGGCCTGATCCAGGGCCGTCACCACCCTCGACCGCGGCACCGCCCTCGTGGTGATCGACCTCCGGGCCGGTGTCGCCGCCGCGCCCGTCCAGCCGCACACCGGCACCGAGGCCGTCACCCGTACGGTCGAACTCGCCGACGCCTTCCGCGCCCGCGGCCTGCCGATGGTGCTGGTCCGGGTCTCGTCACCGAACTGGCCGGTCACACCGGCGACATCACCGACACCAAGCGCCACCGGGGTGCCCTCCACGGCACCGGTCTCGACGTCCAGCCGCGCACCGAGGCCCACGGGTCCGGGAGCTGCCGGCCACGACGCACGGCTCATCCGGCCCGCGGAAATGATCTCGAGGCGGCCCCGGAGTGGGACCGAGCGCCCGGCGGAGATAGCATCTGGCCACCCGTACTCACACTTTCGGCGAGCGACCCGAGGGGGCTCGGAAGCCCGATGCCGGTCAAGGTCAGCGTCATCGTCCCGGTCTACAACCCGGGGCCCTACATCGAGGACTGCATCACCTCGTTGCTGAAGCAGTCACTGCCACCCGACGAGTACGAAGTGATCTTCGTCGACGACGGCTCCACCGACCGGACCCCGGCCCGGCTCGATGCGCTTGCCGCCGAGGAGCCGCGGGTCCGGGTCATCCACCAGGAGAACTCCGGCTGGTCGGGCAAGCCCCGCAATGTTGGCATCGCAGCCTCCCAGGGCGAGTACGTCATGTTCGTCGACAACGACGACCGCCTCGGCGACGAGGCCCTGGAGCGGATGTACGACTACGGCGTGGCCAACGGCGCCGACGTCGTCGTCGGCAAGATGGCCGGCCAGGGCCGCGGGGTGCCCGTGGAGCTGTTCCGCCGCAACCGGCCGCGGGCCAGTGTGCGGGACGCCCCGCTCATCGACAGCCTCACCCCGCACAAGATGTTCCGCCGGGCCTTCCTGGACGAGATCGGCCTGCGCTTCCCCGAGGGCAGACGGCGCCTGGAGGACCATGTCTTCGTGACGGAGGCGTATCTGCGCGCGGCCAATGTGTCGGTCATCGGCGACTACGTCTGCTACTACCACATCCGGCGCGACGACTCCTCCAACGCGGGCTTCCAACAGTTCGACCCCGTCGGGTACTTCAAGAACCTGCGGGAAGCGCTGGACATCGTCGACCGGTACACCGAGCCGGGCGAGGTGCGTGACAGCCTGCACCGCCGCTGGCTGCGCGTGGAGATGGTGGAGCGGCTGCGCGGCAAGCGGTTCCTCGTCAAGCCGGACGACTACCGGCGCAAGCAGTTCGAGGAGATCCACCAGGTCGTCGTCGAGCGCTTCGGCCCCGGTGTCGCCGCCGGACTGCAGCCGACGCAGCAGGTCGTGGCCGCGCTCGTCGCCGCCGACCGGTACGACGACGTGGTGGCCTTCGCCGAGTGGGAGACCGGCCTCGGCCTCTCCGCCCGGCCCGGGACCGTCGAGTGGCAGGACGGCAGGCTGCGCCTCGACTTCGCCGCCGAGCTCACGGCGGGCGGTACGCCGCTGACGTTCCCCGGAGGCGGGGTCCGCACCCCGCTGGACGGCCCGCCCAAGGACCTGGACGAGGCGATCGCCTGGGTGGGCGCCGACACCGTCGCCCGGTTCGGACAGGCCGCCGCGGACCTCCTGGTGCGCGAACGCTCCAGCGCCGCCCAGTACTTCCAGCCGATCGAGGTCACCCGGGAGATCGTGCCGGTCGAGGACAGCGGGCAGGTGCGGCTGGTGCTGCGGGCGACGGCCACCGTCGACCCGGCGGACGCGATGGACGGCGCGCCGCTGCGCGCCGGGCTGTGGGACACCTACGCCCGCGTCAGGCTGGGCGGCTGGAGCAAGACGGCCCGCGTGGGTCCGGGCCCGCACAAGGCCCGTGCCGCCACGTCGGCTGCGGTCGCGGCCGGGCGGGTGGTCCTGCCGTACTGGACCGACCAGCACGGCAACCTCTCCCTGGACGTCGACCGGGCCAACCAGCGCCTCGGCCTCGGCCGGCTCGCCCCGGACGCCGTGAGCGTCTCGGGGGGCCGGCTGCGCGCGCCCCTGCCGCTGCACGTCCCGGCCGAGACGGCCGTGCTGCTGCGGCTGACCTCATCCGACCGATCGATGGACGTGCCCGGCACATTGTCCCCGGCTGCGGACGGGGCCCTGCTGGAGGCCGCTCCGACCGTCGCCGACCTCAGCGGCGCAACCTGGCGGACCGCCCTGTGCGCGGCCCCCGACGCCGCCGAGCCGCGCTTCCTCCCGCTGCCGCTCGCCCTGCGCGCGGACGCGAACTCGATCAAGGTGGTGCGGACGCCCAGGCCCTCGGTCGTACGGCGGCTGGCCCGCAGGGCGCGGCGGGCGCTCGCCGCGGTCCTCAGACGGCGCACGGCATCCCGGGCAGCCAAGGCAGGAAAGGTGTGAAAGCGTGCGATCACTGGGCATAGCGGGCGCGTGGGCGCTGGAGCCGAAGATCTTCCCCGATGAGCGGGGCAGCTTCCACGAGTGGTACCGCGGCGAGGAGTTCCGCGAGGCCACCGGCTACGACCTCCCGCTCGCGCAGGCCAACTGCTCGGTCTCCCGCTGGGGTGTGCTGCGCGGGGTGCACTTCGCGGATGTGCCGCCCGGGCAGGCCAAGTACGTCACCTGCGTGCGCGGCGCGATCCTGGACGTGGTGGTCGACCTGCGCGTCGGCTCGCCCACCTTCGCCGAGTGGGAGGCGGTGCGCCTCGACGAGGACACCCGGCACGCCCTGTTCCTCGCGGAGGGCCTCGGGCACGCCTTCATGGCGCTGACCGACGACGCCACCGTGGTCTACCTGTGTTCGACGGGCTACGCGCCGGGTCGTGAGCACGGCGTGCACCCCCTGGACCCGGATCTGGGCATCGCCTGGCCCGAGGGGATCCCTCCGGTGCTGTCCCCGAAGGACGCGCAGGCGCCGTCGCTGGCAGAGGCCCGGCGGAGCGGGCTTCTGCCGTCGTACGACGCCTGCGTCTCCCGTTACGAGGAGTTGCGCGGCCGCCCGTTCAGCGGCTGACCGCCAGGCTCTCCAGGGCCGAGCGCAGCGGCTGCCAGCCGCGGGCGCGGCTGAGGCCGCGGTTGCGCGCGCGGGTCAGGGGGCGCCAGAAGTCGGCCTCCAGCAGGGTCTCGGGCGTGACCGCCTTCACCCGCTCCAGGACCGCCTCGGGCACCTTCTGCGGGTCGGGCACCTGGAACTCGGCGATGATCTCGTCGTACTTGTCCTTCAGCACGGTGTTCTTGTGGTCGGCGCCGAAGACGATCAGCTGGCCGGTGGGCTGGGTGTCGACGAGTACGGTCACGAGGTCGGGCCGGTAACGGTTCAGGATCTCGATGATCTTGTAGACGTCGCCGGTCCAGGCGTTGGTGTGCCGGTCGCGGGCGGCCTCGTCGATGCTGCGCGGCAGCATGTCGTCGAAGACGATCACGCTCGACCAGTCCGCGTGCTTCTCGATGTTGATGAAGTCCCGCAGCGCGTACTCGAACAGGTGCATGCCGTCGATGAACGCCAGGTCGAGCGTGGTGCGACGCCAGTAGCCGAGCGGGCTGCGGCCCCGGCGCAGGTTGCGCACGGGGTGGCGGCCGCCCTTGAGGTGGCCGAGGGGGTTCTCCCGGGCGAAGAAGTCGTCGCTGGTGGCCTTCACCAGGTGGACGTCGCAGCGGATCTCCGTGACCACCTTGAACGCGGGGTCGACCGCGATGCTGGGGACGCGGGACAGCGTGAGACTGCGGCCGTCGTTGACTCCGATCTCCAGGTAGTTGCGGTTCGCGGTGGCCTTGTGCAGACCCCGCAGGAATTCATGGCGTTTCACGAAGGGGACTCCTTGCGGATCAGGGCGAATGCTTCGGGCAGGGCGGATCGCCGGCCGCGCGGCGGCGGACCCGGCTCCTGCCGACGACCGTGGGCGAGGGCACCGTACGCGGGGCGGGGCGCGGGCCGCGGGAAGGCCCCGCCGCCCGTCGGCCGCACGCGTTCGGGGTCCGCGCCGAGACCGGCGAAGACCTGTCGGGCCGGCTCGTACCAGGAGACCTCGCCGCGGCCGGCGACATGGCGGACACCGCTCGCGCCCCGGCCCGGGGGCGGGCCGGGGTCGGCGGGACGTGCGCCGACGTCCGCGCTCCACGTGGGCTGCCCGCGCTGGTCGTCGACGACGTCGAGGGTGTCGTGGCGGGACTCCAGGTCGATCATCGTGCGGACGAAACTACGCCCGTGGACGCCATGGAGCCAAGCGGTTCGCTCGATTGCGCTCGATGTGGGAGGCTCCTCGGCCACGGCCCGCCCGCCGACGGGCTTGTGCGGACGTAGGCGCTGCTGGGGGCGGTGGCATGATCCTCGGGATACGGGGTACAAGCGTCGCCGCGCCAGGACGCGGCCGCTGGAGAGCGGTGGTGGCCCGACGCCCCTCGGTGGCGGCCTGCTGGCTGAGCGAGCCGAGGGTTCATGTACGGATCTGCACCTTGCTGTGGTCTCCGAGGACCAGGCGGTGGGCGCTGGGCACACTGGGGGCCGGTGTCACCTCCACGTGCCGGCCGATGAGTGAGTTCTCGATCCGGCCCACTCCGAGGATCGAGGAGTCGCGCAGCACGATGGAGAACTCCACCTCGCTGTCGGTGATCCGGCAGTTCTCGGCGACGGAGGTGAAGGGGCCGACGTAGGAGTCCTCGACCACCGTACCGGCGCCGATCACGACCGGGCCGACGATGCGCGAGTTCACGACGCGCGCACCCTCCTCCACGACCACGCGCCCGATCGTCTCGGAGCCCTCGTCCACCTCGCCGTCGATCCTGCGGTCGAGCACCTCCAGGACCGTCCGGTTGACCTCCAGCATGTCGACGACGTTCCCGGTGTCCTTCCAGTAGCCCTTGATGACGGTGCAGCGCACGTCGGCGCGGCTGTCGATCAGGTGCTGGATGGCGTGGGTGATCTCCAGTTCGCCGCGCCAGGACGGCCGGATGGCGCGGACCGCCTCGTGGATCAGGGGCGTGAACAGGTAGACGCCCACCAGGGCGAGGTCGCTCTTGGGGTTCTCCGGTTTCTCCTCCAGGCCCACGACCTGGCCGGAGGAGTCGAGTTCGGCGACGCCGAAGGCGCGCGGGTCGGCCACCTGGGTGAGCAGGATCTGGGCGTCGGGGCGGTGGGTGCGGAACGCGTCGACGAGGTCGCTGATGCCCCCGACGATGAAGTTGTCGCCCAGGTACATCACGAAGTCGTCCTCGCCGAGCCAGTCCCGTGCGATCAGTACCGCGTGAGCCAGCCCGAGGGGCCGCTCCTGGGGAATGTAGGTGATCTCCAGGCCGAACTTGGATCCGTCGCCGACCGCTTCCTGGATTTCTTCCGCGGTGTCTCCGACGATGACGCCGACCTCGGTGATGCCGGCCGCGGCAATGGATTCCAGCCCGTAGAAGAGGACGGGCTTGTTGGCCACGGGGACGAGCTGCTTGGCCGACGTGTGGGTGATCGGCCTCAGTCGGGTACCGGCGCCGCCGGACAGCACGAGAGCCTTCATCTGCCTCACCATAGTCGCGATCCCTTCGCCAGGGATCACGACCAATCAGCTCGTCCGCATCGAGGGGCCGGTCAGTCCTCGCCTCGCACGATGGTGCCTTCCGGGCCGGGCTGGTCCGTTCGGGTGTCGCCCTGCTCGAGAACCGCCGGGACGCAGGTGCGCACGACGCCCTTGCCCCGCAGCCGCCGGGCCCGCGCCCAACCGGTCTCCGGTCGACGGATCAAAGGCTTGTCAGTGGTGTGCGGTGTCACGGCGCTTCATCTTCCTTCTGCTTCAGTGCCCGTCGGCCGGGTCCCCTTCGGCGGTCCGGTCAAACGCCGTGTCCGGGCTGCGGGTGCGGGAACCTGCGGCGCGCGGCCCCCGGTTCACCTCTCAGGCGGTGCCCAGCGCCCCGCGGAGGGTGCTGATCGCCTGGCTGATGGCGGCCTCAGCGGCATGGGTCTCCCGCAGGGCGTCGAGCATCACGAAGTCGTGGATGATGCCCTGGTATCGCACCGCGGTGACCGGGACACCCGCCTCGCGCAGCTTGTTCGCGTACGCCTCGCCCTCGTCGCGCAGGACGTCGGCCTCGCCGGTGATGACGCGGGCGGGCGGCAGACCGGTGAGCTGCTCGGTGGAGGCCCGCAGCGGGGACGCGGTGATCTGGGCGCGCTCCGCCTCGTCCGTCGTGCACTGGTCCCAGAACCACTGCATGGCGTCCCGGCGCAGGAAGTAGCCCTCGGCGAACTGGTGGGAGGACGGCGTGTCGAAGCCGGCGTCGGTCACCGGGTGGAACAGCACCTGCGCCGCCGGCGGAACGTCACCGCGCTGCTTGGCCATCAGGGTGAGGGCGGCGGTCATGTCGCCGCCGACGGAGTCGCCGGCCACCGCGACGCGGGTGCCGTCCAGGCCCTTGGCGGCGCCCTGCTCGACGACCCATTTCGCCACCGCGCAGTTCTGCTCGACGGCGACCGCACAGCGGGCCTCGGGCGAGAGGTCGTACTCGCGGAAGACGACCGCGGCGCCGGTGCCGACGGCGAGTTCGCGCGCCAGCCGGTCGTGGGTGTGGGCGTTGCCGAACACCCAGCCCGCGCCGTGAACGATCACCGGGAGCGGGCCGGTGGCTCCGCCGGGGCGGACGATGCGGGCGCGGACCCGGCCGGTGGGGCCGCCGGGCACGGCGATCCACTCCCCGTCGACGGCGGGCTTCCCGATGTCGCCGGACTGCACCTCGTCGACGGCCTTGCGGCCTTCGGCCGGGCCGAGGTCGAACAGGTGGGGCGGGTTGGCGGTGGCCTCGGCGAAGGCCTGGGCGGCGGGTTCGAGGACGGGGCGGGGTGCGGTGGTGCCGGTCATGAGAGGCGAACGGGCTGCTGCGCCGCGAACGCCGCGTCGAGGACGAGCGGTCGGTCGCCCTGCGCCTCACCGAGGCCGGTGCTCAGTTGCGGGAAAGGGCGGCCCGAGTGCCCCTCGCCATCGGCGAAGCCATGGGCCTGCCCCCGAGCAGGACGCCCTGGCCGAACAGCTGCTCCGCCTGATCACCGCCAACGTCACGAACTGAGCACAAGCTCCGCCCACACCTGTTTGCCGCCGCTGGCCGGCACGGTCCCCCACGCCTCGGACATCGCTTCCACGAGGAGGATGCCGCGGCCGCCGGTGGCCTCCCAGCCGATGCTCGTCGGCTTCACCGGGGTGCGCGGCGAGGCGTCGGCGACCGACACGCGCAGCCGGTTGTCGAGCAGAGTGAGGTCGAGGCGGACCTGGCCGTCGGTGTGCACCAGGGCGTTGGTGACGAGTTCGGAGACGACCAGGAGTACGGCGTCCATGTCGTCGCGGGTGACGCCCCAGGCGCGGAGGGTGCGGCGGGTGAAGCGGCGCGTGTGGCCGACGGCCTCGGGGACGCGCCAGACCGTCCAGCTCTCGCGCAGCGGACGCAGCGCCATGCCGTCGTAGCGCAGCAGGAGCAGGGCGACGTCGTCGCTGCGCCGGGCGTTGCCTAGGAGGGCGTCGGCGACCAGGTCGAGGTGGCCGGGGTCGGAGCCGGACAGTTCCCGGGCCAGCCGCTCCATGCCGTCGTCGATGTCGGCCTCCGCGGACTCGACGAGGCCGTCCGTGGTGAGCGCGAGGACCGTGCCGGGCTGCAGCCGCAGCACGCTCATCGGGAAGTCGGCCTGGGCGACCACGCCGAGCGGCGGCCCGCCGTCGGACTCGGGCACCTCGGTGCTGCCGTCCGGGTGACGCAGCACCGGCGGCAGATGGCCTGCGCGCACGTACCAGGCGGAGCCCTCCTCCATGTCGACGTCGACATAGCAGCAGGTGGCGAAGAGGTCGGTCTCCATGTCCGTCAGGAGCCGGTTGGCGTGGGAGACGACCACGTCCGGCGGATGACCCTCGACGGCGTAGGCGCGCAGCGCGGTGCGCATCTGGCCCATGAGGGTGGCGGCGCTCGCGTTGTGGCCCTGGACGTCGCCGATGACCAGGGCGACGTGGTTGTCGGGCAGCGGGATCACGTCGTACCAGTCGCCGCCGAGTTCCAGGCCCGCCGTGGTGGGCAGGTAGCGGGCGACGGCGACCGCGCCGGGCAGCTTGGGCAGGCGGCGCGGCAGCAGCTGGCGCTGGAGCATGCCGACGAGTTCGTGTTCGGCGTCGAAGGCGTGGGCCCGCATCAGGGCCTGGCCCGCGAGGCCCGCGGAGGCGGTGAGCAGGGCGCGCTCGTCGGGGCCGAAGTCGTGCGGGGTGTCCCAGCCGATCAGACAGGCGCCGGCCATGCGGTTGCCGGCGGGCAGCGGCAGCACGGCGAGTCCGCCGGGGCCGACGTCGGCGAGGGCGGGTTCCAAGGGGGTGCCGGCGGGCCAGATGCGGGCGCGGCCCTCGCGCAGGGCGGCAGCCAGGGTGGGCATGGCGCGCACGGGCGCGTCGGGCCACTCGGTGCGCCACTCGCTGCGCCACAGCTCGGGCCAGGACTCCGGATCGGCCGGGTCGAGGACCGTGACGACGAGCCGGTCGCCCTCCAGCTCGGCGAGCGCGATCCGGTCGGCCTGCAGCGGCTTGCGCAGGGCGGAGACGACGGCCTGACTGACGTCGCGCACGGTGCCGGCGGTCGCGAGCATGGCGGCGAGGCGCTGCACGCGGGCCACGTCGGTGACCTCGGAGCGCAGCTTCGAGGCGTCGGCGACCGTGCCGACGAGCATCGCGGGCCGGCCCTCGCCGCCGGGCAGCAGACGCCCGCGCAGCCGCAGCCACTTGGGCGGGCCGGAGGGCTGCAGGACCCGGAACTCCAGCTCGCGGTCGCCCAGGGACATGTGGTCGGCCTCGACCACGGACATCAGCGAGGGCAGGTCCTCCGGCACCGTCAGGCCCAGCAGGGTCTCGACCCTGCCGTCGAACTCGGCGCGGGTGACGGCGAACAGGCCCAGGATGTCGTCGCCGACCTCGACCCGGCCGCTGTCCATGGCGAGGCTGAACGCGTTGGCGGGCAGCTCCGCGCCCTCGGCCGCTCGGACGGGGGCGGGACAGCCGACGGCGTCGGCGATCAGCTCCAGGCACTTGCGGTCCTCGGTGTCGAAGCCGTCGGGCCGCTCGCTGACGGCCAGCAGACAGCCGCCGTGGTCCCCACGGGCGGGCAGCACCGCCAGGTGGAAGTCGCGCGGCGGCGTCCGCCGTCCCTCGGTGTTCCCCGCGAGTTCCTCGGGCCCGAGCCACACCGGGCTCCCCGAGCGGTGGCTGTCGGCCACCGGGGAGCTGCCGGAGCGCGGATAGCTGTCGCGCAGCCCGAACAGCGTCCTAGGAACGCCCGCCGACTCCACCAGGCACAGCAGGTCGCCGTTCTCCTCCGGCGTGTACACACCGGCGAACGCCGCCCCGGCGAAGACCAGCGCCTGCTCCAGGACCCGGCGCACCCGCTCGGGTGCAGGACCGGACGTGAGCGCTTTCAGGGCACCTTCGGCGCGCAGAGTTCTCGTTCTGCGTGCCTCGGCGCCCTCACTGACCACGTCCGCAATTACAGCGCGTATGGGACGCCTGCGCAGCCCCTGTGAGCATTCCGTAGAGGTCGTCGGGCGTGTCCACTCGAAACGCGCCGAACATGTCTTAACGCATGCGTATCGCACGGTGATCTCGTGACAGGCGTGACTGTCCCGGGCCCTGGGACGGCTGGAAATGTCGGTGCCGGGCCACGGAGGGGAATCCATGGACAAGCGGTACGAGGTGTACGCACTCGCCGACAGACACTTCTACGAGACGCCGGACCGGCTCGCCGGTGCCGGACAGCAGCCGGCACCGCTGTTCGAGACCGCGCGTCGTGAGGTGCCGGAGGGCTGGGACGCGGCGCGGATCGGCGACTGGCTGACGCTGACGCCGCTGGGCGCGGACGGCAGCGCGCTGCCCGGCCCGGCACAGGGCTGGAAGATCCACGCCTCGGCCACCCGGGCGAACGCGGAGCGCATCGCGGCGATCGTGTGGGACTACTGCGTGCCGCGCCGGATCCCGTTCAAGTTCGTGCCGGGACCGCATCTGCTGCACCTGCGCAACACCAAGTACGCGGCCCGCGACACCAGCGGCAAGTTCGTCACCGTCTACCCGGCCGACGAGGAGCAGCTCCACCGGGTGCTGCGCGAGCTGGGCCGGCTGCTGGAGGGTTTCGAGGGGCCGTACATCCTCACCGATCTGCGCTGGCACGACGGGCCGCTCTACGTCCGCTACGGCGCTTTCGCGCGCACCTTCGTCGTCGACGAGCGGGGCTCGCTCGTGCCGGCGGTGCGGGACGGCGCCGGCAGGCTGGTGCCGGACCGGCGGGCGCCGTCCTTCCAGGTGCCCGAGTGGGTGACGCTGCCGGCGTTCCTGGAGCCGCACCTGGCGGCCCGCAACACCACGACGGTGGGCGAGTTGCCGTATCGCATCGAGAAGGCGCTGCACTTCTCCAACGGCGGCGGGGTGTACGCCGGCACCGACACCCGTGACGGGCGCAAGGTGGTCCTCAAGGAGGGGCGCCCGCACGCGGGCCTCGCCTCCGACGGCGCGGACGCGATCGCCCGGCTGGAGCGCGAGAAGCAGGCCCTGGAGCAGGTGGCGGGCACCGGGGTGGTGCCCGAGGTGCGGGACTGGTTCACGCTGGGCGACCACCGGTTCCTGGTGATGGACTTCCTGGAGGGGCGCCCCCTCAACTCCTTCTTCGCCGAACGGCATCCGCTGCTCACCCCGGACCCGGATCCGGAGGCCGTCGCCCGCTACACGGCGTGGGCGGTGCGCATCCACGGGGCGGTGCAGCGTGCGGTGGAGGCGGTGCACGCCCGCGGGATCGTCTTCAACGACCTGCACGTCTTCAACATCATGGTCGCGCCGGACGAGGAGTCGGTGTTCCTGCTCGACTTCGAGGCGGCGGCGCCGGTCGAGGAGAACGGCCGTCAGGTCGTCGCACACCCCGGCTTCTTCGCCCCGCCCGACCGGAGGGGCACCGATGTCGACCGCTATGCGCTGGCGTGCTTACGGCTCGCGTTGTTCCTGCCCGTGACCACCCTGTTCGTCGTCGACCGGGGCAAGGCGGCGCACCTGGCGGAGGTGATCGCTCAGCAATTCCCGGACGTGCCGCGGGAGTTCCTGGACGAGGCGGTCGCGGAGATCACGCGCGGCGGCGTTGTGGGCGCCCCGGCGCTGGTGCGGCCCGGCGACTGGCCGCACAGCCGTGACTCGATGGTCAAGGCGATCCTCGCCTCGGCCACCCCGGAGCGCGACGACCGGCTCTTCCCGGGCGACATCGCCCAGTTCTCCGACGGCGGCGGACTCGGGCTCGCCCACGGCGCGGCCGGTGTGCTGTACGCGCTGGCCGAGACCGGCGCCGAGCGGTACGAGGAGGGCGAACGCTGGCTCCTCGACCGTACGGCCCCGCCACCGCCCGGCACACCGCTCGGCCTGTACGACGGACTCGCGGGCGTCGCGTACGTCCTGGACCGGCTCGGCCACCGGCAGCGGGCCCTCGATCTGGTCGAGGGCATCCTGGCCGAGAAGTGGCAGAACCTCTCCTCCACCCTGCACGGCGGCCTGGCCGGCCTCGGCCTGGTCCTCGGCCGACTGGCAAGCACGACGGGCGAGTCGGAGCTGCGCGAGCGCGCCGCCGAGGCCGCGGAGATCGTCGTACGACGCCTTGCCGAGCCGCTGCCCGACAAGCCGAGGCGGCGGGCCGGGCTGCTGCGGGGTGCGAGCGGACCTGCGCTGTTCCTGCTGCGGCAGTACGAGTGGACCGGCGACGCCGGGCTGCTGGAAGCGGCCGGGGTGGCGCTGCGCCGGGATCTGGACTGCTGCGTCGTCCAGAAGAGCGGCGGCGGCCTGGAGGTCGACGAGGGCTGGCGGACGCTGCCCTATCTCGGTGACGGCAGCGCGGGCCTCGGCATGGTCCTGGACGACTGTCTCGCGCACGCCGCCGACGCCGAGTTCGACAAGGCGCGTTCCGGCATCCTCACCGCCGCCACCTCCCGGTTCTACGCTCAGCCCGGCCTCTTCCAGGGCCGCGCCGGGATGATCCTGTACCTCGGCCGCACCACTCAGCCGGGCGCGACGGACCGTCACCTGGCCGAGCAGATCGCCGCACTCGGCTGGTACGCGATGGCGTACGAGGGTCAACTGGCCTTCCCCGGGCATCAGATGATGCGGCTTTCCATGGACCTCGCCACCGGAACGGCAGGGTGTCTGCTCGCGCTCGCGGCGGCCACCGGTACCGGCGCCCACCTGCCGTTCCTCCCGCCGCTGCGGCGGCCCCGATGACGCGGCTCCGCGACCTGACGGAGTCGTGACCCAACCCCGTCCCCACGGGTGAACACACAGATGGAAGGACACGAAATGGCACTGCTCGACCTGCAGACGATGGAATCCGACGAGCACACCGGCGGTGGCGGCGCAAGCACCGCGAGCCTGCTCTCCTGCATCAGCGCGGCGAGCGTTCTGCTCTGTCTCTGACAGCACCGTGATCCACGGCTCCGGGCGGCCTGCTCCCGCGAGGGAGGGGCCGCCCGGGGTCCTGCGCTCCCCCGACCCCGGATGCGAGGCCGCAGCCGTATGACGACTCATGCCGACGCCGCACCTCCCGCCGCGTTGCTGAACTCCGCCACCCGGCACAGCGGCGCACGCTGCCTCGCCCTCTGCCTGATGAGCACGGCGTCCACCGGTGCCGGGCTGCTGCTGCCGGCCGCGCTCGGCCGCACCCTCGACCTCCTCCTCGCCCACTCCCCGGCGACCCGCTGGGTGCTGTGCTGCGCGGGGATCGTGTTGCTGCTGGCCCTGCTCGACGCCGGTGAGACCGTGCTGAGCGGCGCCGTCGACGCCCGGACCACGGCATGGCTGCGGCGACGGTTGACGGGGCATGTGCTGGCCGTCGGCCCGCGCGCCGCCGCCCGCTTCGGGCCCGGCGACCTGGTCGCCCGCCTCGTCGGCAACGCGGCCCAGGCGGGGACGGCTCCGGCCGCCCGCGCCGCACTCCTCGCCGCGCTGGCCGGTCCCGTCGGAGGCGTGGTGGCGCTCGGTCTGATCAACCCGTGGCTGGCGGCAGTGTTCCTGGCCGGAGGACCACTCCTGACGCTCCTGCTGCGCGCCTTCGCCCGTGACACCACCCGCTGCGTGGCGGACTACCAGCAGGTACAGGGCCGGATCGCGGGCGCGCTGGCGGAGGCGGTGGCCGGCCACCGCACCATCGAGGCGGCGGGCACGGCGGACAAGGAGACGGCACGGATCCTGCGGCCCCTGCCCGAGCTGTCCCGCGCGGGCCACCGCATGTGGCGGGTGCAGGGGCGGGCCGCGGCCCAGGCGAGTGCCGTCGCGCCGCTGCTGCAACTGGGCGTCGTGGCCGTGGCCGGGCTGCTCCTCACCCGGCACCGGCTGTCGGTCGGCGAGGTGCTCGCGGCCTCCCGGTACGCGGTCCTCGCGACCGGGGTCGGCGTGCTGGTCGGCCAGTTCGCGAGCCTGGCCCGGGCCAGGGCGGCGGCCGGACGCCTGGACGAGGTACTGGCGGAGCCGACCGTGACCTACGGCGAACGCGAACTGCCGCCCGGTCCCGGCCGCTTGGAACTGCGCGGCGTGACGGCGCGGCGCGGCGATCGCACCGTGCTCGACGGCGTCGACCTCGTCGTCCCCGGCGGCACGACACTCGCCCTGGTCGGCCGTTCCGGCACGGGCAAGTCGCTGCTCGCCGCGCTCGCCGGCCGGCTGGCCGAGCCGGACGCGGGAGAGATCCTGCTGGACGGCGTCCCCCTGCGCGAGCTGACCCACGAAGACCTTCGCGGATCGGTCGGTTACGCCTTCGAACGCCCCGCCCTCCTGGGCACCACCATCGAGGACGCGCTGACGCTCGGCCTGCGGCCCCCCTCCCCCGCCCGCGTCCGCGAGGCGACCCGCCTGGCACACGCCGACGACTTCGTGCGCCGTCTGCCGAAGGGCTACGCCACCGCGTGCGCCGACGCGCCCCGTTCCGGCGGCGAGTCCCAACGCCTGGGCCTGGCCCGGGCCTTCGCCCACGACGGCCGCCTGCTCATCCTCGACGACGCCCTCTCCAGCCTCGACACGGTGACGGAGGCGCAGATCGCCGAGTCCCTGACCCGGGGCACGGCCGGCACCCGACTCCTCATCGCCCACCGCGCGGCCACGGCGGCCCGCTCGGATGCGGTGGCGTGGCTGGACGGGGGCCGGGTCCGGGCGGTGGGGACCCATGCGCAGCTGTGGCGGCTGGCCGGGTATCGGGCGGTGTTCGGGGACGGGGGGCCGGCGTGAACGGCGGGGGCCACCGGCGTGGCCGGGCGCTCCGGCGGGGCGAGGGGCGAGTGGACGGGCCTCCGCGGACCGCCAACTCCCCAACCGGCCTCCGGGAGGAGGCACGCCACCGGCAGGAGGCACGCCACCGGCAGGAGAGGGTCGCGCGGGGCGGTCCCCGTCCACTGCGGGGTGAAGGGCCGGCGGCGAGGGTGCGCCTCGGGCGTTGGCAGGGTGTCGGCTTCCGTGGGGTCGAACGAGACGGAGCGCCCGCGTGAACGGCTGGGGTAGTGGGACGCATGTCGTAGGCGGGGGGCTCCTTGTGCGGGGGCTTCGTTTCCTGCGGGACCGGTGGCGGGTCGTGGTGCGGCTCGGCGGGTGGTCCGTGCTGGAGACGGGGCAGACCTTCGTCACCGGGTACGCCCCGGCGCGGGCCCTCGACGCGGGGTTCCTGGCCGGACGTGCCTCGGTCGGGCTGGCCTGGCTCGGGGTGGCCGGGCTCGGTGTCGTCGTGGGGGCGTACGGGACCGGGCGGGTCTACACGGCCGTCGCCGCCCTGGTCGAACCCCTGCGGGACCGGCTCGTCGAGGGGGTGGTCGGGCGCGGGGTGCGGGAGGCCGACGGCGGGGCGCTGTCGGGGCTGACCCAGCAGGTGGAGATCGCGCGGGACACCTTCGCGGGGCTCGTGATGGTGTCGCGCTCGTTCGTGTTCACCGCGGTGGGGGCGTTCGTCGGGCTGTTCTCGCTCGCCCCGCTGCTCCTGCTGGTCGTGGGGCCGCCGCTGGTGGCCGCAGTGGCCCTGTTCGCGGCGTCGCTGCGGCCGTTGGCCCGACGGCAGGAGGTGTTCCTGGTCGCCGACGAGGCGCTGGCCGACGGCCTGGGTGTCGTCGGCCCGGGGCTGCGGGACATCACGGCCACCGGTGCCGAGGAGCGGATCGCCGCCGACACGGGTGAACTCGTCGACGCCGAACTGCGGGCCGCCCGCTCCCTCGCCCGCTGGGGTGTCCTGCGCATCGCGTCGCTCACCCTCGGCGGCCAGCTCCCGATCGTGCTGCTGCTCGCCGCCGCCCCCTGGCTCCTGTCCCGGGGTGTCACCACGGGCGCCCTGGTCGGCGCCCTCGCCTACATCACCCAGTCCCTCCTCCCGGCCCTGCGCAACCTCGTCCACGGCCTGGGGGCGAGCGGCTCCCGCCTGACGGTGGTCCTACGGCGGCTGGCTCCGCCCCGCAGGACCGGCACGGACCGCCCGCCCCCGGAACGACCCACCGCACACGGCCACGTGTCGCCCCCGCCCCGGCCGACACCCGCCGACCAGCCCAGTCCTCCAGCCACTCCCGACGGCCAATCCCGCAAGCACCCGCCCGCGCTCGACCCACAAGGCGAGGATCCGCCCCCTGCCCCGCGCCGTTCGCCGGCCCCCGGCGACACAGCCACGCCCGACGACCACCCCCACAGCGCGGCGGCCCCCGGCACCAGGCGAGACGGGCATCCAGCCACTCCTCCTCAGCGGTCGGCTTCCACCCGCGCGGCCACCACCCGGGCCATGTCCGACGACCACCGTCACCCGGCACCGGCCGCACCGGGCCCCTCGGGCAAAGGCCCCGCCCCACGGCGCCCGGCGCCCGGCGCCCTCTCCCTCACCTCCGTCACCTTCGCCTACGGCCCCACCGCCCTCCCCGTCGTCGAAAACCTCGATCTCGCCCTTCCTCCCGGCTCCCACCTGGCCGTCGTCGGACCCAGCGGGATCGGGAAGTCCACGCTCACCGCTCTGGTCGCGGGGCTGCTGGAGCCGCGTCGCGGGACGATCCGGGTGGGTGGGGAGCCGGTGCCCTCGGCGGCTGCCGCTCGGCAGCGGGTGCTCATTCCGCAGGAGGCGTACGTCTTCACCGGGACCCTCGCCGACAACCTGGGCCACTTCCGGGAGGGCCCCTTGTCCGAGGTCGAACTGCTCGCGGCGGCCGACGCCGTCGGGCTCGGTCCGCTGCTCGACAGGCTCGGCGGGCCCGGTGCCCGGATCGACCCCGCGGCGCTCTCCGCGGGCGAACGGCAGCTGATCGCGCTGGCCCGGGCCTATCTGTCGGACGCCCCGCTCGCCCTGCTCGACGAGGCGACCTGTCATCTGGATCCGCAGGCGGAGGAGCGCGCCGAGTGTGCGTTCGCGCGGCGGCCCGGCGGCACCCTCGTCGTGGTCGCCCACCGCATCAGCTCGGCGCGGCGGGCGGATCGCGTGCTGGTCATGGACGGGCGGGGTACCGCCTGCGGAACCCACCACGAACTGCTGGAGACCTCGCCGCTGTACCGGGAGCTCGTCGGCAGCTGGACGCCCGTGCCGTCACAGCCAGCCCTCCCCCTGGGAGATACGGATCGCGTCGATGCGGTTGCGGGCCCCGGTCTTTCGGGTGATGGCCGCCATGTAGTTGCGCACGGTCCCGTGGGACAGATGGAGGCTCCCGGCGATCTCGGCGACGGACGCACCCTCGGCGGCCAGGGATAACACGCTCAGCTCCCGCCGGGTCAGCGGCATCTCGGCGGCCTTGAGGAACCCGAAGCCCAGCGAGTCGCTGATGAAACGTTCCCCCTGGGCGACGTGCCGAATGCCGCGCACGAGGTGTTCCGGGGATGCCTCCTTGTCGACGTAGCCGAGCGCCCCCGCCTCGATCGCCCGTTTCAGCAGGCCCGGCCTGTTCGCACTGGCAAGGACGAGAAGTCTCGGCGGTATCCCGTCCGGGCCCCGCGAGCGCAGCTCGCCGAGCGGCGGGATGCCGTACGCGTCCGCGCACTCCAGATCCGCCGCGCAGACGTCGGGCCGCAGGGATCTCACCCGGCCGGGTGCGCTGCGCCATGCCGTGTCCTCCACTCCGAGGTCGGGTTCCCGGCGCAGCCAGTCCGCCAGCACCGATCGCACCAGACACTCGTCATGCACCAGAAGTACCCGGATCACTGCCGCCCCTCAGCATTCCGTCATTCCGTCTGCGGTCACATTGGTGTTGAACGCGTGCCCATTGTTGGCGCCCGCGACCGTTCCTGGGCGCGAAGAACCGGCCAACAGGGTGCGCGGGGGCGCACGCGCGGCGCCCGCACGCCGTCCCGCGCATCAACAGAGGGGGCATGCACCGGGGGCAAGGGGGTACGCGGGCTTTCTTCACCGAGCCGCGGGCCGTCGTGCGCCCGTACTCGAGCCGGGCGGCGCCGTCCCGGCCACCGCTCGCCGTGCGCGACCGGCCGCCAGGGGGCAGATTGATCCCTGGGACCCGTCGCCCGGCCGTGCGAGGAGGTGGTCGGCGTGTCCGACGGGCAGACGTCCGCACAGGCGCCGGCGACCACGAGGACGCGGGTGGGCCGACCGCTGCTGTCCCTGGCGCTCGCGTCGATGATGGACGAGGTCGACGCCCACTCCGGCGCGGTGTATCTGCTGTCGCCCGCCGAACCCGTGCTGGAGATGGCCGTGGTGGCGGGCCTGCCCCGGGCCTTCGCCGCGCCCTGGGAGCGGGTGGGGCTGAGCGCGCCGATCCCGGTCGCGGACGCGGTGCGCGAGCGGCGGCTGGTGTGGGTGGGCGGCGAGGAGGAGATGGCGGCCCGCTATCCGCGCATCGCCGTGGTGCTGCCCTATCCCTTCGCGCTGGCCGCGGTGCCGGTGGCGACCGGCTCGACGGCGTACGGCGCGGTCTTCGTGACCTGGCCCGGCTCGCATCCGCCCGACCTGTCCGACCGGGAGCGGGACCATCTGACCGCGGCCTGCGACCGGCTGGCGAAGCGGCTGGAGCGTGCCCTGGAGGAGAGCCGGCAGCTGCTGCCCGAGCCCGATCTGCTAGGTGGAGCGCCGGTGGGCGCCCCGGCCGGCACCCTCGGCACGGTGGAGGCGGCGCGGATGGTGGCACGGCTGCCGTACGGGCTGTGCTCGCTGGATCTGCACGGCCGGGTCGCCTTCGCCAACGCGGCGGCGGCCGAACTGATCGGTCTCCCGGTCAGCAGGCTGCTGGGCACGCAGCTGTGGGCGTCCGTGCCCTGGCTCAACGACCCCGTGTACGAGGACCGCTACCGGGCCGCGCTGATGAGCCAGCAGACCACCTCGTTCGTGGCGCTGCGACCGCCCGGGGACTGGCTGTCCTTCCGGATGTATCCCAGTACGACCGGGCTCAGCGTCCGTGTCACCCGGGCGCGGGCGGTGGCGGAGATGAACCGGGCGGGGCCCCAGCCCGGTGACACCCCTTCCCGGCTGGTCACCATCTCCCAGGTGCTGACGCTGGCCGGTGCGCTGACCGAGGCGGTGGGGGTGCAGGACGTGGTGCAGCTGGTCGCGGACGAGATCGCGCCGGCCGTGGGCAGCCAGGCGCTGGTGGTCCTCGGTTCCCGGGCGGGGCGGCTGCATGTGCTGGGGCACCGCGGATATCCCGACCCGCACCTCGTGGAGCGGTTCGACGGGCTGCCGCTGGCCGAGTCCACGCCGGGCACGCACGCACTGAACACCGGGGTGCCGGCGTTCTTCGACTCACGGGAGGAGCTGGAGCGCCTGTACCCGTCGCGGCACGCCACCCCGGACGGCTTCGCGGCCTGGGCCTATCTGCCGTTGATCGCCTCGGGGCGCCCGGTGGGGACCTGTGTGCTCGCCTACGCCGAACCGCATCCGTTCCCCGCGGACGAGCGGGCGGTGCTGACGAGCCTGGGCGGCCTGATCGCGCAGGCCCTGGAGCGGGCCCTGCTCTACGACGCCAAGCACCAGCTGGCGCACGGCCTGCAGGCGGCCCTGCTGCCGCACTCGCTGCCGCCGCTGGCCGGCATCGACTCGGCCTCCCGCTATCTGCCCGCCACACACGGCATGGAGATCGGCGGCGACTTCTACGACCTGATGCCGACGCGGGGCGGGGCGGCGGCGGTGATCGGGGACGTACAGGGCCACAACGTGACGGCGGCCGGGCTGATGGGGCAGATCCGCACCGCCGTGCGCGCCTACACGACCGTGGGGCAGGCGCCCGAGGAGGTCATGGGCAGCACCAACCGGCTGCTGATCGACCTCGGCGCGGACCTGTTCGCCAGCTGTCTGTATCTACGGCTCGATCCCGCGCACGGGCGGGCCGTGATGGCCCGGGCGGGTCATCCGCCGCCGCTGCTGCGTCGTCCCGACGGGCGGGTGCGGGTGCTCGACCTCGCCGGTGGCCCGCTGCTGGGCATCGACGGCTCCGCCGGCTATCCGACGACGGAGGTCGACCTCGCTCCCGGCTCCGTACTTGCCCTCTATACGGACGGGTTGATCGAATCGCCCGGTGTCGACATCGAGGACGCGCTCGCCGGCCTCGGTGAACGCCTCACCGAGGCGGGCGAGTTGCCCCTGGACGAACTCGCCGACCATCTCGTGCGGCACAGTACGGCAGCCCGCGAACGGCTCGACGACGTGGCGCTGTTGCTGCTGCGGGCTCGTTGAAGAGTCCGAACGGGCGCCGACACGACGCGGTCCGGCCCTCCCGCCGGAGGGCCGGACCGTCCACCGTCGGCCGGAAACCGCACGGGAGGCCGATCAGTGGGTCTCCATCAGTGGGTCCGCGCCGGGTGAATGCGCTCGATCAGTGAGCGGCCCCCGATCACTGGGACCCGGTGAGGGACGACGAACCGTCGTCCGCGCCGGTGCCGCTCTGGTCCCCGACGCCGGCACCGGACTGGTCACCCGCACCGGCACCGGACTGGTCGCCGACGCCGTTCCCGGACTGGTCGCCGGCCCCGGCCCCGTCACTGGCCGTCGCGGACGGATCGGCGGTGCCCGCCTGGTCGCCGCCGCCGACCGCGTCGCCACCGCCCTCCTGGTCGCCGGCCGAGGCGGACGGGTCGGCGGTGCCCGCCTGGTCACCCGCGCCCGCACCTGCGCCGCCGTCGCCCAGCGTTGCGCCCGTGGCCTGCAGGGCGGTGGTCACCGGCTGGAAGAAGGTCTCGCCGCCGTTGGTGCAGTCGCCGCTGCCGCCGGAGGTCATGCCGACCGCGCTGCCGTCCTGCGTGAACAGCGAGCCGCCGCTGTCGCCGGCCTCGGCGCACACGTTGGTCTGGATGAGACCGGTGACGGTGTCGACGCCGTTCGGGTCCGTCTCGCTCTGGAAGTTGACCGTGGCGTCGAGACCGGTGACCTGGCCGTCGTGCAGGCCGGTCGTGCTGCCCATCCGGAAGACCGTCTCACCGACGGTGGCGTCCGCGGCCTGCGTGATCTGGACGGTCTTTCCGTCGCCGGTGTTGACCTCGCTCGCCGCCTGGGTGTTCGGGTCGTCGTACTTGACCAGCGAGAAGTCGCCGTCGCCGGGGAAGGTGGCCTGGTCGACGGTGGCGATGGGCTGACCGGTCTCGGAGTCGGACCACTGCTTGGCGGCCACACCGCAGTGACCGGCGGTCAGGAAGGCCGGAGAGCCGTCGCTCGCCTTGACGTTGAAGCCGAGCGAGCAGCGCACGGTGCCGCCCTCCGCCTGGGCGAAGATGGCGTCACCGCCCGACACCTTCGTCTTGAAGGTGCCGGAGGACTTCTTCACGGTGGCCATGTCCGCGCCGAGGCTCTTGACCGTCGACGTCAGTCTGTCCCACTTGGCGCCGGTGACCGTGGAGTCGGCGGTGACGGCGAGCTTGTTGGTCTTCGGGTCGATCGCCCAGGCGGTGCCCGGGATGGTCGCGTCGGCCTTGAGGGTCTGCGCGCCCGCCTTCAGCGCGGCGAGACTGTTCTTCACCTCGCGGACCTTCGCGCCCGCCTTCTCCGCCTGGACGACCACGTTGTTCTTCTCGCCGGATATGACGTTGACGACGAGCTGCTGTGTGCCGGAGTCGTAGTAGGAACCGGCGAAGGCGTCACCGAGCAGGTTCTGGAGCTGCGAGGCGAGATTCGATGCGTCGGTCGCCTTCAGGACCCTGGGGGCGGCATTCGTCGACGACCCGTCCTGCGAGGCGTTGGCGTTCGGCAGCAGGATGGCGGCTGCGCCGAGCGCCGCGACGCCGCCTGCCGCGATCGCGGCCTTGCGCTTCGGAATTCGCTTGTGACTCAAACTTCTCGACCTCCTGGGGGGACCGGAGTCTGTGCCGCCGTACGGCAGCTGTTTCGTTCGGGCGCCTGGATGGCTGTTGGTACGCACGGGTCGCACGGTGCGTTCAATTCCGTTTGCCAACTCGCTTTGCGCAATGGCGAATCGGCCATGACTCGCGTCTGACGAACCGACACGGGGAACAATCGCCCATATGACGATGACCACCGCCGAAGCCGACAAGATCCTCTCCGCCAACTTCGCCCCTTGGGTCCTCGAGCTGGGCCTGACGGTCGAGTCCCTGGCCGACGACCGGGCGACGCTACGACTTCCCTGGTCGGAGCGGCTGGCCCGGGAGGGCGGCGGGCTGTCGGGGCAGGCGCTGCTGGCCGCCGCCGACACCGCCACCGTGATCGCCGTGTCGGCCGCCCGTGGGGCCTTCGGACCGATGACGACGGTCCAGCAGTCGACGTCGTTCCAGCGCGCGGTGACGGGTTCGGATGTCCTGATCGAAGCGGTGCTCACCAAACTGGGACGCCGTATGGCATTCGCGGACATCACGATGACCGCCGAGGCATCGGGTGAACTCGCGGCGCGCGCGAGCACGGTCTACGCCCTTCTCGGCTGAGTATTTCTCGGGCCGATTCCTGGCTGACACGGTCCGCAGTCAATCGACGACGGTCTGTTCAGAACATTGATCTGAATCACAGCTTCAGGGAATCTGCACATCCAATTCCCAACCGAGTCACCGGGTGCAGGGGATCTGCACACACCGACGGCGTCCGCCACGCCATTGGGACGGGAGTGTCGGATTCGTCGCGGGGTCGGCAAGGCCCCGGGCGAACCGATGCCGTGACGCATGTGAAGAACTCGCCATCGAGCGGTGCGCAAGCCTGCACGGATGGGTGCCCCAGGGGCTCAAGTTGCCTGGTGAGGCCATTGGTTGATTGGAAGCGCATGCCCGCTGCGTGCTTTGATCCATCGCACCGCAGGGGCCGCGAAGGGTCACCGGAAACGGAAGCCCGGCGCCTGCGGTCGCGGCCGTCGCTCTGTCCCCCAGAGGGGTGCCGCTCCCCCCTTGTGAAATATCCATACGAAGGGAAGTTCCATCATGAACTCCACCCCCCGTGTTGAGACCGTTGAGATCTCGGACGCCGAGCTCGACGCTGTTTCCGGCGGCCTGTCGATCAACGCTGTCAACTCCGTCACCGGTGCGCTGGACGGCGTTGCTCCCGTTTCCAGCACGGTCGACACGGCCGTCAGCCTCGTCGAGGGTGTGACCGGCCTGAACACCGCTCCGGTCACCAGCCTGGTCGCCGGTCTCTGATCGCGCCTTTTGTGATCGTCGAGTCCCGGAGTCGTATCGCGGCTCCGGGGCCTTCGGTTGCCGTAAAAGCCTCACACAGGCTCTTGAACCAGCCGGCTCCCACGAGCCGGTCCTCTCTCGTTTTCAGGTGAGGGAAATTCCGTGCAGTTCCGCCAGCAGGCCCTCGCCAAGCTCCAGTCGCCGGAGGAGCTCGATCTTCCGGTGCGTTTCGCCCGCCCTCAGGGCTGGCTCGTCCTGTCGGTGACGGTGGTCGCGATGGCGGCCGCCTCCGTGTGGGCGGTGACCGGCACGGTCACGTCCACGGTCGGCGCGCCCGCCATCCTCACGCACGGTGAGGGCAGCTACATCCTGCAGAGCCCGGTCGCGGGCCAGGTCACGGCGGTGCTCGCCCAGCAGGGCGAGCGGTTGCCGGCCGACTCCCCGGTCCTGAAGGTGCGTACGGCCCAGGGCGACAGCGTCGTGCGCACCGTCGCCGCGGGCCGGATCACCGGGCTCGCCGCGACGATCGGGCAGATCATCCAGACCGGCGCGAACGTCGCCGCCGTGGAGAAGGTCGCGCACGCCGCCGATCCGCTGTACGCCACGGTGTACGTTCCCGCCGAGAACGCGGCCTCCATTCCCGCGCACGCCGCCGTGGACCTGACCGTCTCGTCGGTGCCGACCCAGACGTACGGCGTGCTGCGCGGCCATGTGAAGTCGGTGGACCGCTCGGCGCAGTCGGCCCAGCAGATCGCCGCGTTCCTCGGGGACAGCCAGCTGGGCGAGCAGTTCACCAAGAAGGGCCGCCCGGTGGCCGTACTGGTCAGGCTCGACAAGTCGTCGGGCACCAAGAGCGGCTACAGGTGGTCGTCCGCGGACGGCCCGCCCTTCGCCCTCACCTCCATGACCCTGGCCTCGGCCTCGATCCGGCTGGCCGATCAGCGTCCCGTCGATTGGCTGCTGCCGTGAGCACCGCAGAACAGACGCGGAGCAGGCGCCGTGCCGCTCCGCCCAAGCGCCCCGTTCCCAAGGGCAGGGCGAAGACCGTCCGCACGCCGACGGTGCTGCAGATGGAGGCCGTGGAGTGCGGCGCCGCCTCCCTCGCGATGGTGCTCGGCCACTACGGCAAGCACGTCCCGCTGGAGGAACTGCGCATCGCCTGCGGTGTCTCCCGCGACGGCTCGCGCGCCAGCAACCTGCTCAAGGCGGCCCGCAGCTACGGTCTGACGGCCAAGGGCATGCAGATGGACACGGCCGCCCTCGCCGAGGTGAAGACACCGGCCGTCCTGTTCTGGGAGTTCAACCACTACGTCGTCTACGACGGCATGGGGCGCCGCTTCGGCCGCCGCGGGGTCTACATCAACGACCCCGGCAAGGGCCGCCGTTTCGTGCCGATGGAGGACTTCGACGGCAGCTTCACCGGCGTCGTCCTGGTCATGGAGCCCGGCGAGGGCTTCAGCAAGGGCGGCCGCAAGCCGGGCATCCTGGGCGCGATGCCGGCCCGGCTGCGCGGCACCGCGGGCACCATGCCCGCCGCGGTGCTGGCGAGCCTGCTGCTGGTCGCGGTCGGAGCGGCGGTGCCCGCACTCAGCCGGACGTACATCGACGAGTTCCTGATCGGCGGAAAGACCTCGCTGCTGGGTGTGCTGTTCGCGTCGATGGGCGCGTCCGTGCTGCTCACGGTGGTGCTGACGTGGTTGCAGCAGGCGAATCTGCTGCGCGGCCGCATCATCTCCTCCACCCTCTCCAGCGCCCGCTTCCTCAGGCATCTGCTGCGGCTGCCGGTGACGTTCTTCGCGCAGCGCAGCCCGGCCGACCTGGTGCAGCGGCTGCAGTCCAACGACCAGGTGGCCGAGACCCTGGCCCGCGACCTCGCGGCGGCGGGCGTGGACGCGGTGGTCGTGGTGCTCTACGCCGTCCTGCTCTACACCTACGACCCGCAGCTGACGTTTCTCGGCATCGGTGTGGCCCTGCTGAACATCGTCGCCATGCGGGTCGTGATCCGGCTGCGCGCCACCCGGACGGCGAAGCTGCGGGCCGACAGCGCCCGGCTCACCAACACCGCCTACACGGGCTTGCAGCTGATCGAGACGATGAAGGCGACCGGCGGTGAGGACGGCTACTTCCGCAAGTGGGCCGGTCAGCACGCCACCACCCTGGAGGAGCAGCAGCGTCTCGGGGTGCCGAGCGCCTGGCTCGGGGTGGTCGCGCCGACGCTGGCCTCCCTGAACAGCGCGCTGATCCTGTGGATCGGCGGTATGCGCGCGGTCGAGGGCGGTATCTCGGTCGGACTGCTGGTCGCCTTCCAGGCCCTGGTCACCCGCTTCACCGCGCCGATCACCCGGCTGAACGGCGTCGCGGGCCGCATCCAGGACTTCGCCGCCGACGTGGCCCGCCTCAAGGACGTCGAGAACTTCCAGGCCGACCCGCTCTACGGCCGCCCCGGCGCCGGCGACTCCACGCGCCGTCTGCACGGCCACGTCGAGCTGCAGAACATCACCTTCGGCTACAACCCGCTCGACAAGCCCCTGCTCACCGGCTTCGACCTGACCGTCGGCCCCGGCCAGCAGGTGGCGCTGGTCGGCGGCTCGGGAAGCGGCAAGTCCACGGTCTCCCGTCTGATCTCGGGCCTGTACACCCCCTGGGAGGGCGTGATCCGCATCGACGGACAGCGCCTGGACGACATCCCGCGCGGCGCGCTCGCCGCCTCGGTCTCCTTCGTCGACCAGGAGGTCTTCCTCTTCGAGGGCACGGTCCGCGACAACGTGGCGCTGTGGGACCCGTCGATCCCGGACGACGCGGTCGTCGACGCGCTGCGCGACGCGGCGCTCTACGACGTCGTGACGCGCCGCCCCGGCGGCATCCACAGCAAGGTCGAGCAGGACGGCCGCAACTTCTCCGGCGGGCAGCGGCAGCGCCTGGAGATCGCCCGGGCGCTGGTGCGCCGCCCCAGCATCCTGGTCCTCGACGAGGTCACCAGCGCCCTGGACGCGGAGACCGAGCAGGTGGTGATGGACAACCTGCGCAGGCGCGGCTGCGCCTGCGTGGTGATCGCGCACCGGCTCAGCACCGTGCGTGACAGCGACGAGATCGTCGTACTGCAGCACGGCACGATCGTGGAACGCGGACGGCACGAGGACCTGGTGACGCGCGGCGGCGCGTACGCGGCGCTGGTCAGGGAGCGATGAGATGACGACCGCACACCACCAGGGCGACCTGGTTCTCGGTGCCCTCGGCTCCATGGGCAGCTACGTCGACTGCTCGGGGCTGACCCGGCTCGACCTGGAGGGTCCGCAGGTGCTGTGGCTGGTCGCGGCCGGCAGCCTCGACCTCTTCGCGGTGGACGCCGTGCAGCAGGGCCACTGGCACCACCTCGGCCGGCTGGAGGCGGGCTCGCTGATCCTGGGCCCGGTCCCCGGCCCCCAGCACACCCTGGTCGCCCGCCCCCTGCGCGACTGCGTGGTGCACCGCATCGGGCTGCGCGAGCTGTACCAGACGGCCGAGACCCAGACCTGGTCCTACGACGAGTACGGCAACGCCCAGTACGTGCCACCGACGACCAGCCCGCTCGAATACGCCCTCGCCCTCGGCGTCGGCCGCAGCCTGTCCGTCCTCTTCCAGGCACCGATGGCGACCGAGGGGTCGGCCGCCGAAGTGACCGACGACGACGTGTTCTGGATGCAGGTGCCGCCCGGCAGCGTCCAGTACGGCTCGCTCTACGGCGCCGAGGCCGCCGCCGACCTGCTGATGGACCCCGCTGTCTGGCAGAGCATGGTCGACCAGCAGTACCGCCTGCTGACCACGCTGGACCGCTGGATCGAGCAGCTGGAGCGCACCCACGAGACGCGTACGGCGGCCGGCATCAAGGCGGGCGAGGCGGTCCGCGCCCAGGCCGACCGCACCCTGCTGGCCTCCATCGGCAAGACGTCCGGCAAGCGCACCACGGCCGCCGACGCGGACGCCTCGTACGCGGCCTGCAAGCTGGTCGCCGAGGCGGCCGGGATCACGCTTGCCGAACCCGCGCAGAGCGGCACCGAGAGCGAGCGCCTGGATCCGGTGGAGCTGGTCGCGATCGCGTCCCGCGTGCGCACCCGGGCGGTACGCCTGGACGGCCGCTGGTGGCGGGACAACATCGGCCCGCTGGTGGGCCACCGGGCCCTGTCGGGGGCTCCGGTCGCGCTGCTGTGGCGGCGCGGCGGCTATGTCGCCGTGCATCCGGCGAGCGGACGTGAGACGCCGATCGAGAAGGACAACGCGGAGGAGTTCGAGCCGCGCGCGGTGATGTTCTACCGGCCGCTGCCCGAACGGACGCTGAGCCCCCTGCGGCTGCTGCGGTTCAGCATGCGCGGCACCGGCGGCGACCTGACCAACCTGCTGCTGAGCGGTCTGGTGACGGTGGTGATCGGCGCACTGGTGCCCGTCGCGACGGGCAAGGTGCTGGGCGAGTTCGTCCCGAAGGCGCAGACGGGCCTGATCGCGCAGGTGTGTCTGGCCGTGATGCTCACCAGCATCGTGGCGGCGGCCTTCATGCTGCTGGAGAACCTCACCATTCTCCGTCTGGAGGGCCGGATCGAGGCCACGCTTCAGCCGGCCGTGTGGGACCGGCTGCTCAGGCTCCCGACGAAGTTCTTCACCGAGCGTTCGACCGGCGAGCTGGCCAGCGCGGCCATGGGCATCAGCTCGATCCGCCGCATGATGGCCGGGCTCGGGCCCGTGATCGCCCAGTCGGTGACCGTGGGCGCGATGAACCTGGGGCTGCTGTTCTGGTACAGCCCGTCCATGGCGCTGGCGGCGATCGGCATGCTCGTCGTCATCGCGGCCGTGTTCCTCGGCCTCGGTCTGTGGCAGGTGCGCTGGCAGCGGAAACTCGTCGTGCTCAGCAACAAGCTGAACAACCAGGCCTTCCAGACCCTGCGCGGTCTGCCGAAGCTGCGGGTGGCGGCAGCCGAGAACTACGCCTACGCGGCCTGGGCCTCGGAGTTCGCGCACAGCCGTGAACTGCAGCAGAAGGTCGGCCGCATCAAGAACCTCACCACGGTGATGGGCGCGGTCTATCTGCCACTGTGCACCCTGCTGATGTTCATGCTGCTGGCAGGCCCGGCACGTGGGGTGATGTCGGCGGCCGCGTTCTTGACCTTCAACACCTCGGTGACGATGGTGCTGACCTCCGTCACCCAGCTGACCAGCGCGTTCGTCTCGACGGTGGCCGCGCTGCCGCTGTTCGAGGAGATCAAGCCGGTGCTGGAGGCAACGCCGGAGGTGCGCACGGCGAGCACCCGGCCGGGCCCGCTGTCCGGCGCGATCGAGGCCCGGCGGCTGTCCTTCCGTTACACGGACGACGGTCCGCTGGTCCTGGACGACGTGTCGTTCGAGATACGCCCGGGTGAGTTCGTGGCGATCGTCGGCCCCAGCGGCTGCGGAAAGTCGACCCTGCTCAGGCTGCTGATCGGCTTCGACAAGCCGGTCTCGGGCAGTGTCCTGTACGACGGTCAGGACCTGGGTGCGCTCGACCAGTCGGCGGTGCGCCGGCAGTGCGGTGTGGTGCTGCAGCATGCGCAGCCGTTCACCGGTTCCATCCTGGACGTCATCTGCGGCACCGAGCCCTACACGCCGGACGAGGCGATGGCGGCGGCCGAGATGGCGGGGCTCGCCGAGGACATCAAGCGGATGCCGATGGGGCTGCACACGATCGTGCAGGGCAGCGGCGCCGTCTCCGGCGGCCAGCGCCAGCGCCTGATGATCGCGCAGGCGTTGATCCGCCGACCGCGGATCCTCTTCTTCGACGAGGCCACCAGCGCCCTCGACAACGAGACGCAGCGCACGGTGATCGAGTCGACCAAGGCGCTCAACGCCACCCGCGTCGTCATCGCACATCGACTGTCCACGGTCCTGGACGCGGACCGTGTGATCGTGATGGAGGACGGCAAGGTCGCCCAGCAGGGCCCGCCCGCGCAGCTGCTCGCGGACACGGGCGGGCGGCTGCACGAGCTGGTGCGCCGGCAGATGGCGTGAGAGGTCAGTCGAGGCCGGGCACAGGTGCCCCGGAGGGCACGCCGGCCTCGACGTACCCCTCGTAGAAGTCCTTCCAGGGGGCGCCCGCTCCGGCGTGCGGCCCCTCGGCCCGCTCACCCTGTGCGTGTGCGTCGAGGGCGGCCAGGCACACCTCCCAGCCGGCGCCGTTGCGGGCGGCGGTGTCGGCGGACTGCAGGACGTTGGTGAGGGTGAAGCGGGTGCGCTTGTCCTCCAGCGCCTCCAGGTCGAAGCGCAGCTCGTCGCCACCCCACTCGAACCACAGGCGACGCGGCTCGTCGAGGGCGAGCACCCGGCCCGTGGACTCGGGCATGTTCGGATCGCCGCTGAAGTTGATCGTGCCGCCGGGGCGAGGGTCGATCTCGGCGCGCGAGGGGAACCAGTGGGCGAGTTCCCCGGCGTCGGTCACGAACTGCCAGACACGCTCGACGGGATGGTCGTAGGTACGGCTGAAGCGGACGGCCGGGCGGCCGTCGTCCAGGATCAGATAGGTGCCGGTGAGTTCAGCGGCCATGGTGGATCAGTCCTTCGGGGCGGGTTGCTCGTGATCGTCCGGTGCCGTCGTCGGGCTCGGCGATCGGGGTCGGGGTCGGGGTCGGGTCGAGTGCATGAGACGGAGGCCACACCTAGCGAAACGTTGCCGTTTCGCTAGGAGGGGTCTAGTCTCCAGATGTACGAAACAGTTTCGTTCTAGACCTCTGAACGACTTCCCTGGAGTGGTTCCCCATGTCTCAGAAGACCCTCACCGACGGCGCCCCCAGAAAGGCAGTCGAGGCCGAGGCCGCCGCTTCGTCGAAGCGATGGTGGATCCTCGCGGTCGTCGCGGTCGCGCAGCTGATGGTGGTGCTGGACGCCACCATCGTGAACATCGCCCTGCCCTCGGCCCAGGCCGACCTCGGCTTCTCCGACGGCAACCGGCAGTGGATCGTCACCGCGTACGCGCTGTCGTTCGCCTCCCTGCTGCTGCTCGGCGGCCGTATCGCCGATCTCTTCGGCCGCAAGACCGCCTTCCTCATAGGTGTCGTCGGCTTCGCCGCCGTCTCCGCGCTCGGCGGTGCCGCGAACGGCTTCGGCATGCTGGTCACCGCGCGGGCCCTGCAGGGCGCCTTCGGCGCACTGCTCGCGCCGGCCGCGCTGTCCCTCCTCAACACGACCTTCACGGACGCCCGGGAGCGTGCCAGGGCGTTCAGCGTCTACGGCGCCATCGCCGGTGCCGGCGGTGCGGTGGGCCTGCTGCTCGGCGGTGTCCTGACCGACGCGTTCGACTGGCGCTGGACGCTGTATGTGAACGTCGCGATCGCCGTCGTCGCCTTCGTGGGCGGCTGGCTGCTGCTGACCAACCACCGGGACGCGGAGAACTCCAAGCTGGACGTGCCGGGCACGCTGCTGGTCGCCGCCGGACTGTTCTCCCTGGTCTACGGCTTCTCCAACGCCGAGACGCACGACTGGGGTTCGGGTCTGACCTGGGGCTTCCTGATCGCGGGCGGCGTGCTGCTGGCGGCCTTCGCCTGGTGGCAGACCAAGGCCGCACACCCGCTGCTGCCGCTGCGCATCCTGCTGGACCGCAACCGGGCCGCGTCGTTCCTCGCGGTGCTGATCTCCGGCGGCGGCATGTTCGGCGTCTTCCTCTTCCTCACGTACTACCTGCAGCTGAACCTGGGCTTCAGCCCGACGAAGACCGGTGTGGCGTTCCTGCCGATGGTCGGTGCGCTGATGGTGGCGGCGCAGCTGGGCACCACGGCCCTGGTGCCGCGGATCGGGCCGAAGGTCGTCGTCCCGCTGGGCTTCGCGATCGCCGCGGTCGGCATGGCCTGGCTGACCGGGATCGGCGTCGGCTCCAGCTACGTCAGCGCGGTGCTGCCGCAGCTGATCGTGACCGGCGCGGGCCTCGGCCTGGTGATGCCGGCGGCCATGCAGCTGGCCACCGGCGGGGTGGCCGCCGAGGACGCGGGTGTCGCCTCGGCCACGGTCAACGCCATGCAGCAGGTGGGCGGTTCGATCGGTACGGCCCTGCTGAACACCCTGGCCGCGAGCGCCGCGACCGACTACCTGGCGGGCAAGGACGCGACCAGCAAGCTGGTGCAGGCCCAGGCGACGATCGAGAGCTACACCACCGCCTTCTGGTGGTCGGCGGGCCTGTTCGCCGCCGGCGCCGTGATCGCCTTCGTGCTCTTCCGCCGCGGGGTGCCGGAGCAGGACGCGAACGCCGCACCGGTCGTCCACATGTGATCGGTCCGAACTGAGCCGTACCGGCTCGAGCCGCACGGGTCCGAGGGGCCGCCGTCCGCAGGGAGACGGTGGCCCCTCTTCGCTGCCATGGTGGCCGTATGCGCAAAACGGCGGCGGCACTCGGGACCGTGCTCTTCCTGTTCCTCGCGCCCGGCACCGTGGTCGTCCTGCTGCCGTGGTGGCTGACCGGCTGGCGGGCGGGCGACTGGTGGCCGCCTGTGCGCGTGCTCGGCCTGCTCCCGCTGGCCGCGGGGGCGGTCGTCCTGCTGTCGGCCTACGTCCGCTTCGTGGTCGAGGGGCTGGGCACGCCGGCGCCGGTCGCGCCGCCCGGGCACCTGGTGGTGGGTGGCCTGTACCGGTACGTGCGCAATCCGATGTACGTCGCGGTGGTCGCGGCGATCGGCGGTCAGGGCCTGCTGTTCGCCCGGCCGGTGCTGTTCGGTTACGGGGCCTGCGCGGGAGGGGCGATGTGGGCGTTCGCGACGTGGTACGAGCAGCCCGCGCTGACCCGCCGGTTCGGCGCCGAATACACCCGCTACCGGCGTGCGGTGCCGGGCTGGTGGCCTCGAACGACCCCCTGGCGCGGCGAGTGACGGGCGTTGAACCGACCGTAATTGGGTACCCACCGGCTCATGCGAATCAGCGTGGTGGATGTGGGATCGAACACGGTCAGACTGGTCCTGGCGGACGCCGAGGGCGGGGTGCCACTGCCGGTCCACACCGCCAAGTGGCGCCTGAGGCTGTCCGAACACGTCAGGCCGGGGAGCAGCATTCCCGAGGAGGACATCGACCGGATCGCCGGAGCGGTCGCCGACGCGAGCCGGACCGCGGCCCGGTGGGGCGCCACCGCACCGCTTGCCTTCGCAACCGCCGTGGTGCGTGCCGCTCCCAACCGCCGGGAGGTGCTGCGCACCGTCCGGTCCCGGACCGGGGTCGGCTTGTGCACGCTGCCCGGCGAGGTGGAGGCCGAGCTGACCTTCCTCGGGGCGCGGCGCTGGATGGGCTGGCGGTCGGGGCCCCTGGCACTGCTGGACATCGGCGGCGGTTCACTCGAAGTGGCCTTCGGGCGCGGCCGGTTGCCCGACTTCGTGGCCTCACTGCCGCTGGGCGCGGGACGGCTGACCCATGAGTTCCTCCAGGGGCAGGATCCGCCGCCGCAGGAGCAGCTGCGGGCGCTGCGCCGGAAGATCCGGCACCAGCTGCGGGACGTCGCCGCGCGCATCCGGTGGGAGGGCCCGCGCACGGCGGTGGCCACCTCGCGCACCTTCCAGCAGCTGGGGCGGCTGTGCGGGGCGCCGCCCGGGCGCCACGGACCGTTCATGGAACGGCAGTTGAAGCGCTCGGACCTAGGTATCGCCGTCGACCGGCTGGCCGCGCTGCCGGCCGCCGAACGCGCCCGGCTCCCCGGCATCTCCGCGCCGCGCGCCGAGCAGAGCCTGGCCGGCGCGGTGATCGCCCACACCTCGATGAAGCTGACCGGACTCAGAGTGGTCACGATCTGCCCCTGGGCGATCCGTGAGGGCGTCCTGCTGCGCCAGATCGAGGACGGCACATCCTGGTGGGCGAAGATCAACAGTCTCGACGAGGCGTCCCCGTCCCTCGATTCGGTGCCCCTGCGCATCGCGGCCCCGACCCCCTGAAGCAAGCCCCTTTAGTCGTTGCGTGCGCAAAATGTCAAGCACATCCACCGCAATTCACCAGGTCGAGTGAGGCGGATCTTGCGCTCGGCGTGTCGGGGATGCTCCCCCGCCGGTCGGGGTAACTACCAAGACCGAATACGCCTTTTGCCCAGGTGGAGCGGACATGACGCCGCATGCCGACGACCGCACTTCCGAACCACCCGCGCCGAACCCGCATGCCCGCACCCGGGCGGGCATGTGGTTCACCGTGGTCATGGTCGCGGGTGAGATCGATCTGGCGACCGCGGAGTTCCTCCGGGAACACCTGGACGCGGCGACCGCGCGGCCGGTCCCGGATGTGCTGGTCGACCTGCGGGAGGTCGAGTTCTTCGACTGCTCGGGCCTGCGGGTGCTGTGCCGGGCCGAGGCGCGGGCCCGGGAGCGCGGCGGCCGGCTGCGCATCGTCTCCGATGCGCCCGCCATCCACCGACTGCTGAGCGGTGCGGGACTGCTGGGACGTTTTCCGCCCCTCCCCGCGATCCCCGGGGAGGGGCGGAACTGATGCCAGGAGTCGGCGGGCGGCCCCACTCCGCCCGGCCGACCCCTGGTGCGAGATCGACGGGTACCCCGCGACAAGGGACTCGCACTCCCCACTGGCGGGCCTCTTCAGGTGTGCGCGAGGACTCCGCGATCCCGGTCTCTCAGAACGCGAAGACGCTGGTCCCGTAGGAGTTCTTCACGCACTCGTTGCCAAAGGTCCGTTCGTAGGAGACGCGCTTGCCCTGCCAGACGCCGTCGACCGTGACGACGACCGGGTCGTACTGCTTGGTGCACATCGCTTCGCCCCTCGCCGTCAGGGCGTCGAAGTCACCCGCGGCACCGCGCAGTTCGGCGCAGGCGAGCGCCGGGGCGGGGTGGGTGCCGGAGGCCGTGGGGGCGCAGCTCAGGGTGACGGCGCGCATCGGGGTCGCGACGGCCGCGCTGTCGCCGTGGCCGATGGTGAGCACCAGGGCCGAGGGGGCGTAGAGCGAGGCAGGGGCGGCGGCCGGCGTGGCGATCGCGGCCCCGGTCAGGGGTCCGCAGACGGCGGTGGCCGTGAGGGCGAGGGTGGCTGCCCAGCGCGCGGTGTTCCGCATTGTGTGCATCCTTCCGCAGGATTCGGGGGTGGGCCGGCCCGTTTCGGGTTGGTGTCGGACCGGCGAGCGCGAGTCTGCCGAGTCCGCCGCGGAAACACACCTCGACCCCATGTGTTTCAGTAACCTTGCGTGTTGAATCAGTGGCGCGAAGTCACGGAATCCGATCGCCTGAACCCCGAAACTGAGCGGTTCTTGATCGCCCGAAGCAGCCAAGTGGCTGATTTCCCACGCTTCGTTAATAGGCCTGAAACATTCCGGTTGAGCTGTCGGCGGACTCCCCGGCGTCCCCTTGCGTTCATGGCCGCGTCGAGTAATCGTCATTACATGATTACGACAGAGCAACGAGAGAAGCTGCGCGGCTGGTTCGCGGGCCGTCTGCCCGAGGACCTCTTCGAAGGGCTCGCCGAGCTCACGGTCGACCGCGAGGAGATCACCGTGATCGGCCGCATCCCCGCGCCCCGGCTCGCCGAGGGCACTTCGGAGGCCGAACGGGAGGCCGCCGTCCAGGGCAGGATCCAGGAGTTCCGGGAGCGCACCCGGGAGGCACGCATGGAGGTGGCCCGCGAGGCCGAGCACCGCTTCCGCCGGAAGGTCTCCTGGGGCGTGGAGTGCGGCGGCGAGCGCGCCCTGTTCACCCACGTGGCCGCGCCCGTGATGACCCGGCTGCGCCAGCCGGAGCGCCAGGTCCTCGACACGCTGATCGCCGGCGGGGTCGCCCGCAGCCGCAGTGACGCCCTCGCCTGGTGTGTGCGCCTGGTGCAGCGGCACACCGACGACTGGCTCGCCGAGCTGCGTGAGTCCCTCGAACACGTGCAGCGGGTGCGGGCACAGGGCCCGGACGCGGAACCGCAGGACGCCGCCACGGACCTTTCGACGGACACACCCACCGACGACTGATGGAGGATTCGTACACTCGCCACGCGAAAGATGGATGAACCGTCCGCTGGTGAAGGGTTTGCGTCCCGCCCTACGGTCGGCACACCGTCGAGAGAACGGCCGCCACGCCCGCCGCACACCCCAAGCGGCGCCGACCGGCCGTCCGCCCCGCCGCGCCACAACGCGCTCCACCGTCCCGCCCCCGCTGGAGCCACCTTGTCCTCGCAGTCGTCCGACTCCCCCAGCACGCCGCCGTCCCTCACCGAGGTCGAGGCCCACGGCGTCGAGCGCATCCCCGACGCGGACCGCACCGCGACCCCGCTCGACCTGTTCCGGCTCGCCTTCGGCGGCGCCAACACCTTCTCCACCTGCGTCCTTGGCGCCTTCCCGATCCTTTTCGGCCTCTCCTTCCGGCAGGGCCTCGCGGCCACCCTTCTCGGCGTCCTCGCGGGCGCGCTGATCCTGTGCCCGATGGCGGTGTTCGGCCCGGTCAACGGCACCAACAACGCCGTCTCCTCCTCCGCGCACCTGGGCGTGCACGGCCGCGTGGTCGGCTCGTTCCTGTCGCTGCTGACCGCGATCGCGTTCTTCTCGATCTCGGTGTGGAGCTCCGGGGACGCCCTGGTCGGCGGTGCGCACCGGCTCTTCGGACTGGAGCGCGGCACCCTCTCGTACGTCGTCGCGTACGCGCTGTTCGCCGGCCTGGTCCTCGCGGTGTGCGTGTACGGCTTCCGGTTCATGCTGTTCGTCAACAAGGTCGCGGTGGCCTCGGCGACCGTGCTGTTCCTGCTCGGCGCGATCGCCTTCGCCGGTGACTTCGACCCGTCGTACGCGGGTGTCTTCACCGCCTCGGCGGACGCGGCGACCAAATCCCTGTTCTGGCCGTCGTTCATCGGCGCGGCGCTGATCGTGCTGTCCAACCCGGTGTCGTTCGGGGCGTTCCTCGGCGACTGGTCGCGCTACATCCCGGCGAGCACCCCGCGCCGCCGGGTCATCGGTGCCGCGTTCCTGTCGCAGCTCGCGACCCTGCTGCCGTTCGTCTTCGGTCTGGCGACCGCGAGCATCATCGCCGCCAAGGCCCCGAAGTACGTCGACCCGGCCGCCCCCGACTTCGTGGGCGGGCTGCTCGCCATCTCGCCGGCCTGGTACTTCCTGCCGGTGTGTCTGCTGGCCCTGATCGGCGGCATGTCGACGGGGACGACCTCGCTCTACGGCACCGGGCTCGACTTCTCCTCCGTGTTCCCGCGGCTGTCGCGGGTGCAGGCGACGGTGCTCGTCGGCGTGCTGTCGATCGCGTTCATCTTCATCGGCCGGTTCGGACTCGACCTCGTCCAGTCCATCTCCACCTTCGCCACGATGATCATCACGTGCACCACTCCGTGGATGGTCGTCATGATGCTGGGCTTCTACACCCGGCGCGGCTGGTACGACCCGGAGGCCCTCCAGGTCTTCAACCGCCGTCAGCGCGGCGGCCGTTACTGGTTCGCGCACGGCTGGAACTGGCGGGGCATGACCGCGTGGTGGGTGTCCGCGCTGATCGGCGTGCTGTTCACGAACATCCCCGGCCAGTTCGTGGGCCCGCTGGGCGACCTCGCGAACGGCATCGACATCAGCCTGCCGCTGTCGCTGGTGGTGGCCGCCGTGCTGTATCTGGCCCTGCTGCGGATCTTCCCCGAGCCCCGTGCCGTGTACGGCCCCGAGGGGGCGCGGCTGGCCCGCACCGTCGAGGTCGCGGTGCCGCCGGTCACGGGGCCGGGAGCGGGTGTCCAGGAGGGGACCTCGTCGGGCCCTTCCGCCACGCTGCGGGCGTGACTCGGTTCGTACCCCGGGTCCACCCCGGTGGACGGACCTGCGCCTACTCGCCAGTATCGTCGGGATGCAACGCGTTCTCAGCGACGAGGGGCGGGACGTATCCATGGCCAAGCACTGGGCGGACTTCCAGTACGAGATCTATCTGGGCGGGATGTCGGGCGCCGTACCGAGGCTGCCCACCGATCTGACCCGGCTGGAGGAGCTCACCGAGCAGCGGCTCGGCCCCGGGCCCGTCGGCTATGTCGCCGGCAGCGCGGGCGACGGCAGCACGGCCCGCGCGAACCGGGCGGCGCTCGCGCGGCGCCGGATCGTGCCGCGGATGCTGCGGGACGTGCACGAGCGGGATCTGTCCGTCGAGGTGCTGGGCCGCGCGCTGCCCGCCCCGCTGGCCCTGGCGCCGGTCGGCGTGCTGTCGATCATGCACCCGGAGGCCGAGTGCGCGGCCGCCCGGGCCGCCGCCGCGCAGGGTGTGCCGTACACCCTGTCCTCGGCGTCCAGTACGCCGATGGAGCAGGTCGCGGAGGCGATGGGCGACGCGGAGCGCTGGTTCCAGCTGTACTGGGCCAAGGACCGTGAGGTGACGCGGAGCTTCCTCTACCGGGCGAAGGCGGCCGGGTTCACGGCACTGATCGTCACCCTCGACACACCGCTGCTGGCCTGGCGGCCCCGCGACCTCGACCAGGCCTATCTGCCCTTCCTGCACGGCGTCGGCACCGCGAACTACTTCTCCGACCCTGCCTTCCAGGCGGGTCTCGCCAAGCCGGTGCACGAGGATCCGAACGCGGCCGTGCTGCACTTCGTCGGCATGTTCGCGGACCCCGGCAAGACCTGGCCGGACCTGGCGTTCCTGCGGGAGAACTGGGACGGCCCGATCGTCCTCAAGGGCATCCTGCACCCGGACGACGCCCGGCTGGCCGCCGACGCCGGGATGGACGGCGTGGTCGTCTCCAATCACGGCGGCCGCCAGGTGGCCGGCTCCGTCGCGGCCGCCGATGCGCTGCCCCGGGTGGCCGAGGCGGTCGGCGACCGGCTGACGGTCCTGTTCGACAGCGGTGTCCGCACCGGCGACGACGTCTTCAAGGCGCTGGCGCTCGGCGCGCGGGCGGTGCTGCTGGGGCGGCCGTACGTGTACGGGCTCGGTCTCGACGGTCAGCCGGGTGTCGAGCATGTGATCCGCTGCCTGCTCGCCGAGTTCGACCTCACGCTCGCCCTGTCCGGACACGCCACGCCCGCCACGATCAGCTCCGCCGACCTCATCGAGGACTCCGTATGACAGCCCCGAGGAACATTCTCGCCGTCGTCGCACCGCACGTCGGGGGCCGCGCCGCCGGCGCCGGACTCGCCACGCTCTTTCCCGGCGAGGCGAACGTCACCGTCGTCGAGGCGACCGACGAGGACCCGGCCGCCCTCCGCGCCGCGCACGTGATCATCACGGCGCTCTCCCCCGTGACCGCCGAACACCTCGCCGCCGCACGGGACTTGAAGCTGGTGCAGTGCGCGAGCCACGGCTTCGACTACGTCGACGTGGACGCCGCCCGCGCCCGTGACGTCCTCGTGTGCAACATAGGCTCCAGCGGCGCCGAGTCGCAGAACGTGGCCGAGCAGACCTTCGCCCTCATGCTGGCGCTCGCCAAGCAGCTGATCCCCGCACACACGGCGCTCGTCGAGGCGGACTGGGCACTGCCCCGCCTCCAGCGCTCCCTCACCGAACTGTGCGGCAAGACGCTCGGCATCGTCGGACTCGGCGGCATCGGGCAGGAAGTCGCCCGCCGTGCGGTCGCGTTCGACATGAACATCGTCTACGCCGGCCGTCGCCGACTGCCCGAGGAGACGGAGTCCCGGCTGGGCGGGGCCCGCCATGTCCCGCTCGACGAACTGCTGCGCACGGCCGACTACGTCTCCCTGCACGCGCCGCTCACCGACGAGACCCGGCACCTGCTCGACGCCGAGCGACTCGCGCTCCTCAAACCGACGGCGTTCGTGATCAACACGGCGCGGGGCGCCCTCATCGACCAGGACGCCCTCGCGGCCGCGCTGGAGAAGGGCGCCCTGGCCGGGGCGGGCATCGACGTCTTCGACCCCGAACCGCCCACCCCGGCCCTGCGCCTGCTCAAGTCGCCGAACGTGGTGCTCTCACCGCACGTCGGCGGGGTGACCCGCGAAACCCTGATCCGCATCGCCCTGGCCGCCGCGCAGAACGTCGCCGACTTCCTGGCGGGAGGACAACCGCGGGACGTCGTGAGCTAGGCCCTGTCGTTTGGATCAGGTCGGCCGTAGGGAACTGCGCCTTGCAGCCGCCCCGAGCGGGGTCATGGGGGTCCCCACGCTCGAGCGAAGCCGAGAGTGGGGGAGAGTGACGACAACGCCGCTGGGGGTCCCCCCACGCCCTTAAGGCAGTGGGGGAGGGCGTGCCAGACCCCGCGACGCTGAGCTGATCCAAACGACGGGGCCTAGGCGTCACCCGTCAAGGGGCGCGGGGCCGTGTCGACATGCGGCTCCGCCGCAGGGGCGCGACAAACCACGACGCACCCGCAGCCACGGATCTCCTGACCCCCGAGCTGTCAGGCGCTCGACTCCTCCGGCCCAGCCGCAGGTACCCCCGGTCCCGTGATCGACAGCGACCCCGGAGTCGCCGTCGCCGTCGGATCGGCCAGCCAACGTTGCGCCGGTGAGCCGTCGCGGGCCTTGGCGACGATGTCCGCGCCCGGCTCCTCAGCCGTTGCGGCGAGGGCGAGCCGCTCGTCCCAGCGGGGCAGCAACTCCCCCTGCACGGTGAGGTCGTAGCGCACGTCCGCGCCCCGCTTGTCCTTCTCGGCGGCGCACTTGCCGAGGACGGCCACGCCGGCGTCCACGTGCGAGTCCAGGCACAGGGCGGGGTCGGCCGCGCTGCGCAGCAGACCGTCCTTGTCGAACGACCACTGCTGGGTGCCGGCGTCCGAGCACGCGGCGAGGCCGGTCCCGGCGCCTGCCTTCACCTTGCCCGTGATGTCGAGACAGAGGTCGGCGCCCGCGTTGCGCAGTCTCGACTGCCCGGGAACCGTGGGGAGTTGGGCCGACCCGGGCGAGGACCGGGAGCCGACGCCCGGCGCGGTGCCGCCGCCCGCGCTGGTGGAGGCGGCCGGGGCGACGCCGTCGTCGTGCGACCACAGGCCAGCCGCGAACAGACTGGCGATCAGTCCGGCGGAGACGACACCCACGCCGGTCAGCAGCGCCCGTGAGTTCCGCGGCGCGCCCGGCTGCCGGCGTCCGGGCAGCGGGATGCGGGGCAGGATGCGTGAGCGTCCTCCGCCGTGCCGCGCGGAGCCGCTCGCGCGCGTTTCCTGTCGCGTACGGCCGGGCCGGGAGTCGAGGTAGCGCCGGGCGCCCCAGCCCAGCACCGCCTCGGCGAGGAGCACCCCCAACCCGCCCTCGAAATGGCTCAGTTGTTCGGCGGCGGAACGGCAGTAACGGCACTCCGCAAGATGCTGCTGGACATCCGGCAGCAGGGTTCCGCCCCGGCGAATCGGAACGTCGAGGAGACGGTTGTAGAACCGGCAATCCTTGCTCGGCGCGAGTTCCCGATGGGCATGTACACAACCCTCGCGGAATTTTTCACGCGCTTGTTCGAGTGCCGCCGACGCGGTGTCGGTATCCATGCCGAGCAGAGCGGCGGGAACGGTTATGGACTCCGCTTCGACCTCGGTGTGCCAGAGCAAGCACCGGGAGAGTCCGGGAAGGGCCTGGAATGACCGCTCGGCGAGCCTGCGGTTTTCGGGCGTCATGGACTTCGCCGTACGTATACCGCGGCCGCCGGAGGGTTTCTGCAGCTCCGGCAGAACACTGGATATCCGGTCCTCGGCGGACCACAGGCGGACCGTATCGCGTACGGCCACCAGCATCCGCGGGCGCAGCGCGAGCGCGGCCTCGCCCAGCGCCAGCCGGTCCAGGACCTGGTGGAAGGCGGACGCCGTCACCATGGAGGCGAGGTCGGCCGGGGAGGTCAGGCAGATGGCCGCGTAGTCGCGGGCGGGCTGCCAGTGCCGCGCCATCAGCAGCGCGACGGATTGGGCGACCTCGCCCTCGGGGCGGCCTCTGAGCCGGGTGGCGAGGTTCTCGTCGGATTCTCCGGGAGCCCTGCCGGGTGGCGGATAAGGGGGACGAGGTGGGTGGGGGGTGGGCACTGAGCGGATTCCTTCCCACACGCATGGGCACACAGGAGGGCGTGAATTCAGGTATGTCCGTCCGGCCCGGTTTTCCGATTGGCCGATCGACACCCGGCCATTACACCCCCCGCACGGGTAGTTCACCCTTGCACAACACACTCATGGCCAACAAGGCACTTGGGCAACATCCGACCCTCTGAAGGTCGGTCAGAAACGGCGACAACTCACCTCACCGGCATGAGCTTTCGTCATTCCAAGCGCCCCGTGTGAAACAGGCGCACGCGCCGGAGCGACGCGCACGCTCCCGGCGCGCACCACCCCGTAGTGCACTGGGTAGCGGCCCTTCTCGGAGGCCCTGCGCAGGACGGCGGCTCTCCTGCGCCGCACGGGCCGCCGGCCTTGTTCCTCCCGCCCTCGGTCGGCGGCCCCGGGGGCGGGTCGTCCAGACCTCGGCCGGCGGCTCTCAGATCTGCCAGGAGCGCAGCCGGTCGGCCGCGCCGTAGATGTCGGCCTTGCCGGAGATCAGATCGCGGGCGAGGTCGACGAGGGCGCCGTAGGGCGGGTCGATACCGACGTCGCTGACGAACATGTACGCCACCGCTGTCGCGCAGGCGAAGCGGGCGTTGGCCGAGGGCAGCGGCTTGAGCAGGGCGAGGGTGTGCAGCAGAGCGGCGGCCCGCCAGGCCGGGTCGGAGTCCACGCCGAGGCGCGGCGGGTCCACGCGGTGGCGGGCGACGGCGGCGACCAGCGCCGAGAAGTCGTTGATGGTGGGCTGGTCCGGCAGGACCTCTTCGTGTCGCTGGAGCAGCCAGGGCACGTCGATGTGGATGACGGGTGCCATCGGTCAGGCGACCCGCCCCTCACCGGCGTGGGCGGGTTCGTCGTCGGGGAAGGCGGCGGCGAACTCGTCGGCGTGGGAGGCGAAGAAGCGGCGGAACGCCTCCGCGCCCTCCTGCAGCGCGCGGTGCCGGGCTATGTCCGCCGCGGCCGCCTCGCGCACAAGGGCCTTCATCGACGTACCGCGCTCCTTGGCGATCTGCCGCAGGTCCTCTAGTTCGCGGTCGCTGAACTCGACATTCAGGGCTGGCATGCCTTCACGGTACCGCTGGGGTACTCACGCGTAAATAGTCGCTGGTCACAGCACCTTTTCTACGGTACCTCAAAGCGTCGGGAGCGGCTGAGGACCATGTCCGTTTCCCGCCGGTCGCGGGTGGCGCGGCGCAGCAGACTGGAGCCATGACGACGTACACGAGGATCGCCAGTCCGGTGGGTGAACCGCTGCTGGTGGGCGAGGGCACGGCCCTCCCCGACGAGGGGTTCGGTGAGGCCGCCCGGCGGCTCTCCTCCTGCTTCGCGGGCCGGCTCCCCCGCTTCGAGCTGAGCCTCGCCCCCGAGGGCACCGGGTTCCAGCTGATCGTCCAGCCCTGCCACCGCGTGATCGGCGCCGACGGTTCGATGCGCGGGTACGCGGGCGGCGTCGAGCGCAAGGTGCGGCTGCTCACCCATGAGGGTGCGCCGCAGCCGATGCCGGGGTGACGGGAGGAGAGGTCGTGACGCTCACCGAGGCTCAGGCCCGCAGGCGGGTCGCCGACACCGAATGGGCAGCCCTCGCCGCCGAGTTGGACGTCCACGGCAGCGCGCCGACGGGGCCGCTGCTGACGCCCGCCGAGTGCCGTGACCTGGCCGCGCTGTACGAGGAGCCGGAGCGCTTCCGGACCACGGTCGACATGGCACGGCACCGCTTCGGTTCCGGCGAGTACCGCTACTTCACCCACGACCTGCCGGCCCCGGTGGCCGCCCTGCGGGCCGCCCTGTACCCGCGGCTGCTGCCGATCGCGCGGGACTGGGCGGCCCGGCTGGGCCGCCCGGCACCGTGGCCGGATTCCCTCCATGCGTGGCTGGAGGCCTGTCACACGGCCGGACAGGACCGCTCGGCGCAGATCCTGCTGCGCTACACCGAGGGCGACTGGAACGCCCTGCACCGTGACGTGTTCGGCGAGATGCTCTTCCCGCTCCAGGTGGTCGTCGGCCTCGACGAGTACGGCAGCGACTACACCGGCGGCGAGTTCCTGATGGTCGAACAGCGGCCGCGGGCCCAGTCCCGGGGCACCGCGACCGCGCTCCGGCAGGGCCACGGGCTGATCTTCACCACCCGGGACCGGCCGGTGCGGACCCTGCGGGGCTGGGCGGCCGGGGTGATGCGGCACGGTGTGAGCACTGTGCGCTCCGGCCGCCGGCGTGCGCTGGGCATCGTCTTCCACGATGCCGCCTGAGCGGAACGCGCCCCGCAGGGGCGCGGGGAACTGCGCGACCAGCCACGATGATGCTGTGGACGAAGGACGACTCAGCGCGGCACATCCCGCGGAGCCCTTGGCGCCTCAGGCTCCGGCCCACAGCCCCTTACGGCGGTAACTCCCTTCCCAGAAGAGCCGGTTGAGGACGCGTACCGGGGGCGGCATGGCGCCGAGGAAGCGGACACGGTCCGCGGGTTCAGCGCCGTCGACGATCCACGGTACGAACACCGAGGCGCCGCGCAGGCCCTGGGTCTCACGGATGCGGCCGGTGAAGGCGGCCCAGTCCGCGGCCGTCAGGACGTCCTGCATCAGCGGCAGGGCGCTGTCCTCCTCGTGCCCCAGGTGGTCGTCGAGGGTTGCCGTCAACGCCCGTACAAGATCGGGCAGTTCGGGTGCCTGGTCGTCCAGGGCGGTGTCGACGGCATCGAGCAGCGGGTCGATGCGGGAGTGTTCCGCCTCCATGTCGTCCAGCAGGGCGAGCTCCCGCGGGCGCCCCGCGACGCGCTCGCGCACACGCGGCCACAGGTCGCTGTCCTCGGCGGTGTGGTGGATGTGCAGCTGGTGGGTGAAGTTCTTCCATCCGGCGCGCACGCCGGGGGTGTGCGCGCGGCCCTCGGCGACCGCCTGCGCGAGGCGTTCCAGGTCGCGTCGGAAGGCGTCGTGGGAGGCGTACATGGCGGTGAAGTCGATGCTCATCGGGCGGCTTCCTCCAGTTCGGTCTCGGTGATCGGCAGGGCATGGGGATTGGCGGACGGGCCGTGGTGGCGTCGAACGGCGAGACAGGCGAGCACTCCGGTCAGCAGCACGGCGGCGGACACGTACACGGCCGGGCCCATCGCGTCGACGAAGCCGTGGCCGAAGACCTGTCCGCCGAGGGCACTCATGCGCTCGGCGACGTCGTGCGGCACCCCGTGCGGCGCGCCGCCCTGCTGCCGGGCGCCGACGTCGGACTCGGCCTTGGAGAAGGCGGCGACGAAGGAGTCCCGGTAGGCGGCAGGCAGCCGTCCGGCGTTCTCACGGGCCCGGTCCGCGAGCGCGGAGGCGAGCTGGTTCTGCAGCACCGCGCCGACGACGGCACCCGCGAGCACCGAGCCGACCTGCCTGAGCGCGTTGGTGACCCCGGAGGCGGCTCCGGCCAGCCGCGCCGGGACGCCCCGCATGACCTCGGTGGCGAAGGGCGCGAAGGTGCAGCCGACGCCGAGGCCGGTGAGGAGGAGCGGCAGTGCGACGGTGAGCCATCCGGAGCCGACGTCGGCGACGGTCACGACCCAGGTCAGCCCGCCCGCCCAGGCGAGCAGCCCGCTCAGCAGGATGTACTTGCCGCCGACCTTGTCGGACAGCGCTCCGGCGGGCCCCGCCGTCACGAACGAGCCGAGCGCCACGGGCAGCAGCACCAGACCGGACTTGAGGGCGCTGAAGCCGAGGACGGACTGCAGGTAGATCGTCAGCGGCAGGAACATGCCGACGATGCCGAAGGCCACCGTGACCCCGACGAGGTTGACCAGGGTGAAGTTGCGGTCCCGGAAGAGCGCGAACGGTACGAGGGGCTCGTTGGCCTGCTGGCCGCGCTCGTGCAGCAGGAAGCCGGCGAACAGGACGGCGGCCAGGGTGAACAGGCTCCAGATCCAGCGGTTCCAGTCGTAGCGCTGGCCCTCGGTGAGCCCGAAGGCCAGGCAGAACAGGGCAGCCGAGGCGAGCAGGACACCGAGGGTGTCGAAGCGGTGCCGGACAGTGCGCTTCGCGCCGGGGATGATCGCGAAGGTCAACAGCAGCACCGCCGCCCCGATCGGCAGGTTGACGTAGAAGATCCACCGCCAGCTCAGGTGGGTGATCAGCGCCCCGCCGAGGATCGGGCCGAGCGCTCCCGACGCGCCGGCGACCGTGCCCCAGATACCCATCGCCACTCCGCGCCGGTCGGCCGGGAACACCTCGGCGATGATCGACAGGGTCTGCGGCATCAGCAGCGCCGCGCCCAGCCCCTGCACCGTCCGGAACGCGATGAGCTGGGCGGGGTCGCGGGCGAGGCCGCAGGCGAGGCTCGCCAGGGTGAACAGGGCGACCCCGGAGGCGAACAGGTTGCGTTTGCCGCGCAGGTCGCCGAGGCGTCCGCCGGTGATCAGCAGGACGGCCAGCGCCAGCGTGTAGGCGTTGACGACCCACAGGATCTCGTCGAGGGACGCGTGCAGATTCTCGCCCAGCTGCGGGATCGCGATGTTCACGATCGTCAGGTCGAGCAGTGTCATGAAGAACCCGAGGGAGAGGGTGATGAGGATCGCCCATGGGTTGCCGTGCCATTTCTTGAACACGATGTCGGTCTCCTTGAGGTCGGACTCGTGTCGGACTCGCGTTCAAGAGGGCGGGGCGGCGGGCGGGTGTGACTCCGCGGGAATTTGCTGAGACGTAGGTCACATTTCGCCCGCTCCATGTCACATTCGGACCCCTCCCGGCCCTCGGAGTAGTGAGCGCGGCAGCGGGGAGGCCCACACATGACGCACAGCACCGGAAGTCCGGTCACCGACGAGGCGACCGATGTCTTCATGAACCATCGGGAGCTGTTGTTCAGCCTCGTCTACAACATGCTGGGCAGCGTCGCCGACACCGAGGACGTGCTGCAGGAGACCTGGCTGGCGTGGTCGGGCCGGGGTGCCGAGGGGATCACCAACCCGCGCGCCTATCTGGTCCGGATCGCCGTCAACCAGGCGTTGCAGCGGCAGGCCGTGATCACCCGGCGCCGCGAGACGTATGTCGGCCCGTGGCTGCCCGAGCCGCTCGTCGCCGACGACGCGAGCGCCGACGACCCGGTGCTGAGGGACGAGTCCGTGTCCCTGGCGATGCTGGTGGTCCTGGAGTCGCTGACCCCGCTGGAACGCGCCGTGTTCGTGCTCCACGAGGTGTTCGGGTACGCCCACACCGAGATCGCGGAGATCATCGACCGCACTCCGGCGGCCGTACGGCAGCTGGCCCATCGCGCCCGGGACCATGTGCTCGCCCGCCGGCCGCGCTACCGGGCGCATCCGCGCGTCAGGCAGGAGGCGACCGAGCGGTTCGTGCGGGCCGCACTCGGCGGGGACATCGGCGAGCTGATGGAGATCCTGGCGCCGGACGTCACGGTGTGGACGGACGGCGGCGGCAAGCGCAGGCAGGCGGGGCTGCTGCGTCCGGTGCACGGCCGGGACAAGGCGGTCCGCCTCATCACCTCGTACGCGGCGCGGCGCGGCCCCCAGCAGCTCGACCTGCGCTACCGCCGGGTCAACGGCGACGACGCCGCGGTGCTGTTCCAGGGCGAGGCCCCGTACGCCGTGATGGTCATGGACCTCACGCCCGAGGGCGACCGGGTGAACGGCGTCTACATCGTCACCAACCCCGACAAGCTCACGCACGTGCACAAGGACGAGGACGAGGAGGACGAGTGACCGCCACCGAGACATCGGGCCGGGGCGAGCGGGTCGCCGACTGGCTCGACGGACGCCTCGGCATCCACTCGCTGGGCAGGAAGTACCTGCGCAAGGTGTTCCCGGACCACTGGTCGTTCCTGCTCGGCGAGATCTGCCTGTACAGCTTCGTCGTGCTGGTCCTGACCGGCGTGTACCTCACCCTCTTCTTCCATCCCTCGATGAACGAGGTGACGTACCACGGCAGTTATGTCCCGCTCAACGGCGTGCGGATGTCCGAGGCCTACGCCTCCACGCTGCACATCAGCTTCGACGTGCGCGGCGGGCTGCTGATACGGCAGCTGCACCACTGGGCGGCGCTGGTCTTCGTCGCCGGGATGCTGACGCACATGATGCGGCACTTCTTCACCGGTTCGTTCCGCAAGCCCCGTGAGGTCAACTGGCTGTTCGGCTGGCTGCTGCTGTTCCTCGGCCTGTTCGAGGGCCTGTTCGGCTACTCGCTGCCGGACGACCTGCTGTCGGGGACCGGCCTGCGCTTCGTCAACGGCGCCCTGCTGTCGGTGCCGGTCGTCGGGACGTATCTGTCGATGTTCCTGTTCGGCGGCGAGTTCCCCGGCCACGACATCGTGGCCCGCTTCTACTCGCTGCACATCCTGCTGATCCCCGGCATCATGGCGGCGCTCGTCGTGGCGCACCTCATCCTGGTCGTGTACCACAAGCACACGCAGTTCGCGGGGCCCGGACGCACCGAACGCAACGTCGTCGGCACACCGTTCATGCCGGTGTACCTGGCGAAGGCGGGCGGGTTCTTCTTCCTGGTGTTCGGCGCGCTGACGATGGTCGCGGCGGTGGCGACCATCAACCCGGTCTGGGTGTACGGCCCCTTCCGCCCCGACCAGGTCTCCACGGGCGCCCAGCCCGACTGGTACCTGGGCTTCGCGGAGGGCCTGGTCCGGGTGATGCCGGGCTGGGAGATCACCCTGGGGGGCCACACGCTCGTCCTCGGCGTGCTGATACCGATCGTGGTCTTCCCGCTGCTCCTCGTCTTCATCGGGATCTACCCGTTCCTGGAGGCGCGGGTGACCGGCGACAAACGCGAGCACCACCTCCTGGACCGCCCGCGCAACCGCCCGGTCCGCACCGCGATCGGCGCGGCCTGGATCAGCCTCTATCTGATCCTGCTGGCGGGCGGCGGCAACGACATCGTCGCCACCCGTCTGCACCTGTCGATCAACACGGTCACCTGGACGGTCCGCGTGGCGGTGTTCGTCCTTCCCGCGGTCGTCTTCGTCGTCACCCGCCGCATCTGCCTGGGTCTGCAACTGCGGGATGCGGAGCTGGTGCTGCACGGCCGGGAGACGGGTCTGATCAAGCGGCTGCCGCACGGCGAGTACGTCGAGGTGCACCAGCCGCTCGATCAGGCCGAGCTGCACACCCTCACCGCCCATCTGCGGCAGGGGGAACTCGTGGAACACGAGCCGCGACCCGAGCTCGTGGAGCGCGAGCCGCAGCCCTGACGGGTGTCAGCCCTGGTCCGCCACGAACGACGCCATCCGGGCCAGGGCCGCGTTCCAGTTGATGGCCGTCTCGTTGGTCGACCAGGACTGGATGTCGTCGATGTAGCAGAACTGACCGACACAGCCCTGGAGTTTGCTCTGCGCGTAGGGATCCTGGATGGACGAGTTCGGCCCGCCCGCCAGGGTTCCGTGCGGCGGGTTCGGCAGCCTCGGGTCGAGCTCGTGGGCGTACCAACGGCTGTGCTGGTTGTGGGAGTTCACCTCGCCGTAGCCGGTGACGTACGAGATGTTCAGCGCGTTGCGGCCGAGGATGTAGTCCATGCTCTGGACCGCGCCGTCCCGGTACTTGGCGGCACCGGAGATGTCGTACGCCGTCGCCAGGACGACCGCGTTGTTGAGGATCTGGTGGCTGGAGCCCCAGTCGTAGACGTTGTCGTCGGGCGCGTAGGGCATGCCGTACGGCTGTGACTTCAGGGTGGCCAGGTAGCGCTCGGCGCCCTTGACGACGGACTGGCGGATCTTGTCCCGGCCGGGCAGTTTGCTGGGCACGGTCGCGAGGTCGAGGCGTCCCGCAGCGGCCGTCCTTCCCCAGTCGAAGCCGAGCGGGCCGAAGATGTCGGCCGTGTTGACCGGGGAGTTGCGCACATAGTCCGCGAACTCCTTCTCGCCCGTGGTCAGATACAGCTCCGCCGCCGCCCAGTAGAACTCGTCGCTCGCGTTGGTGTCGTCGTAGGCGCCGCCTCCGGTGCCGTCACTGGCGGAGGCGTACATGGCGGGGTGGGCGAGCGCCGCCGTCCAGGCCTTGCGGGCCGCTGTGAGGGCCTTCGCCGCGAAGGCGCGGTCGTAGGGGCGGTAGAGGCGGGCCGCCTGGGCGGCCGTCGCCGCCAGGTTGAGGGTCGCCTGGGTGGACGGCGGGTGCAGTTCGCGCTTCTGCGGGTCGTCACTGGGCAGCAGTGGCAGGCCGGTCCACTGTGCGTCGTGGATCTTGTGATGGGCCATGCCGGCCAGCGGCTGCCCGTCGGGCACCTGCATCTTCAGCAGGAACTCCAGCTCCCAGCGGGCCTCGTCGAGGATGTCGGGCACCTTGTTCGCGCTCTCCGGGATGGCGAGGGTACCGTCCCGCAGCTTCTCCGACTCCCCCGTGCGGGCGAGCCTTTCGCGTTCGTAGGTGCTCAGCAGCTCCCAGGTGGCGATGCCGCCGTTGACGACGTACTTGCCGTGGTCCCCCGCGTCGTACCAGCCGCCGGTGACGTCGAGGGTGTAGTCGCACACGCCCGGCTGACAGGGGACCTTGCCGTCCCCCTGGTTGGGCGCCACGTCGAGATGGCCCGCCGCCCTGCCGTAGCCCGGGCGCAGGTCGTCGCGGATCGCGATGCCGCTGCGCTGCGTGTAGTAGTACTTCACCGAGTCGAGACGCAGTTGCTCGTAGGCGCCGGTGCCGATGTCGAACGGGCGGCTGGTCTCCCCGTCGGCGACCAGCGTGAGGCCCTTGCCCTGCCTGCGGTGGTCACCGAAGTCGATCGAGTGGACGTTCTGCCCGGAGGAGACGTCGACCCCGCGCGGCACGGTCCAGCCGCGGTCGACCGTCGCACCGTCGGCGTCCTTCAGCTGCCAGGGCAGTTTCGTGGTGGCGTCGGTGACGAGGGTGGCGTTCTTGGGGCCGGAGGGCAGATAGGCGACCTGGTTGACGCGCACCCGCGGCCCGGTGTCCGGCTGGTACACCTCGGGCGGGACACCGCCGAGCAGCGATATGTCGTCCATGCAGAACCGCCAGGCGTCCGTGCTGCCGCCGGCCTGGAAGGCGACCTGCCCCTGGGTGGTGTCGACGGGCGAGGTGAAGGTGTACGAGTAGGTGTTGCCGGAGACGCTCAGCTGCGGGCTCACCTCGAAGTAGGTGTCGTACGGCGCCACTTGGAGCCCCACGACCGCCCGCACCACGTGCCCTTCGGGCGAACCGGTCGCTTTGAAGCTGAACTTGTACGACTCCCCCTTCTTCAGAGTGACGTCGCTCTGACCGACGGCGGCGTCCCAGCGATTGGTGGTGCCGCCCGGCACATCCGCGCACAGCTGTCCGCCGGACAGGCCGGCGGTGACGTTGGTGGTGGTCCACCAGGGGTCGGTGGTGGTGTCGAAGGTGCCGTTCTTGAGCTGCTCGACCTCGTCGGCGGCGGCCGGAGGGGCCGGCACCCCGGTCAGCGCCGTCCCCAACAGGGCCGTCAGGGTCAGCAGAACGGTTCTGTGTCGTTTCACGTCTGGGCTCCTCTGGCGGAGGTACGGGTGACGCTCGCCGACCCAACGGGGTGGGAGCGCTCCCAGATGCGGACGCAGCTCATGCTTGTTCGCGCCATGACACTCCGTCAACGGTCCGGACAGGACTGGTTTCCCGCCCGGACCGCCATGGCCGCTCAGCCTCCCGGTGCCTCCAACTTGCTGATCCGCACGGCCCCGAGGACTTCGCCCGGGTGTGCGCTGGTCAGCGTGAGCCGCAGGCGGGAGCCGCGCACCGCGTCGAAGCTGAGCACGGTGGGCGCGTCCGAGGTGGTGGCCCAGTCGACCGCCGCCCCCGTGACGGGCACGTACCGGCGCCCGTCCCACACGGCCGCCTCCACCGACGCGGGCAGGCTGTGCGTCGCGTCAACAGTGAAGGAGACCTCCACCCGGTCGAAGGTCCGGGCCCGCCCGTAGTCCACCGAGACCCAGTCCTCTTCCCGCGCGCCGTTGAAGGCGGGCAGCAGGGCCGTCGCCGACTTGCTGAAGGCGTTGGACCAGCCGGTGGCCGCGTCGCCGTCGAGCATCGCGGCAGGGAGTGTGTCCGGACGGCCCGAGTAACTGGCGTCCGCATACGGGTGGTTCGGGGGCGCCGGGTGCTCAGGGCCGAAGGCGGCCGCCGGGGTCGTCGCGGCCGACCGGGCGGGCGTGGTGCGCGCGGTTGCCGTTCCCGCCCGCAGCCCCTCGGCCCGTGCGGTCACCTTCAGGGTGCCGGCCTCGGTGCCGGCGCGCACGATGGCAAGGGCCTTGCCGTGGAAGGCGGTACGGGTCGTGGCCTGGTAGCGCTCGGCGCTCTCCTCCCGGCCGTTGTCGAGCCCGGCGAGGGATCCGCCCGTCACGTCGAAGGTGATCAGATGCTCGGCGTCGGGCACCACCACCCCGCGCGCGTCGACGACGTCCGCGGTCACGAAGGCCAGCGAACGCCCGTCCGCGACAAGGGACGTGCGGTCCACCGTGAGCCGTACGGCATGCGGTTCGCCCGCCGTGCGCAGCACATCGGTGGCGACGACCTTCCCGTCCCTGCGGGCCACCGCCTTCAACTCGCCCGGCCGGAAGGGCACTTTCCAGGTCAGGTGCAGCTTGCCGGCGCTGCCGTTCGGGCTGGTGTAACTGCCGGGAAAGGGACCGGTGGTGAAGGTCTTGTCGTCGCCGGTGGCCTCCGTGGTCTCCAGATACGTACGGCCGTCCGTGGTCCTCTTCGTGTCGAAGCTGCGCGTGCCGAGGGACTTTCCGTTGAGGTACAGCTCCACGGTGTCGACGTTGGAGTAGGCCCACACCTCGACCGTGTCGCCCTGCTCGTGGTTCCAGCTCATGGGCAGCAGATGGACCATGGGCTCGCTGGTCCACTGGCTCCGGAACAGGTAGTACATGTCCTTGGGGAAGCCGGCCGTGTCGACCGCGCCGAAGAAGGACGCCTTGACCGGGAACACGTCGTACGGGGTCGGCTCGCCGATGTAGTCGATGCCGGACCACAGGAACTGCCCGGCGAACCACTTGCGGTCCCGGTCCTTCTTGTGGCCGTACTCGCCGCTCATGGTCCAGGACGCGAGGTTGTTGTCGTAGGAGGAGACCTCGCGTCTGCCGGGCGTGTGGTTCTCGCCGGTGTTGAGGTGCTCGGGCTCCTGGTAGGAGCCGCGGGTCGAGGTCTCCGAGGAGGACTCCGACTCGAAGAGGAAGAGCTTGGGATACTTGGCGTGCAGGGCGTCCACCGACCTGGCGGTGTTGTAGTTGAGGCCGAGGCCGTCCAGCTTGGCGAGCATGAGGTCGGCCGCGGAGCCGGTGGCGGGCACGCCGTGGTACTTGTTCGAGCCGATGACGACCGGCCGGGTGTCGTCCGCCGCCTTGACGGCACCGATGATCCGGTCCGCCATGGCGAGTCCGGCGGTGGAGGTGGAGTCGGGTATCTCGTTGCCGATGGACCACAGCACCACGGCGGGCGAGTTGCGGGCCGCGAGGACCATCTCGGTGGCGTCCTTCTCGCACCACTCCTCGAAGAAGCGGCCGTAGTCGTACTTCGTCTTGCCGGTCCGCCAGCAGTCGAAGGCCTCGACCATCATCACGATGCCCAGCTCCTCGCAGACCTGGATCATCTGCGGCGAGGGCGGGTTGTGCGAGGTGCGGAAGGCGTTGACGCCCATCGACTTCATGATGGTCATCTGCCGGCGCACGGCGTCGACGCTGATCGCGGCGCCGAGGGCACCCTGGTCGTGGTGCAGGTCGACGCCCTTGATCTTGGTGTGGGTGCCGTTGAGGGAGAAGCCCTCGTCGGGGTCGAAGCGGTAGGTGCGGATACCGAAGGGGGTGCGGTAGGTGTCGACGGCCCGGCCGCCGACGCGCAGTTCGGTCTCCAGGGTGTAGCGGTGCGGGGCCTCGATGTCCCACAACTTGGGCTGGGGGACGATGAGTTCGTGGGTCTCGGCCGCATGGTCGGTGACCGTGACCGTGGTGGCGGCGCGGGCCGTCGTACGGCCGTCGGGGTCCTTGACCGTCGAGCGGATCTCGACCTGGCTCGCGGCGCCGGACTCGTTCACCACCGAGGTCCGTACGCGTACGAGGGCCCGCTCCGCGGTGATGTCCGGCGTGGTCACGAAGGTGCCCCAGCGCTCGACGTGCACCGGCTCGGTGACGACCAGGCGAGCCTCGCGGTAGATGCCGCTGCCCGAGTACCAGCGGCTGCTGGGGAGCTGGTTCTGCACCTTGACGGCGATCACGTTCTCGGTGGTGCCGTCGGTGTGCAGCAGGTCGGTGAGGTCGAAGGCGAAGCCGGTGTAGCCGTAGGGGTGCCGGCCGGCCTGGGTGCCGTTGCAGTAGACGTAGGAGTCCATGTAGACGCCGTCGAACTCCACCGAGATCCGCTTGCCGGCGAAGGCGGGCGGCAGGGTGAAGGCGAGGCGGTACCAGCCGAGGCCGCCGGGGAAGAAACCGGTGCCGCTGGTGGTGCCGTGCTCGGTGGTCGGGGTCTGCTCGATGCTCCAGTCGTGCGGCACCGCCACCTGGCGCCAGCCCGAGTCGTCGTAACCGGGGTCGGCGGCCCGTGCGTAGGCGCCGCTCGGATCGGTGATCCCGTCCGGGTTGACCAGCGCGAAACGCCAGCCGTCGCGCAGGGCGACGGTACGGCGGCCGGATCCGCCCGCGGCGGCCTCGGCGGCCCGGGCCACCGGGGTGGCAAGAAGCGCTCCGGCCGCCGGCGCGGCGGCGGAAGCGAGCAGAACCGATCTCCGAGTCACTGTCATGGCGGCTCCCCCTCATCAGGGCCCAGAAGTACTCACAACTGATCGCGAACAAACAGATTCTGACGCGGCGCCACACAGAGCCGTCAAGGGTGCGGCAGTGCCCTTCTGCCCCAGGGGTCACAACGGCCGGAATTGCCCCTTGACCGGGCCACCGCGCGCCCCCGGGGGTTCCCGTCCGCGCGGTTCGCCGACGGACTAGGCTGGAACTCAAGTGACCCGGCGGTTCACTGTGAGTGTTCGCGATGGAGTGGCGACGATGAGCCCGGAGTATCCGTTCGACGATGCCGCGACGGCGCGGGCTGTCATCGATGAATCCGGCACGCTTCTCGAGTGGAACGCGGGTGCCGAGCGGCTGCTGGGCTGGCCGGTCACCGAGGTGGTGGGCCGTCCCGGCCGGAACCTGCTGGCGGACAGGGGCGTCCTCGCCCCCGCCGGGGCCCGCTGGCACGGCACCGTCGCACTGCGCCACCGCGACGGCCACGAGGTGTCCGTCTGGCTGCTCGCCCACCATCGTCCCTCGCGCGACGACACGCCCGGCCGGTGGCTCCTCTTCAGCCCGCTGGACGGCGACGCCCCCGACTCCCCCGACGACCCGCTGGCCCAGGCGGCGCTCACCCAGTCGCCCTGCGCGGTCGCCGTGTACGACGAGCGGCTGCGGCTGCGAAGGGTCAACGACGCCATGGTCGACGTGATCGGCCTGCCGGAGGAGCGCATGCGGGGGCTGCGCCTGGCCGAGATCGGCGGCAAGCCGCAGAGCGAGGAGCTCGAGGCGCACATGGTGCACGTGCTCACCACCGGGCGCCCACTGGACGTCCAGACGTACATGCGCACCGGCGGCGAGGACCGCGCGCACGCCTGGCTGGCCCGGATGGCGCCGGTCACCGACGCCGAGGGGCGGGTGCGGGGCGTGTGTCTTGCCGCGCACGACTTCACCGACAACTACCTCGCCCGGGAGCGGCTGCAGCTGGTCAACGAGGCGAGTGTGCGCATCGGATCCACGCTCGACGTCACCCGTACGACGCAGGAGCTCGCGGACGTCCTCGTGCCCGCCCTGGCCGACCTGGTCAGCGTCGACCTGCTGGACCTCCAGGAGCACGGCGGCGAGCCGCCGCTCAGGCTGACCGCCCCCGTCGGGCTGCGCCGCGCCGCACACCTCTCGGTCAATCCCGGCACGCCCGAGGCCGTCCTCCAGCCCGGGCAGCTGGAGCACTACCCGGCCGGCTCACCCCAGGCCGACTCGCTGATCGCGGGCCGTACGATCGTCGCGTCCGTCTCCTCGGGCGCTCTCGACCTGTGGCTCAGCTGGCACAAGACACGTGCCGACCGGGTCAAGGAGTACGGCATCCACTCCACGATGTCCGTGCCGATCCAGGCCCGCGGTCAGACCCTCGGTGTCGCGGTCCTCACCCGGTTCCGGCGGCCGGACCCCTTCTCCGCGGACGACGTCCTGCTGGCCGAGGAGATCACCACGCGGGCCGCCGTCTGCATCGACAACGCTCGCCGCTTCTCCCGCGAACGGGAGACCGCCCTCGCCCTGCAGCGCAGCCTGCTGCCCCGCTCACTGCCCCGCACCGCCGCGGTGGATGCGGCCTCGCGCTATCTGCCCGCGGCCAGGGCGGGCGTGGGCGGTGACTGGTTCGACGTGATCCCGCTGTCGGGGATGCGGGTCGCCATGGTCGTCGGGGACGTCGTCGGGCACGGCATCCAGGCCTCGGCCACCATGGGCCGGCTGCGCACCGCCGTGCGCACCCTCGCCGACATCGACCTCGCCCCCGACGAGCTGCTCACGCACCTGGACGATCTGGTCGTCCGGCTGTCCGCGGAGGCAGGCAACGACGGCAGCCCCGGAGAGGTCGGCGCCACCTGTCTGTACGCGGTCTACGACCCGGTGTCGCGCCGCTGCACGCTGGCCCGGGCGGGGCATCCGTCGCCGGTCGTGGTCCCGCCGGGCGGCATTCCGCAGCAGGTGGACCTGCCGGCGGGGCCGCCGCTGGGCCTGGGCGGGCTGCCGTTCGAATCGGCCGAACTGGAGCTGCGCGAGGGCAGCGTGCTGTCGTTCTACACAGACGGCCTGATCGAGACCCGAGAGCGGGACGTCGACACCAGCCACCGGATGCTGTGCGACGCGCTGGAGACGTACTCCGACTCGCTGGACGAGACCTGCGACCGGGTGCTGCACGACCTGCTGCCCGCGGGCGGCGCCCTGGACGACGTGGCCCTGCTGCTGGCCCGCACCCGTGGGCTGCCGTCCTCGCAGGTGGCGACCTGGCACATCCCCGCCGACCCGGCACTGGTGGCGCCGATCCGCAAGCAGGTCGTCGAGCAGCTGGACATCTGGGGGCTGCAGGAGGCGGCGTTCACCGCCGAGCTGGTGGTGAGCGAGCTCGTCACGAACGCGATCCGGTACGGCGCCCACCCCATCCGGCTGCGGCTGATCCACGACGAGGCCACGCTGATCTGCGAAGTCTCGGACACCAGCCACACGGCTCCGCACCTGCGGCGCGCGAAGACGTGGGACGAGGGCGGGCGGGGGCTGCTGCTGGTCGCTCAGCTCACGCAGCGGTGGGGGAGCCGGCACACCGCCGACGGGAAAACCATCTGGGCGGAGATCGGGCTGCTCGACGAGTAGCGCTCCGCGGGGCTGCGCGGTGGGGTCGTCTTGCGTCTGCCGGTGCGTTGTGGCTGGTCGGGCCCGCGCGGCGGAGCCGCATATGGACACAGCCCCGCGCCCCTTCAGGGCGCTTCCGTCAGCCAGGGTCTGATCTGTTTGCGGGCCTCGTGGAGGCGGGACTTGAAGGTGCCGAGGGGGATGCCTGCGCGCTCGGCTGCCTCTGCGTAGTCGAGCTGGCAGATGTCGCGATAGACCAGGGGCTCGACGAGTTGGGGGTGTTCGCGCTCCAGGCGGTCCAGGGCCTCCAGCAGGTCGAGGCGGGACCCGGCGATGACGCTGGTCGTGCGCGGATCGGCGACCTGGGCCGCGTCGATCGGGGCCGGCTGTTCGGCCGAGCGCCGCCTGAGTTCGCGGTACTTCTGACGGCAGCAGTTGGCGACGACCGTGTAGAGCCAGGTGCTGAAGCGGCTGCGGCCCTGGAAGGTGGAGATCTTCCGGGCGACCTGGAGCAGGACGTCCTGAGCGGCCTCCTCCGCGTCCTCGCGGCAGGGCAGGAAGCGGCCGCAGCGCCGGACCACCTCGGGCCCGATCGCCCGGAGCAGTCCCTCCAGCGCCGCCGGGTCGCCCGCCGCGGCACTGCGGGCCAGGTCCTCGGTGGGCGCGACCTGGGGCTCTCCTCGGGAACGATCCACGTCCAGGCATGATAGTCGTATGCATTCCGTCGAGCGGATCGGGCGCTACCGCCTCGAACGGCGCCTGGGCACGGGCGCGTTCGGCACGGTCTGGCTGGCCCATGACGACGAGCTCGACGCACCGGTGGCGGTCAAGGTCCTCGCCGACAACTGGTCGCACCGGCTCGATGTGCGGGAGCGGTTCCTGGCCGAGGCGCGGATGCTGCGACGGGCGGGTTCGGACCGGGTGGTGCAGGTCCACGACATCGGTGAACTCCCCGACGGCAGGCCGTACTTCGTGATGGAGTACGCCGACGGCGGCACCCTCGCGGATCTGCCGGCCGGCGGTCCGTTGCCGGTGCCGGAGGCGCTGCGGCTGACGGCGCTGGCCGCCCGCGGTGCGGCGGCGCTGCATGCGGCGGGGATCGTGCACCGGGACATCAAGCCGAGCAATGTGCTGCTGTGCTCCTCCCCGGACGGCGGGTCGCGGGTGCTGCTCGCCGACCTGGGTCTCGCCAAGAGCCTGGCGCAGGCTTCGGGGCTCACGCAGGCCGCGGGTTCGGCGGGATACCGGCCGCCGGAGCAGGCCGAAGCCGGCGCGGGCATCGACGCCCGGGCCGATGTGTACAGCCTGGGCGCGGTCGCCTACCACCTGGTCACCGGCACGGTTCCGGGCGAGCCCGGCAGGGTCGTACGGCCGGACCGGCTGCGTCCGGATCTGGCTCCTGACGTCCGGCGGGCCTTGATGCGGGCGCTGGCGCCGGACCGCAGACGCCGCTGGCCCGATGCCGAGGCCTTCGCGCTGGAGCTGGAACGGCTGGCCTCCTCCGGTCACCGGCCCCGAAGACACCGGACGGCCCTCACCCTCACGGGTGCCGTGGCCGTGGCCGCGGCCGTCGGAGTGACGCTGGCACTGGTCGACCGGCAGGCCCCGGTCACCGCGGATGTGCGGGTCTCGGACACGACCGGCCGTGTCGTCGCCGAGGTTCCCCGCGGCTGGGACCGGCAGCTGCGCGACTCCGGGTGGGATCCGCGGGCGCTCGGTCTGCCCTCCGGTCATGAGCCTGGGTTCGCCGTCGCGGACCGTCTGACCGCGTGGCAGGACCTGACAGCCGAGGTGAACGGCGTGCTGGTGGGCCTGAGCGAGCACGGCGACCTCACGGCCGCGGTGAACGCCCTCACTCACCGCGGCTGCCACTACGAGGGCGCCCGCGCCTACACCGGCACCGTGTGGCACGGCAGGGTCCGCACCTGGGACGGCTGCCCGGGCGGCGGGTCGGTCACGGAGGCCGCGCTCGCCCCGGCGGACGGCAGGCAGCAGACTCGGGTGTACGTGCAGATCCGCCAGAATGGCCGAGCGCATGCGACCGACCGCGTCCTCGCCTCCGTACGCACCGGAAGCTGACGCGGAACACTCGGCCCTCGCGCGAACTTTTTCGCCCCGCCATGCATCGGACCTGTGTGACGGGGCACAGAGGCGCCGTACGTACACACCAGAACGTGTGCGAGGAATCACCGGGAGTGTTGAGGCACATGGCGAAGAAGTCCCCTTCCGTCCACCGGGCGGCCCTGCTGGCGAGTGCGGCCGCGGTGCTGGGTCTGCTGACGGCCTGCGGCAGCAGCGGCGGCAGCGGCACGACGAGCACCCAGACACTGCCCGGTACGGCCGCGCCCGCCACGGGGGGCCACAGCACCGACTCGGCGAGCGCGTCCGCATCCGCATCCGTGTCGGGCTCCGCTCCAGGCAAGACCACCGTGACCGCGCCCCCGGCGAAGTCCGTGCCCGCCGGCACCACCGGGGGCCGTTGCCACACGTCGGAGCTGCGGGCGACCGTCGGGCCGAACGACCCCGGCGCCGGGCAGGAGAACTTCCCGGTCGTCCTGACCAACGCGTCCTCCCGTAGCTGCACGGTTCGCGGCTATCCGGGTGCCGCCTTCGTGGACGCCTCGGGCCGGCAGCTGGGCCCGGACCCGAAGCGCTCCTCGGGCACTCCCACGACGGTGACGCTGGCGCCGGGCAAGAGCGCCTGGGCGGGGCTGACGTTCTCCAACCCGGAGGTCAGCGGCGCCCACCCGGCCACCCCCGCCGCCCTGCTGGTGACGCCCCCCGACGAGCGGGACCACCTCACGGTCACCTGGAAGGGCGGCCAGGTCCCCGTGTCCGGCAACGCGTCCTCGGTGTTCCTGACCGTGCTCAGCCCGGGCACCGGCCCCTGACCCGCTCCACGGCATTCCCGCAGCCGTGACGCGCCGGACAAGAGCACCGGGACCGCGCCGACCCAGGCGGCCACGTCCCCCTGTCCGGCAACGCGTCCCCGGTGTTCCTCACCGCGCTCAGCCCCGGCACCGGCCCCGACCCGCTCCACGCCATTCCCGCACCCGCGACGCTCGCGCCGCACAAGAGCACCGGGACCGCGCCGACCCGAGCAGCCAGGTCCCCTGTCCGGCAACCCGTCCCCGGTGTTCCTCACCGCGCTCAGCCCCGGCACCGGCCCCGACCCGCTCCACGCCATTCCCGCACCCGCGACGCTCGCGCCGCACAAGAGCACCGGGACCGCGCCGACCCGAGCAGCCACGTCCCCCTGTCCGGCAACCCGTCCCCGGTGTGCCGCACCGCGCTCAGCCCCGGCACCGGGCCCTGAACAGGCGGGTCCCCGGCGGAGCTCTTACCGTGACCTGTTTTCATTGAGGCTCCCGCGCTGATCCGCCCTGAAGGACCCTGCCCTGAACACCGCGCTCGCCGAAATACTCTCCGTCGCCCTGCTCGTCGCCGTCCTCGCCTGGGCGGTGCTGCGCCCGAAGGGGCTGCCGGAGGCCGTGCTGGCGGTCCCGGCCGCGGGGATCGTGATCGCCACCGGCACGATCTCCCTGGACCACGCCCGGGAGGAGGCCGCCAGCCTCGGGCCCGTCGTCGGCTTCCTCGCGGCCGTGCTGGTGCTGGCCCACTTCTGTGACGTGGAAGGGCTGTTCCAGGCGTGCGGGGCGTGGATGGCCCGGCGGGCGGCGGGCTCTCCCGGGCGGCTGCTCGCGGCGGTCTTCGTGCTGGCGTCGGCGATCACGGCCGTGCTCAGCCTGGACGCCACGGTGGTGCTGCTGACGCCGGTGGTGCTCGCCACCGCCGCCCGGGCCGGTGTGCGGGCCAGACCGCATCTCTACGCCTGCGCCCACCTGTCGAACACGGCCTCGCTGCTGCTGCCCGTCTCCAACCTCACCAACCTGCTGGCGTTCGAGGCGAGCGGACTGAGCTTCACCCGGTTCGCGGCGCTGATGGCGCTGCCGTGGCTGGTCGCGATCGGCGCCGAGTACCTGGTCTTCCGGCGGTTCTTCGACGAGGACCTGGCCGCGTCCGTCCACTCCCCCGAACCCGGGGAGACGCCCGCGCTGCCACTGTTCGCACTGGTCACCGTGGGGTGCACACTGGGCGGATTCGTCGTGGCCTCCGCGGTCGGCATCGACCCGGCCTGGGTGGCCGCCGCGGGCGCGCTGGTGCTGGCGGGCCGCGCGCTCGTACGGCGCAGGGCCACCCCGCTGTCGGTGGTGCGGGCCTCGTCCCCGGCGTTCCTGGCCTTCGTCCTCGCGCTCGGCATCGTGGTGCGGGCGGTCGTCGACAACGGGCTCGCGGATGCGCTGGGCCATGTGCTGCCCGGCGGCTCGGGGCTGCTCGCACTGCTGGGCATCGCCGCGCTGGCCGCCGTACTGGCGAACCTGATCAACAATCTGCCCGCGGTGCTGGTCCTGCTGCCGCTGACGGAGGCCGGTGGGCCCGGCGCGGTGCTGGCGGTGCTGCTCGGCGTGAACATCGGCCCGAACCTGACGTACGCGGGATCGCTCGCGACGCTGCTGTGGCGGCGCATCGTACAGCGGCACGGTCAGGAGGTGCAGCTCGGGGAGTTCACCCGGCTCGGCCTGCTCGCCACCCCGGCCGCGCTCGTCGCGGCCGTGGCGGCGCTGTGGCTGTCGCTCCAGGTGGCGGGCTGAGCCCGGCGGTCAGTGGTGGCCGCCACCGCCGTATCCGCCACCGCCGTAGCCGGGGCCCGAGCCGTAGCCGCCCCCTCCGCAGTAGGACGGGTTGTAGTAGCAGTACGGGTTCGAGGGGTAGGGGCTGGTCGGCGTCGGCCACGCGGTCGAGGGAGCCGCGGACGGCGTGGGGGTGGGGCTCGGTGTCCTCGCGGCCTTGGGGGTGGCCTTCGGCGTGGGCGAGGGGCTGTCGTCGGCGTCCCAGTTGACCACCTGCATCTGCAGGTCGGCCTTGGACGTGTCGAACGCCCAGCGCTGGACGGTGCCGTCGTCGCGGGTCTTGACGACCAGCGCGCCCGAACCGTCGGTGGCCGCGGGGGTCAGGGCGAGGTCCTGGTCCCAGCGCGGCACCAGGGTGCCCTGGAGGGTGAAGTCGTAGCGGATGTTCTTGGCACCCGGCTCGGAGGCGCCCGTGCACGGGGCCAGCTGCACCGAGTAGCCGAGGTGGGAGTCGAGGCACAGGTCGGGGTCCGCGGCACTGCGCAGTCGGCCGTCGGTCTCGTACGTCCACTGCTGGACGGACGGTGAGGAGCAGTCGGCGAGTTCGGTCTCGGCGCCCTTGACGGCCTTCTTGCCCACGACGGCGACGCACAGCCCGGAGTCGGCGTTGTGCAGTTTGCCGCGCATGGTGCCGTGGGAGCCCGTGCTGGTGCCGACCCAGGAGGGGGCCGCGGACGGGGTGCTCGTGCCGCTGCCGGGGGTCTCGGAGGGGTGGTCGCCGTCGGCCGTGGTGGTGCCGTCGCCTGAGCCGAGCACGGACCACAGGACCAGTGGAAGGACGACCAGCCCGCTCACCGTCACGACGGCCGCGGCGAGATTGCGTCGGCGGGCGGCGGCGTGCCGTGCGGCCTTGTGCGCGGCACGGCGGGCGGCGGAGCGGCCACCAGGACGGGGGCCGGTGCCCGGCGCGGGGTGGGCGGAGGCGAAGGGCTCGCCCGGGATCGGCGGGATCGGGACCTCGGGGGGCAGGGCGCCGGAGTCCTCGGCCGGCGAGGCCAGCCGGGACTCCACGTAGGCCCGCGCGCCCCAGCCGAGCACCGCCTCGGCCAGCGCGAGGCCGAGTCCCTGGTTGAACTGTGCCAACTGGTCGGCGGTGTGGCTGCAGTGTCTGCAGCAGGCGAGGTGGGTGTTCAGGTCGGGATCGATCTCGACCCCGCCGCGCCGGTAGGTCACGTCCAGCATCCGCAGATAGCGGCGGCACTCCTGCTCGGGGGCGAGTTCGCGGTGGACCTGGAGGCACTCCTCACGCAGCCGTTCACGGGCGCGCTCCAGTTCGACGGCGGCGTCCTGCTCCTCGATGCCCAGCAGGCCGGCGGGTACCCCCAGCGCTTCCGCCTCGACCTCGACATGCCACAGCAGGCAGCGGGCCGACTGGGGCAGCCGCTGGAAGGCCCCGGACAGCAGGCGGCGGTCGGACGGCGGAAGCAGGCGGGCCGCGACGCGGTCCCCGCCCTCGGAGGACAGCTCGGGGTGGAGGTGTTCCCGTCTGTGGTCGTTGTCCCACTCCGCGGCGATCCGGCGAACGGTGACGAGGAGTTGGGGCCGCCACGCGGAGGTCGGCCCGTTCTGCCGCAGGGTTTCGCCGAAGAGCCTCGTGAATGCGGCGGTCGTGAGCATTCCCGCCGAAGCGGCGCCGTCGGTGCACAGCCGGGCGTAGGCGAACGCCGCTTCCCAGTGCCGGTCGAGAAGTTCGCCGACGGGCTGCAGCGCGGGTGTCGTCCCCGTCCACTTCTTCAGTTCTGCGCTCAGCTGTTCGTCCGTCACGAAGAACCGGCGGTCGGGCGTGGGGGAATTCGACAGGCCCGCGTCTTTCACGGCTGCATTCCTCTCGGGGGCATGCGTCATAAAGTCCATACCAACAGGTATGGGTACAGGATTCGGCAGCTCAACGCCCACCTGGGGAAGCCCTTTTGGAGCGTAGGTCGAACGGGAGCGGCCTCGTGCACACAGCCGGAAAATGTATTGTCCGTGCGCCGACAGGCACACTTTTGCACAGGTCAGGCAGGCCTAACAAGAGATCCAGCGGTTTTGTGCCCGCCGGGCCCGCCGACAGGATTTGACGAATGGTCAAGCCTGTCGGCGCGGCAATCGGAAATGGTATTCAGTTGGTTGGCGTGCGGGTCGCTCCGCAACCATTGAGCGGGTGTTCCACCGCACATCCCACGGGCCGGACGGAGTGCTGCGGTTCACGTCTCAACCATTGAGCCGCCTCTTCGGTAGGCGCCGGGCGGCACTCCGTAGCGTGCGCGGAAGACCCGGTTGAAGTGGAACGGGCTGGCGAACCCCGAGGCCGCGGCCACCCGGTCCACGGACAGGTCGGTGCTCTCCAGGAGCCGGGCGGCATGCCGCAGCCGGGCCTCGCGCAGGGCCCGCATCGGGGACTGGCCGAGTTGCCGGGTGTACAGGTGGGCGAACCGGGAGGGCGACAGGGAGACGCTTTCGGCGAGCGAGCGCACGGTGTGCGGGGCGCCCGGGTCGGCGGCGATCAGCGCCTCGGCGCGGCGCACCCGGCCGTCGACGCCGGGCGGCGGCGCCGGGGTGCGCGCGGTGGCGGCGGTGAGCAGGACGATCTCCTCCAGGGAGGACAGGGCGAGTTCTCGCGCGGCGGTGCCGTGCGCCACGGCGACCCGGTCGTCCGGCGCGGCGGCGGGCGGTGACTCGGTGCCGGTCCAGCGTGCGTCGGCGAGCATCCGGCGGAAGGCCGCATCGACCCGCCCGTGCAGGGCGGCCGGGGTCGGGGTGACGACGAACAGTCCGTCGCCGAGGTCGTACGGCCGCAGCCACGGCGACCAGGACGGGCGTGCCTGGCAGTGCGCCCACCAGAACTGCCAGCCGTGGGAGGCCGGTTCGACCGCGTACTCGTGCCGGACGCCCGGGGCGAGCACCACCAGGTCGCCCGCACCGGCCCGGGCCTCGGCCCCGCCCTGGCGCAGCCGGCCGCGCCCGCCCGTGGTCCAGGTGAACAGCCAGCTGTCCGCGCCGCGCGGCCGGTTGACGACGTAGCCCTCCCGCCGGTCGTAGCGGCCGACCACGACGAGGCCCGGCGGCGGGGCGGGGTCGCCGGGGGCAGCAGTCTCGGGCAATCCGTCAGCGTTCACGGGCATCCTCCTGACGCGCGCGGCGACCTAGCGTGATGAGCCGAGGACACCCCATCGAAGGAGCGGACACATGACAGCCATGGATATGGGCGACGTCGGCGCTTCCATCCTCACCCAGGACGGGCTGAGGCAGTTCCGGGAGGACGGGTTCACCGTCGTACGCGGACTCTTCGGACGCGACGAGATCGACCGGCTCTGCGCCGAGTTCACGGCGCTGCACGCGGCCGGGCCGGTGCCGGGGCATTTCGAGCCGCGCGCCTCCGCGGATCCACTGGCGGCGTACCCGAGGGTGATGCATCCGCACGAGATCAGCGAGACGGCGCTGCGTGTGCTGCTCGACACCCGGTTGCGCGGGGCGCTGGAGGCGCTGCTCGGCGAGGAGGTCCTGGCCGCCCAGAGCATGTTCTACTTCAAGCCGCCGGGCGCGCGGGGGCAGGCGCTGCACCAGGACAACTTCTATCTGCGGGTGGAGCCGGGCACCTGTGTGGCGGCCTGGGTGGCCTGTGACGTGATCGGCCGGGACAACGGCGGTCTCGAGGTCGTACCCGGTACGCACCGCATGGACCTGTTCTGTCCGGAGGAGGCGGACGCCGAGGTCTCGTTCGCGCGGGAGTACGTCCCCCCGCCGCCGGGCCTTGCGACCGTGCCGGTCGACATGGCGCCCGGGGACGTCCTGTTCTTCAACGGCAGCCTGGTGCACGGTTCGCAGCCCAACGGGACCACCGACCGGTTCCGCCGGTCGTTCATCGGCCACTACGTGGGGCGCTCCGCGGAGCGCATCGGGCACTACTACCGCACCCTCACGATGGACGGCGAGCGCGTGGTCCTGGCGGAGAGCGAGGGCGCGGGGCCGTGCGGCACGGAGTTCGCACCGCACGGACCCCATGAGCCGCCCCCTGGCGGATATCAGCTGTGACCGACGACGGGGTGCGGAGAGTAAGGGGCCTCCAGCTCCTCGATCTCCTTGTCGCTGAGTTCGAGTTCGACGGCGGCCACGGCGTCCTCGATGTGGTGCGGCTTGGCGGCACCGATGATCGGGGCCGCCACCGTGTCCCGGTGCAGCAGCCAGGCCAGGGCGACCTGGGCGCGCGGGACGGCGCGGTCGTTCGCGATGCGGGTGACGGCCTCGACGACGGTGCGGTCGCCCTCCTGGTAGAGACGGCTGCCGAAGTTGTCGCCCGCGCTGCGCTCGGTCACCGTGCCCCAGTCGCGGGTGAGGCGACCGCGGGCGAGCGGGCTCCAGGGCAGGACGCCGACGCCCTGGTCGGCGCAGAGCGGCAGCATCTCGCGCTCCTCCTCGCGGTAGAGGAGGTTGTAGTGGTTCTGCATGGACACGAACTTGGTCCAGCCGTGCCGCTCGGCGGTGTACTGCATCTTGGAGAACTGCCAGGCGAACATCGAACTCGCCCCGATGTAGCGCACCTTGCCCGCCTTCACCAGGTCGTGCAGGGTCTCCATCGTCTCCTCGACCGGGGTGTGCGGGTCGAAGCGGTGGATCTGGTAGAGGTCGACGTAGTCGGTGCCGAGGCGGCTCAGGCTGTGGTCGATCTCCGTCATGATCGCCTTGCGGGACAGTCCACCGCCGTTGGGCCCGGGGCGCATCCGGCCGTGCACCTTCGTCGCCAGCACGATCTCGTCGCGGTCGGCGAAGTCGCGCAGCGCCTTGCCGACGATCTCCTCGCTGGTGCCGTCGGAGTAGACGTTCGCCGTGTCGAAGAAGTTGATCCCGGCCTCCAGCGCCTGCCGGATCAGCGGACGCGAGGCCTCCTCGTCGAGCGTCCACTCGTGCACACCGCGGTCGGGCAGGCCGTAGGTCATACAGCCGAGACAGACCCGCGACACGTCCAGGCCCGTCGAACCGAGCTTCACGTACTGCATCGTTGCTGCTCCTGCCTTCGGGAGGGGTACGAAGGGGAGCGTACGGCTTCGGCCGCACTCCACACAGCGCGCCCCTGGACGGCCGGGGCACCGGCCGTTGCTGCCCGCAGGTGACCGACCGGCGTGGGAGCCGCCTCGCGGTCGGCGCGCTCGCGCATCCTCGGCGCAGGTGACCGGCGCCCGGCCGGTCGTGGCCCCGCGGGAGGAACCCGATGCCGACACGCCCCACGAAGAAGAAGCCGAAGCTCCTGCTCACAACGGCGGCACAGACCCTCGCCCTGCCCCTCATGCTGGTCCCGCCCGCCTGGAGCAGTCCGAGTCCGCCGCCGGAACCCGCGACGCTGTGCGCACCCGCGGGGATCCTGCGGGGCGCGAACGGGCAGCGTGCCGTGGTCAGTCTGTGCGCGGGCAGCGGCACCCCGACGATGGCGGTGTCGGCGCCGGCGACCTGCAGCGGTCCGGGAGAGGACGACGACGACCGCGCCTGTCTGACCTCGGGCACCTGGACCGCACACAAGGGCGGCGTGACGGCCGCCTCGGGGAAACTCCCCGGAGGCGGCGAGTATCCCGGCCCGGGGACGTACGACGTGACCGCCGACGTCCGCGTGAAGTCGTCGCCCGCCGGACTGAACCTGCACGGCACCGTCCACGCCACGCTGACCCTGACCGCGCCGAAGCCGCCCGCCACGCACCGCATCGAGGTCGACCGGGCCACACTGCAGCGCGGCGCGACGACCACGCTGACGTACCGGATCTTCCGCGACAGCGAGCAGGGGGACGGCAGCGCGCGGTTCGGGCTGATCGGGGAGGAGAGCTCGGGGGTGCGGCTGTCCACGTCGGACGCCCGCTGCGTCAATCCGCTGACCGGCCGCTATCCCGCGACCACCAGGAACGCGTACGCCCTCGACTGCGCCCTGACGGACCTGCAGCCGGGTCATCCGGCCACGGTCGTGGTCCGTGCCTCGGTCGGGTCCGCCTGCTCGACGGTCGTCTCCAAGCTGGGCTACTGGATGCCGCAGGGCCAGGCGCTGTACACCGGCGGCATGCTGGCGGGACCGACGGTCCGCTGCACCTGACGCGTCACCGCCGCTCGATCAGGTCGAGCGCCCGCGCCCAGCCGAACTCCGGTCGCGAGCCGTCCTCTTCCGGCTCGCCGGAGTACGGCTCGCCGAACCGGACGCCCATCCCGCGCAGCCGTACCAGGCTGTCCCGGTAGGCGGGGTGGGCGGCCAGCGCGTCGGCGACGCACGGGAGTACGGCGACGGGGACGCCCAGGCCGTAGGCCTCGCACAGGGTGGCCACCGCGAGGGTGTCGGCGAGCCCGGCCGCCCACTTGTTGACGGTGTTGAAGGTGGCGGGCGCCACCACGACGGCGTCCGGCGGCGGGAAGGGGCGCGGGTCGCCGGGACTGCGCCAGGCGGAGCGTATGGGGCGGCCGGTCTGCGCCTCGACGGCGGCGGTGTCGAAGAAGCCGTTCATGGCGACCGGTGTGGCGATCACGCCGACCTCCCAGTCCCGCTCCTGGGCCGCGATGATCAGCCTGCTGACGTCCGCGGCGATCCCGGCGGCGCAGACGACGACGTAGAGGAAGGGCTTCTCGGCCTGTTCGGTCATCCGCGAAACCCTACTCACCGGGAACGCTATGCGAGCGGGAAGGACCGTCCCCGTTCGGCCTCCGGTCGCGGGCCGTGGATGCGGCGCTGCTTCTCCTCGATCGGCACGTCGTTGATGCTTGCCTCGCGCCGGGTCATCAGGCCGTGCTCGTCGAACTCCCACAGCTCGTTGCCGTAGGAGCGCCACCACTGGCCGTCGGCGTCCCGGGACTCGTACTGGAAGCGGACGGCGATGCGGTTGCCGTCGAAGGCCCACAGGTCCTTGCGCAGCGCGTAGTCCAGCTCGCGCTCCCACTTCGCGGTCAGGAGTTCGACGATCTCGGCCCGTCCGGTGACGAAGGTGTCGCGGTTGCGCCACACCGAGTCCTCCGAGTAGGCGAGCGCCACCTTGTGCGGGTCGCGGGTGTTCCAGGCGTCCTCGGCGGCCTGGACCTTCTGCGCGGCCGTTTCGCGGGTGAAAGGGGGCAGGGGCGGGCGGTCGGCGGCCATGAGTTCCTCCTCGACGGGCGGACAGCGGCAGAGAACGAGCGTTCTCCTCCGGGCTGCTACCGTAGGAGAACGCTCGTTCTCGCGTCAAGAGAGCACGTCAAGGGGAGGTCGTACGCCGCATGGCCGTCATGGACAGTGCAGTCGCCCGGGAACAGGCGCTGGACGCCGCCGAGGAGCTGTTCTACGGGCGGGGCATCCAGTCCGTCGGCATGGACGACATCCGCGGTGCGTCGGGCGTCTCGCTCAAGCGGCTCTACCAGCTGTTCCCGGCGAAGGAGCAGCTGGTGGAGGCGTATCTGGAGCGGCGCGACGTGCGCTGGCGGGGCCGGCTCGCCGAGTTCGTCGAGCGGCAGGAGGGGCCCGGGGAGCGGATCCTGGCGGTCTTCGACTGGCTGGAGCTGTGGTTCGGCGAGGACGGCTTCCGGGGGTGCGCGTGGATCAATTCCTACGGTGAGCTGGGCGCCTCGTCGGCCCGGGTGGCGGCCCAGGTGCGGGCGCACAAGGAGGCGTTCCGGGAGTATCTCGCCGGGCTCGTGGCGGACGCGGGGCTGCCCGGCGCCCTGGCCGGGCAGCTGTTCCTGCTGGCCGAGGGCGCCATGGTCACCGCCGGGATCACGCAGAGCACGGAGCCCGCCCGGGAGGCGCGCGAGGCGGCACGGCTGCTGCTGCGGGCGGGCTGAGCCGCGGGCTCTCAGAGCCTGCGCCGAACCCCGGCCGAGCGCCCGCCGCCTGGCACGCACTCCCCCACTGCCTCAGAGGCGTGGGGGACCCCCAGCCGCGTTGCCGAAAGGCCCAAGCAACTCCGCTACCAGGACCTTCCGGCGCGTTGCGATGGCACGCGCCCCCACTCTCGGCTTCGCTCCAGCGGGGGGACCCCGGACGACGCGCACTGATCCGAGCGGGCCTCGAGCCCTGGCTCTCAGCCCCCCGACACGGTGATCGCGCCGACCGGGCAGGCCCGGGCCGCTTCCCGCACCATCGGGTCGCCGCCGCCGTCCTCCCGGCCCGGCAGCAGCGTGCTGAATCCGTCGTCGTCCTGGGTGAAGACGCCCGGGGCGGCCAGGGCGCACTGGCCCGCGCCGATACAGACGTCCTTGTCGATCTCGATGTGCGTGTCGGTGTGCATGGCCTTGAGCCTCTTACCAGGTCACGGGGAGTTCCAGCATCCCCTGGATCGTGTCGCCGGGTTTGAAGGGGATCTTTTCGGCGGGGGCTGCGAGGCGGAGCGTGGGCAGCCGGTCGAAGAGGGTGTGCAGGGCGATCTCCAGCTCGGCGCGGGCCAGGTTCTGGCCGAGGCACTGGTGGATGCCGAAGCCGAACGCGACGTGGTGGCGGGCGGAGCGGTGCCAGTCGAGGGTGTCGGGGGCGGGGTAGACGTCCTCGTCGCGGTTGATGACCGAGGTGGCGAAGACCACGCCGTCGCCCGCCCGGATCGTCGTGCCGCCGGCCTCGATGTCCTCGGTGGCCCTGCGCAGCAAGCCATCCGCGATCGACAGCATGCGCATCAGCTCCTCGACGGCGCCGGGCACGAGCTCCGCGTTGCCGCGCAACTCGGCCAGGCGCTCCGGGTGCTGGAGGAGGGTGAAGGTGCCCAGGGAGATCATGTTGGCGGTCGTCTCGTGGCCGGCGACCAGCAGGATCGTCGCGAACGAGATGACCTCCTGGCGGTCCAGCACTCCCTCGCGCAGCTGCTGGTGGACGAGTTCGTCCAGCACGCCCTCGCCGGGCTCCGGCTGTTTCAGCTTGCTGTCGATCAACTCCTCGAAGTACGCGTCCAGTTGGTTGCGCGCGTCCTGCACGTCGTCGACCGTGGGACCGCGCAGCAGCCGGCGTGACTGGCCCTCGAAGAACTCGTGGTCGGCATACGGAACGCCGAGCAGCGCGCAGATCACCATCGACGGCACGGGCAGCGCGAAGGCGTTCACCAGTTCGGCGGGCGGCCCCTGTGCGATCATCGCGTCGAGCCGCTCGTCCACGATCCGCTGGATCTGCGGCCGCAGTTCGACGGCGCGCCGAAGGGTGAAGCTGGGCACCATCATCCGCCGCTGCGTGCGGTGTTTCGGGTCGTCGACGCCGAGAAGGGCGACCCTCCGGTTCTTCACCGCGGCGAACCGCTCGGTCGGCGCCGGGAAGTCGGGATGGCTGCGGTCGGTCGACAGGCGCTGGTCGGAGAGCAGCTCACGGGCGAGGGCATGCCCGGTGACGAGCCAGGCCGGACGGCCGTCGTAGAGCGTGATCCGGCTCAGCGGGCGGGTGGCGCGCAGGGAGTCGTAGGCGGTGGGCGGGTGGTAGGGGCAGGTCCGGTCCTGGGGGAACGCGACGGGTTCCGTTTCCGTCATGGAAGACCTCGCAGACGAAGAGTGCGTCGTGCAGATCTTCATTAGATGCCCGGGGCATCTATGGGGCGACGTGAAGTTCGGCCAGATCGGTGGCGCGGGCATTCTGGCCGGGGATGCTCGCTCGTGCATCTGAATCGGGCCGAAGCGGCGGTGGACGCCTCCGCAATCCGGCCATGGCCGCAGCCGCCGCGGTGTCGGCAGGCGACGGATCTGCCGCCGGGTGGCGTGATCACGACGCCGGAGGGCAGTGCGGTATGGATGAATCCTGCCTGCACCGGTGTTGTGGAACGGTGTCAGTGAGCCGCAGTACTCGACGATGGGACGGACGACATGCCTCTTGAGGGCCAGTACGAACCCAGCCCGGCGCAGTGGGTGCGCGACCAGGTGGAGCTGTACGAGAGCTCCGGCGGCACGAAGGGGACGACGCTGGCCGACACCGGCCTGCCCGTCGTGCTGGTCACGACCCGGGGTGCGAAGAGCGGCAAGCTCCGCAAGACGCCTCTGATGCGCGTCGAGCACGAGGGCCGCTACGCCCTGGTGGCCTCGCAGGGCGGCGCGCCCAAGCACCCGGTCTGGTACCACAACCTCAAGGGGGATCCCCGTGTGGAGCTCCAGGACGGGCCGGCGAAGCAGGACATGACGGCCCGCGAGGTCACCGGCGCGGAGAAGGCCGAGTGGTGGGAGCGTGCCGTGGCGGCTTATCCGCCGTATGCCGACTACCAGAAGAAGACGGACCGGGAGATCCCGGTGTTCGTGCTGGAGCCGACCGACGGAGGGCACTGATCCCGGCCGGAAAAAAATCTTCGTCCGGGGACGCATGAACCGGGTGCCGCCGGGCACGCGTGCGTCAGGCCCCGCCGCGTTCCCCCGTCGCGGCGGGGCTTTCTCGTGCCTCATGGGCCGGCCGGTCGGTGATGTCGAGGAAGATCTCGGCGGCCTCGGGCACGGTCTTCGCCACGGACCGCTTGATCCGCATGCTGACCTCCTCGACCTGCTCGCTGTCCAGGCCGGGCACCAGGTCGACCCGGGCGGCCACGAGGGCCGTGTCCAGGCCCGTCTTCATCGTGAACAGTGCCTCCACGCTGTCGATCTCGGGCTGCGCCTGAAGCAGGGACTGGATCCGGGCCGCCGTGCGAGGGTCGGCGGACTCCCCGATCAGCTGGTCGCGGGCCTCGCGGCCCAGGTGGTAGGCGACGAAGACCAGCAGCGCGCCGATAGCGAGCGAGGCGGACGCCTCCCACACCACCTGCCCGGTGACCATGTGCAGCGTCATGCCCGCGGCGGCCAGCGTCACGCCGAGCACCGCGGTGCCGTCCTCGGCTACCACGGTGCGCAGCGCCGGGTCGCGCATGCCCTGTGTGCCGCCCTGGCGGCGCACCTGGTGCAGGGCCCGCAGCAGTGAGACGCCCTCGGCGAGGAAGGCGACGCCCAGCACGATCAGGCCCGCGACATAACCGCTCAGTTTTTCCTCGGCGCCGTTCTTGAGGGCCTCGGCGCCCTGGAAGAAGGAGAAGCAGCCACCCATGACGAAGATCCCGACGGCTGCCAGGAGCGACCAGAAGAACCGTTCCTTGCCGTAGCCGAAGGGGTGCCGTTCGTCGGCCGGACGGCGGCTGCGGCGCAACGCGGCCAGCAGGAAGACCTCGTTGAAACTGTCGGCCACCGAGTGCGCCGCCTCCGACAGCAGAGCCGGTGATCCGGCCAGCAGGCCGCCGGCGGCCTTGGCCGCCGCGATCAGAAGGTTGGCGGCGAGCGCCACCAGCACGGTGACGCGTGTCCTGCGGTCCGCCTTGTCGTCCGAGGATGCAGAGGATGTCCCGCTCACCTTCGCCGACTGCCCCTCTGGTGGCGGCTCACACCGCGCGGGCGGAATTCGGGGGAATCGAAGGAATGCGGGGAACCCGGTCATCGAACAGGGGGAACCCGGTCCTCAGGGGACACACGACACAGGGAGGAATCATGGGAGGCGGGGGCAACAGCAGCTACGGGCAGAGGACGTTCAAGCGGTCCAAGAGCCATTTCACGGACCGGATCACGGCGGACGGCAGGGACGGGTGGCCGGTCGAGGCGGGCCGTTACCGGCTGGTGGCCAGCCGTGCCTGCCCGTGGGCGAGCCGGGCGCTGGTCTCGCGCCGGCTGCTCGGCCTCGAGGACGCCCTGTCCCTGGGTATCGCCGACCCGATCCAGGACGACCGCAGCTGGCGCTTCAGCCTGGACCCGGACGGCCGCGACCCGGTCCTCGGCATCCGCTTCCTCAGCGAGGCCTACGACCGGCGGGAGACCGACTACCCGGGCGGCGTGAGCGTGCCCGCGATCGTCGACGTACCCAGCGGGAAGCTGGTGACCAACGACTACCAGCAGCTCACCCTGGACCTGGCCACCGAGTGGCGGGCCCTGCACCGCGACGGGGCACCCGACCTGTACCCGTACGCCCTGCGCGACGAGATCGACTCGGTGATGGCGGACGTCTACGAGGACGTCAACAACGGTGTGTACCGGGCGGGTTTCGCCACGGACCAGGAGGAGTACGAGGCCGCGTGCGCCGGTGTCTTCCGGCGGCTGGAGCTGCTGACGCCGCGGCTGGCCGGGCAGCGCTATCTGGTCGGTGACACGATCACCGAGGCGGACATCCGGCTGTTCACCACCCTGGTGCGTTTCGACGCCGTCTACCACGGCCACTTCAAGTGCAACCGCTTCAAGCTCACGGAGAATCCGGTCCTGTGGGCGTACGCTCGCGACCTCTACCAGACGCCCGGCTTCGGTGACACCGTCGACTTCGACCACATCAAACGGCACTACTACCAGGTGCACACCGGCATCAACCCGACCGGGATCGTGCCCCTCGGGCCGGACCTGTCGGGGTGGCTGACGCCTCATCACCGCGAGGAACTGGGCGGCCGGCCGTTCGGCGACGGGACGCCACCGGGGCCCGTCCCGGTGGGTGAGCGGGTTGCCGCGACGGACCGGCCCTGACCGACGAAGGAGACAGACGTGGCGAAGACGAAGAAGAGGAAGCTGAAGCTGCCGCTCGCCTACAAGCCCCTGGGGTTCGCCATGGGCTGGGCAAGCGGGGCGATCGCCTCGCTCGCCTTCCGCAAGACGTGGATGGCGCTGCGGCACGAGGAGGACGCACCGGACGCCCTGGACCGGGAGCGCGGCTGGGGCGAGATCCTGCTCGCCGCGGCGGTCCAGGGCGCCCTGTTCGCCGTGGTGCGCAGTGCGATCGACCGCACCGGGGCGAAAGCCATCGAACGCTCGACCGGCGTCTGGCCGGCCGGCGACCAGGGCGGCCGGGACTAGGCGCTCTGCGGGCTGTGCGGCGATGTCCGTCGATCGTCTGCGGCGCCTGGTGGCTGGTCGCGCAGTTCCCCGCGCCCCTTCAGGGCGCTACTGCACCGAAGCGGACATAGTTGCCCGACCTGCTGATCCCGGGCGTCAGCCCTGCTTGGGCGCCGTCGGTGTGGTGCGGCGCAGGGTGAAGGAGTGGCCCGCCGGGTCGGCGTAGCCGCGCTCCTCGAAGGGGCCGGACGCGTCCTTGGTGTCCAGGGGGCGTCCGCCCAGTTCGATCACCTTGCGCTCCACCGCGTCCAGGTCCTCCACCATGAAGTCCAGATGGACCTGGAGGGAGTTCTCGGGGCGCGGCCAGCTCGGCGGCGTCGCGTTCACGTCGCGGCGGAAGGCCAGCCGGGTGCCGTCGGCGCCCCTGATCTCCACGCGGTTGGCGGTCGCGTCCGTCTCCTCGGCCGCCAGCAGCTCCTTGTAGAACACCGCGAGCTTCTCGGGCTCGACGCAGTCGAGCACCAGATAACCCGCTTCCACCAGTGGCATGTCTCCTCCGAACGGTCCGGGGCGCGGGACTTCCTGCCCCGCGGCCCTGTACCTCACGGATATCCCGGTCCGGCGGATTCAGTCGGCGGCAGGCCGCTCGCCCACCCCGCCGGGGTGTGCCCGCACCTCCGCCAGCCGTGCCGCCGCAGCGCTCAACAGCAGGTCCAGGGCGGCCGGATAGGAGCTGCGGGGCATGTCGGCCACGAGGTGGCGGGCCGTCGCGGCGATGTGCGGGTGCGTGTCGGCGGGCAGTCGTGCGTAGGTGGCCCGCCACACCCCCGCCTCCGCCTCCTGGGCGGCCTTCGGCAGCGCCGTGCTCGCCGAGTCGAGGGCCCCGAAGGCGAGCGACTGGTCGACGAAGGCGTGGTAGATGCGCACCGCGTCCGGGTCGGGGAAGCCGGCGTCGCGCAGCACGCCGAGGATGGTCTCGACGGCCTGGATCTCGTACGCCCGCCCGGTGACCCGGTACGAGCTCAGGACGGCCGCCCGCGGATGGGCGAGGGCGCCCGCGTGCATGCGCAGGCCGAGGTCGCGCAGGTCGGCCTGCCAGTCGCCGGTGGGCCGCCAACTGCGCAGGGTACGGCCGATGAGCTCGTCGGCGATGGCCAGCATCAGGTCGTCGGTGTGCCGGAAGTAGCGGTACAGCGAGCTCGGGTCGGCGCCGAGGGCGCGGCCGAGGCGGCGGACGGAGAGGGCTTCCGCGCCGTGTTCCTCGATCAGTCTGAGCGCCGTGGCGACGATCAGTTCCTCGGAGAGGACGACACCCTGCTTGGTGGGCCGTCTGCGCTGCCGGGCGGTGGGCGGGACGACGCGCTCGCTCATGGGCTGCCTCCTGGGGCCGGTGCCCGCACCTTATGACAACACCGTTGACCTGTTAAGTCCCCGGGCAGTTTCATGTGCGTTCACCGGGGCCGCCCAGGCCCCCAGGTGCGAGCGGAGACCGGCCATGTCCGACCAGCCCTTCGGTGCAGCCCCACCAGCGCGGCCCGCGCTGCGCAAGTCCCTCGGCGTGCTCGACGGCATCGCCATCGCCGCGTCCAGCACGGCCGCCACCACCAGCATCGGGATCGGCCTGGGTGTCACGGCCGGCGTGGTCGGCCTGCATCTCCCGGCGATCATGCTGCTGGCGTTCCTGCCGGTCCTCGGCATCGCGGGCGCCTTCTCCCGGCTGAACCGGGTGGAGCCGAACGCGGGCAACGGCTATGTCTGGGTGGGCCGTTCGCTCAGCCCGTGGCTGGGCTTCATGGTCGGCTGGGTGAACATCGTGGCCACGCTGGCGTTCCTCGCGTACACCACCGCGGTGACCGGGTCGGCGCTGATCCAGCTCGCCGGGGAGGCCGGGCTGCACCGGGTGGCCGGGCTCGCCCTGGACCCCGGCTCGACGGTGCAGACGACCGCGGTCGGCATCCTGGTCCTGGTCGCGGTCACGCTCACCGCGGTCACCGGCATCCGGACCGCGGCGCGGCTGCAGACCGGGCTGCTGGTCTTCGAGTACGTCGTCCTGCTCGGGTTCTGCGGTTACGGCATCGTGCGCGGGCCGCACGCCTTCAGCCTGAGCTGGTTCGACCCGTTCGCCATCCCGTCGGCGTCGGCGCTCGCCCAGGGACTGCTGCTGTCGGTGTTCTGCTACTGGGGCTTCGAGGCCGCGTTCAGCGTGAACGAGGAGGTGCGCGACCCGCGCGACGCCTCCCGCGCCGGGATCATCACCCTGGTCACCATGCTGACGCTCTTCCTGATCGGCTCGGTCGCCTTCCAACGGGTGCTGTCCGAGCCCGAGTTGGCCGGGCACGGCGCCCAGGGGCTGGCGTTCTTCGGAGACCGGCTGGCCTCCCAGCCGCTGGCCGCGCTGCCTCTGGTGGCGCTGATGTTCTCGGCGGTCGCCTCGCTGCAGGCCGGTGTGATTCCGACGGCCCGGGCGATGTTCGCGATGAGCCGGGACCGTACCCTCGGGCCGGTGTGGTCCAAGGTCAGCTCCCGCTACGGGACTCCGGCCGCCGGGACGCTGCTGATCGGCGCGCTCGCCACCGCGATCGCGGCCCTCGCCCTGGTCATTCCGCGGCTCGCGGACATGATCATGGCGACGGTGAGCGCGGTGGGCATCGTGGTCGCCCTCTCCTACGCGCTCACGGCCCTCGCGGCGGCCGCGCGCTTCCGCTCGCTGCTGCGCGAGGACTGGCGCCAGGGCGTACGGGCGGTCGTGCTGCCCGCGCTGAGCGCCGTGGCACTGCTCGGACTCGGCGGCTATCTCGGCTGGTCCTTCTACTCCTCCACCGACCATCTCGAACTCCGCGCGGACAACGGCTGGTTCCTGCTCCTCACTCCCCTGGCGATGATCACGTCTGGTTTCGTGGCCGCCGCCTGGGCCAGGTGGGTGCGCAGGTCGCCGTACTTCCGCACGGGCGACGGCACGGACGCCGAGGCGCCGCAGCTGCTCGCCACCCCCAACTGACCCCCACCAGGAACGGAACATGCACGCAGACCTTCTCCTCACCGGCGGCCCGGTCCTCACCCCCGAGGGCCGCACCGCCACCGCCGTGGCCGTCACCGGCGACCGCATCACCGCCGTAGGACACGACGAGGTCCGCGCTCTCGCCGGGCCGCGGACCGAAGTGGTCGACCTGGCCGGGCGGCTGCTGCTGCCGGGCTTCCAGGACGCGCACGTCCATCCGGTCCCGGCCGGGCTGGAACTGAGCCAGTGCGATCTGACCGGGGCCCGGACGGCGCACGAGACGCTCGCCGCGGTCCGCGCGTATGCCGACGCACACCCCGGGCGGGAGTGGATCCTCGGCGGCGGCTGGTCCATGGAGGCCTTCGAGGGCGGTACCCCGACGAAGGAGCTCCTGGACGCCGTCGTCCCCGACCGACCGGTCTATCTGCCCAACCGTGACCATCACGGCGCGTGGGTCAACAGCCGCGCCCTGGAGCTGGCGGGCATCGGCCGCGACACTCCGGACCCGGCCGACGGGCGCATCGAGCGGGACGCGGCGGGCGAGCCGAGCGGCACCCTCCAGGAGGGGGCGATGCAGCTCGTGGGGCGGCTCACTCCCCCGGCCACCGCGGCCGACCGGCTGGCGGCGCTACTGCACGCGCAGCGCCATCTGCACGCACTCGGCATCACGGCCTGGCAGGACGCGCTGGTCGGGGACTTCCTCGGTATGGACGACCCCTCGGGGGCGTATCTGGCAGCGGCACGGGACGGTTCACTGACCGCTCGCGTGATGGGTGCGCTGTGGTGGGACCGCGAGCGCGGGGCCGAGCAGATCCCCGAACTCGTCGAGAAGCGGGCCGCGTTGAGCCAGGGCCGGTTCCGGGCCGGCGCCGTGAAGCTGATGCTGGACGGGGTCGCCGAGAACGGCACGGCCGCGCTGCTCGACCCCTATCTGGACAAGTGCGGCTGCGCCACCGCCAATCGCGGCAAGAGCTTCATCGACCGCGGTCAACTTCCCCAGTACGTGACCGAGTTGGATGGCCTCGGCTTCCAGTGCCATTTCCACGCGCTGGGCGACCGGGCCGTACGCGACGCCCTGGACGCCGTCGAGGCGGCGCGCACGGCGAACGGACCGAGCGACACCCGGCCGCATCTGGCGCACCTTCAGGTCGTGCACCCCGACGACGTGGCGCGCTTCGCCCGGCTCGACGCGACGGCGAACATCCAGCCGTTGTGGGCCGCGCACGAACCGCAGATGGACGAGCTGACCATTCCCTTCCTGGGGGCCGAACGGGCCGCGTGGCAGTACCCGTTCGGTGCGCTGCTGCGCTCCGGGGCCCGGCTCGCGGCGGGCAGCGACTGGCCGGTCAGCAGCCCCGACCCGCTCCAGGGGATCCATGTCGCGGTCAACCGTGTGACACCCGAGGGCGACGGCGCCCCGGTGTTCCTGCCCGGTGAACGCATCGATCTCGCCGCGGCGTTGACCGCGTACACCGCAGGATCGGCTCATGTGAACCACCTCGACGACACCGGCCTAATCCGGGTCGGCGCGCTGGCCGATCTGGTGGTCCTGGACCGCGACCCGTTCGACGGGCCGACCGAGGAGATCGCGCAGACGAGTGTGGCGCGGACCTATGTGGGAGGGGAGGCAGTGTACGCAGCTCATGAGGCGTAAGCAGTAACGCACATCACGGTGAGGTCACGCGTAGATCATTTACGCTCTGGGCAGCCTCGTATCGCTTCTCGGTTCAACTTTCGGCCATAGAAGCTCAGTTCGAGGGCACGGGTGGTCATTTCGGCCACCCGTTCGCAGGGCCGGGGGGACTCTGCATCGCCGTCTCCCGGAAGGAAGCGCATGCCTCAGGACGTCACGTTCGACCTCCCCTTCGACACCCCCATCAGCAGACATCAGGGGATCCTCTGGCCTTCCCCCAGCTGCCGCGCACCCCGGATCCGGCGGTTGCGCCTCGCCTGAACCGGGCCGCACGGGCGGCCGGTCGGGCCGTCGCGGAAGGCACAGAAAACCCTCGGACACGAACGGCCGACCACCATGGCCGATCGATCCATTTGTCATGTCCACAGCTTGATGGGAGACCGGTGTGAAATCTCGAGTCGCAGGTACTGTTCCGCAGGCGTCCGCCGACAGCCTGATCCCGGCGCAGCCGAGCGTCCCGCTCCAGCCCACGGAGGCGGCGAACGCCCTGGCCCGCCTCTTGGAGAAGCGCATCAAGGGGAGCACGGAGGAGTACCGCAGGAGCCGGAACGCCGCTCAGCAGCGGCTGGACGACCTCGGCTCCCCGCACTCCAGTACCACGCTGCAAGTGGCGGGAGCGATCCATCTGGCGCGGCCCGCGTTCCTCCCTCCCGACGAGGAGGGCCAGGCCAGGTTGCGGCACCTCGACGCCGCCCTGCGCGTGATAGAAGCGGCCTTCCCCCAAGTCGCCACCGACATAGAGATATGCCGACTGACCTGCACGATGCTGGAAGGGGCCTGGCGGAGCCGGGCACTCGCCGCGCCGCGCGAACAGGAGCCGACCACCGGATGCGCCTGCGCCCTGTGCCGTCGCCTGCCCACGCCCCCCGTACGCACGCTGGACGACTACCGCTGGCGGCAGAGCGCCGGGCGTCCCCTCACCACCAAGACCTGGCCACACCGCCGGGAACTCGACAGCGTCCTGACCGGTGGATGGTCCTGGACCCGGCAGATGAACGACCTCGAACGGGACCTCGGCCACCGCCACCGCTTCGAGGACGACATCCTCGTCTTCCACGAATACAAGCGCGTGATCGACACCATCGACACGACGCGCCTGACCCAACACGTCGAAGAGCGGCTGGCCGAGAATTTCAGCACCAACAGCGCACGGGCCCTGGTCTCCGGACTCTTCGCCGCCCACAAGCGATCCGTCGACGAGTACTGGCTCCGGCAGCACGAGGCGGGCAACGTCGTGCTCCCCCAGACCAACCCCCTCAGCCAGAGCACCTACTCGATGCTCCAGATGCTGGACTGCCTGTTCTGGCACGTCGCACCCGACAGCGAACTCTGGCAGGAGGAAAACCTCGCCTCCCTGCTGCTGTGCCGCGTCATCGACGACATGGCCGACGTCCGGGCCGACGCCCTCACCGGCGAGATCAGCAACTTCTGGCTCGCCGACATGCCCGCCCACACCAAGGCCCTCTACGCCGCCTGCGCCATAGCCATCGTCAAGTACGGCTGCACGCCCGAGGCGCACGACCCGATGTGGAACACCTGGCTGATGACCACCACCATCGTCTGGATGGGGCTCACGGGCCGCCACGCCCTGTGGTTCGACGGCATCACCGCGGGCCTCCCCCCGGCCGAGGACTGCCCGCTGTGCGACCTGCAGCCCAACCCGTGCACCGGCATCCTCACCGACGGCACCACCCTCACCATCGCCCCGCGGCCGAGCGCGCCGGCACTGAGCTCCCGGGCCGCCGAGCTGTCCGCACGCTGCCGAGACCAGCACCCCCGGGCCTGGCGCCTCTTCGACGGCGAGCTCCATGCCTTCGAAGCACTGCACGGGCCCTGGTACGGCAACATCGACAGCACCTGGGAGATCCTGAGCCGCACCTACCTCGCCGCCGTCGAGGCAGCCGGCGCCGCACCGTCACCGGACCGCGCCCGGCAGGTCCAGCAGGACTCCGGCGTGGTCGGATCCGAGCAGTTCCACACCCTGCACGACCCTCGAACCGGCAGGGAGGACACCGCACTGCTCGCCTACATGTTCGGCGCCGCCCACCCGCACTTCCTCTGGAACGCCACGGGATACCGTCCCACGGGCGTCGAGGGCGACTGGCTCGACGGCTGACACACCGCTGCCCGGCCGGGGGTCCGGCCGGGCAGCGGTGTCAGACGGAGAACTCGACCGGCAGGCTGTCGAGCCGGGACTCCCAGGTGGAGGCGGTCGAGGAGAGCTCCTCCGACGGCACGGCCAGGCGCAGGCCCGGCAGCCGGTGCAGCAGGACGTCCACGCCGATCTCGATGATGGACTGGCCGATGTTCTGCCCCGGGCACTCGTGCGGTCCGGAGCTGAACGCCAGGTGCGACTGGTTGCCCTGCACGGCGACGGCCGAGTCGGGCCGTACCTCCGGGTCGAGGTTGCCGGCGGCCAGGCCCATGACCAGCAGCTCTCCCTCCTGGATGTGATGGCCTCCGAGCTCCAGGTCGGCGGCCGCGAACCGGCCCGGCAGCACGGCCAGCGGCGGGGTGTCCCACATGACCTCCTCCACCACCGAGGAGATGTTCAGCTGCCCGCTGACCAGCCCGGACAGCCGGCCGGCGTCGGTGAGGACCAGTTGCAGGACACGGGCCAGCAGGTTGCTGGTGGTGGTGTGCGCGGCGATCAGCACCAGGCGCAGATGGCTGACGACCTCGTCGTGGTCGAGGCCGGCCGGGTGCTCCAGCAGGGCCGTGGTGAAGTCGGAGCCCGGCTCGGCCCGCTTGCGCTCGGCCAGTTCGGAGAGGATCTGCATGATCCGGCCGTTGTGCTCGAGGGCGCCCTCGCCGCCCTTGAAGACCTGGGCGCACGACTCGACCAGGCGTAGCGCGTCCGCTGCGGGCAGGCCGAGGATCCGGGTGATCACGAGCATCGGCAGGTACTCGGCGTAGTCGGCCACCAGGTCGGCGCGCCCGGTCTCGGCGAACGCGTCGATCTGTTTGTTCGCGAAGTACGTGGCGTGTCGCCGCACTCCGCGGCTGGAGGCCGCGAGCAGCCCGTCGGTGACCGCGCCCCGAAGCCGGCGGTGCGGTTCGCCGTCCTGGGAGACACAGTCGGGCCGCCAGCCGACCATCGGGATCAGAGGATGCGTCTCGGGGATGCGCCCCTCGCGCCAGTCCCGCCAGATCCGCGCGTCCCGGCTGAACTGGCGCGGGTTGTCCAGCACCCGCCGGTTGTCGCGGTAGCCGAGGACCAGCCAGGCGGGGACGTCGCCCTCGAGCAGCACCGGCGCCACCGACCCGTGCTCCTTGCGGAGCCGCTCGTAGATGCCGTACGGGTCGGTCGACGCCTCCGGCCCGAACAGCCGGGTGAGGTCGGCCCCGTGTGCGACGGGGCACCCGCTCGGGGTGTCGGGATCGTTTAAGGGCTGGGCGTTCATCGGGACTCCATTGCGACGGCGGAGCGGGCCTTCAGGTGCTGGATCAGCGTGACGAGCACATCACGGCTGGAGGCGCGGTCGCGGGCGTCGCAGGCCACGACCGGGATGTGGTCGGGAATGTCCAGGGCGTCGCGGATCTCCTCGACGGGATACTCCTTGGAGTCGGGGAAGACGTTCAGGGCGACGACGAAGGGGACGTCCTGCCGCTCCATCTCCTCGATGGCCCGGAAGCTGGAGGCCAGGCGCCGCGTGTCGACCAGGACCACCGCGCCGAGCGCGCCCTTGAACAGGCCGTTCCACAGGAACCAGAAGCGCTCCTGGCCGGGGGTGCCGAACAGGTAGAGCATCAGGCTGTCGTTGAGGCTGATCTTGCCGAAGTCCAGGCTGACGGTGGTCTCCGTCTTGTCGGCGACGCCGATGAGATGGTCGACGTCGGCACTTGCCTGGGTGAGCGTCTCCTCGGTGGTCAGCGGCTTGATGTCGCTGACCGAGCGGACCATGGTGGTCTTCCCGGTGCCGAAGCCGCCGGCGATCATCACCTTCACCGAGCGGGTGCCGCCGGCTGCCGGGCGGCCAGGGTGATCAAAGCCGTTCAAGTCCACTGAGTACCTCCTCAAGGAGCGCGAGGTCGGGCCCGCGACCGGCACCGTGCGCCGGGATGGGGTCACGGGCTTCGACGTGGCCTGCCTCGAGCAGATCCGCCAGCAGCACCGCAAGAATGTTGAAGGGCAGTCCCAGGTGGGCGCCGAGTTCGGCCACCGACAGCGGATCGCGGCAGCGCCGGAGGATGTCCTCGTGTTCGTGCTGCATACCCGGTACGGGGGCGGCCAGGGAGACGATGAGGGTCGCCACGTCGAGACTCGACGCCGAACCGCCCGGTCCGCTGCGCCCCCCGGTGAGGACGTAGTAGCGCTCGAGACCGGACGGGTCCGTGGGCCTGCGGGGAGCACTCATCCAGAGTGCTCCTCCAGGCGCGGACTGGTGCCGAGGAGCTCGCCCATCCTCCGGGCCAGGTCCCTCATCTGGTGGCCGAGCAGCCCCTGGTCGAGGCCTTCGCGGGCCAGGACCCCGAGATACGTCTCCACACCGGCCCGTACGACGAAGAGGTGCCCCCCGTCGACCTCGATCATCGCCAGCCGCAGCTGCCCCGCGTACCTGGGGAACTGCTCGGCGACCGGCTGCGCCAGCGCCTGCAGGCCGGCCACCACGGCCGCGAACCGGTCCACGTCGTCGGGGTCTTCGGCGCCAAAGGAGGTGATGGCCTTGCCGTCGCTGGAGGCCACGAGGGCGAAGCGGATCTCCGGGATGGACTCCACCAGATCGCGGAGCGCCCAGCTCACGTCGGTTCCCTGTTGCGTCATGTGGACTAGTCGCTCTCTTCAGTGCGGTGCTCGGTGGACGGGCGGCCGAAGGGCCCCGTGTCCTCCGTGGTGGACTCCTCGTCGGCCTCGCGGCCGGCGGTGGCAAAGGCAGCCAGGCCGGTGAACGAGGCGTCCGGCGGGACGGAGGAGACCGCGGTCTCCTCCGTCCGCTCGGTGCGCTCGGCCGGCTGGTGCCGCACCGTGGCCTCTGCCTCGTGCCGTTTGCTGCGGCGCCGGGGCAGTCCGCCGGGAGTGGTGTCCACCGCCTCGGAAGGCTCGGCCACCGGCTGGGCGGACGACGCCGCCGATGCCGACGCGGCCACCGCGGGCCGGGCCGCCGGACTCGATCCAGCGGTTGCCGCACCGGTCGTGGCAGTGGTCGCAGCGGCCGCGGGAAGCGGGCTGAAGTACTTGTGCGGGACCACGACCACCACCGAAGTACCGAGCCAGGGCGAGTCCGCGAAGGTGACGCGGATGCCGTAGCGGCGAGCGAGAGCGCCCACGACGCGCAGGCCGATGTTGGCGTCCTCGGAGATTCCGCCGATGCCGGGTCCGGCCGCGATGCCGGTGAGGGCCTCCTCGGCCTCGCGCTTCTTCTCCTCGTTCAGGCCCTTGCCGGAGTCCTGGATCTCGATGCCGACGCCGTTGGGCACCTCCTTGCCGGAGACGAGCACGGGCTCGCTGGGCGGCGAGTAACGGGCCGCGTTGTCCAGCAGCTGGGCGAAGATCAGCGTGAGGTGGTCCACCAGGCCGCCGTCGACGCCGAGTTCGGGCAGATGACGGACCTCGACGCGGTGGAAGTCCTTGATCCGGCCGATACCGCCGCGCACCACGCTGAGCAGGCGCTGCGGCTCCTGCCACTGCCGGCCCGGCCGGTCCGAGCCGCCGAGCACGCCGATGCTCGCGGCGAGCGAGTCGGCGGGGCCGAGTTCCTGGTCGAGTTCCATCAGACCGCGGGCGACGGCCGGGAGCCGGCCGTGCTCGCCCTGCATCTCGTGCAGCCGGCCGCGGAGCTTGCTGGTCAGCACATGAATGCGGTTGCCGATGCTGATCACAGCCTGCTCGGCGGTGGTGGAGCGGTTGAACTCCTCCTCGACACCGATCAGGGCGGTGCGCAGCACCTTGCGCAGTTCGGCCTGCAGATCGGCGCTGACCTTGGCGCACTGGCCCGCCTCGGGCAGCAGGTCGTCGACGGCGTCACCGGCACGCAGCCGCTTCAGCGCGTCGGGCAGCTGCTCGTTCGCGAGCCGGGCCACCGCGTCGTGCTGGTGGGCGAGCTGCTCCCGCCAGACCTCGGCCTGGTCGGCGAGCTGAGCCTCGTACGACGTGGCCTGGTCGGCGAGGCGCCCCTCGAAGGCCCGTGTCTGTTCGGCGAGTTGGGCCTCGTACGTCGAGCTCTGCTCCGCCAGCCGCGCCTCGTAGGCACCGGACTGGTCATTCAGCTGGGCCTCCAGCAAGCCGCGCTCGGCGGCGTACTTCCGCTCCAGGCCCGCGACATGCTGCTGCCACTGCTGCGAGTGCTCGGCCTGCGTGGCGCGGAAGGAGCCCTCGGTGGCGCTCAGCTGCGTGCGGGTGCGGAGCAGCAGCCGGACGCACACGGCGCTCGCGGCGGTGGCCGCGACACCCGCGACACCGGCGGCTATTCGCTCGGAGCTCATGAACGTGGCGGCAACCGTCCCGCCTCCTAAAGCCAGCGGCATCAACCACCAGCTGTACCAGGCGACAGGGGCCCGCGCCGCCGGCGGCGGAGTGGCGAGTTCCATCTGCATCCTTACAAGCAACACGAACGAACAGGGGGGTGTGCAAAAAGGGAGCGCACTGGTGCATGAAACACCACGGGACGACCGATCGCGATCGAGTCAACTCGCAGCGCCGCACAGGAGCTTATCGGGTTTGAACCCGAAAGGATCAACCTCGAACAGTCGGCGGAAGTGAGGGTTCCATCACTCTCAGCCAGCAGCCCACACATCGACAAATCCCTTTACAGACCCGCGAACTTGTCAGACGGTGACAACACACATGTCCATGACTGTCCGCCGCTGATAAGCCCTGATGGATTACTGGCGGGTATCGTCGCGGCCGTGCCGAAGAGAGCCGCTGTGCCGGTGGAGGAGCCGCGCGGTCCGTTCAACGCGTTGCCGACGGGCCTGCACCACCACCTCAGACCCTTCTTCGCCGACATCACCGAGGAGGTCGTACGGGCGATCAGGACCGAGATCCCCGAGTACGCGCGCCCCGCCGACGACACGTACATGCAGGGGGTGCACCGCGGCGTGGACCATGCGCTGCAGGGTTTCCTTGAGCGGATGGCGAAGCCGGACACGGACTGGGAGCCGGTGAAGGCGACGTATCAGCGCATCGGCCGTGGGGAGGCCGAGGAGGGGCGCAGCCTCGACTCGTTCCAGTCGGCACTGCGCCTGGGCGCACGGGTGACGTGGCGGCGGGTGAACGCGCTGGTCGACGCCGATCTGCTGCCGCGCAATGTGCTGGCGGCCTTCGGCGAGGCGCTGTTTCTGCATCTGGACGAGATGGCGGCGGCGACGACCGCGGGCTACACGGAGGCACGGCTGCACGCGGCCGGCGAGCTGCAGCAGCGCCGCACCCGGCTGCTCGACCTGCTCACCGCGGATCCGCCCGCCTCCGCGGAGGCCATCGCGGACCTCGCGCAGAGCGCACGCTGGCCGGTGCCGCGTGCGCTCGCGGTGGTGGCGATCGACCATCGACCGCAGGCGGCCGGGCAGCCGATCGTGGCGCCCGAGTTCCTCGCCCGTTTCGACGTCCAGCCGGCCGTGCTGGTCGTGCCGGACCCGGAGGGACCCGGTCGGGCGCGCGCGGTGGCCGGGGCGCTGCACGGACGGCGGGCCGCGATGGGCCCCACGGTGGCCCTGCAGGAGGGGGCGCGATCGCTGCGCTGGGCGTCCGAGGCGCTGGACCTGGTGCAGCGTGGCGTGCTCGCGGACGGCGAAATGGTGCGCTGCCAGGACCACTTGGCCACGCTGCTGCTCCTGCGCGACGACGCTCTGATCGACGCCATGTCCGAGCACCGGCTGCGCCCGCTGGAGCAGGTGCGGCCACCGCAGCGCGAACGCCTGGCGGAGACCCTGCTCAGCTGGCTGCTGTGCGGGCACAATGCCAGCGAGGTCGCCGTCCGGCTGGCCGTGCACCCCCAGACGGTGCGCTACCGCATGCGCCAGCTGGACGAGCTGTTCGGCTCCCAACTGCACGACCCCGCGGCCCAGTTCGAGATGCAGCTGGCCCTGCGCGCCCTGGAGCTGCGCCGCGGCGCTACAGGGGCTGGCGCAGGGTGACCGTCATGGCGGCGAAGCCGCCCCGCTCGTAGAACCGGATGGCCTCCGCGTTCGCCACGTAGGCGGTCACCTCGGCGTGCTCGGCGCCCTGCCGCCGGGCCCAGTCCAGGAACTCCTCCACCAGCCGGTCCCCGGCTCGGGCACGCCGGTGCTCGGGGCGGACGTAGATGCTGACCAGGGTCGCGGAGGTGACGGTCCGCTTCTCCGTGGGCCCGGTGACGGATCCCATCAGGTGTCCGACGACCTGTCCGTCGTGCTCCACGGCGAGGACGAGGCGTGCCGGGTCCTCCAGGGCCGCGGCGAACGACTGCGCGCCGTGCTCGCGCGGCCAGTCGACATTCACGCTGCTGTCCCGGGTGCCGCCGTCCTCGGCGAACAACCCGGCGCTGGAGGCGACGAGGCCCGGTATGTCCTCGGCGCGGGCGCGTCGCACGATCACCTGTCGATCAGTCATGTGCGCAGGCTATCGGCGGGCACTGACAGTGACACTTCCTGGACACCTGTCCCGCTATAGTGGACACCTGTCCAGGAAATCGAAACAAGAATGACGGAGCCCTGCAATGGAGACGCTCGCGAACGTACTGGTCGGTCTGGTGGCCGCCCTGCATGCCTACATCCTGGTGATGGAGATGTTCCTGTGGCAGAAGAAGCCCGGGCGGGCGCTGCACGGCTTCGACCGGGAGATGGCGCGGGCGACCGCGCCGATGGCCGCCAACCAGGGCCTCTACAACGGCTTCCTCGCGGCCGGTCTGGTCTGGGGCCTGATCGCGGCGGACCCGACCGGCTTCCGCGCCCAGGTGTTCTTCCTGTGCTGCGTCGTCATCGCGGGCGTGTACGGCGCCGTGACGGCCAACCGCCGCATCCTGTTCGCCCAGGCACTGCCCGGCGCGCTCGCCCTGGCCGCCGTCCTGATCGCGCAGTGACCCGCCGCCCGCCTCACGACCCGCGGGCGGCGCGTACCCGGGCGCGGCTGCGGGAGGCGCTGCTCGCGGAGTGCGCCGAGCGGCCCCTCGCGGAGGTGGGGGTGGCGGCGCTGGTACGGCGGGCCGGTGTCGGACGGGCCACCTTCTACGTCCACTACGACGGTCTGGAGGCGCTGGCGGTCGACGCCTGCGCGGATGTCGTAAGGGAGGCCGTGGAGGCGCTGCACTCGTGGCAGGGCCGCCCGGACCCGGTGCACGCGCCGCCCGCGCTCGCCGAGTTCTTCGCCTCCCTCTCCCCGCACGCCGGCCTGTACCGCGAACTCCTGACCCCGGGCGGCGGCGGCCCCCTCGGCCGGGTGCTGCACCGGGACCTGCGCGCCTACAGCCTCCGCGAGCGCGAACGGGCGGGCGCCGCGGACGCACCGCTGGTCGCGTCGGCCGTGGCCGCCACCTTCGCGGGCGTCCTGGCCGACTGGCTGCACGGCCTTCTTGAAGGTGACGCGGCCCACATCGCCGACGAGGTCTGGCAGTTGCTGGTGGCCCTGCACGCGAGCCGGTGACGGCGGCTCACGCGCAGCCCATGCCCCCCTTCACCAGCGGCCAGGCCTCGATGCCGTCGGGCGTGCGGACGTAGACCTTGCCGGGATCGCCGGTCAGCCACAACTGCCGGTCGTGGAAGCGGTATCCGCTGTCGTGGGCGTCGGCGGGCATGCGCACGTCCCCGTCGTAGGGGGAGGTGAGCATGCCGTCGGGGAGGACTCCGTCGGGATCGCGGGCGTACAGCCTGCTTTTCCGGCCCTCCCCCAGCGACAGGAAGTGCGCCTTCCGCCAGTCGCAGTGGGCCGGGCCGACGCTGCTGTTCACCTCGGTGACCGGCAGCCGTCTGCCGTGCCGGTCGGTCCAGATCTCGTACCACTGCCGGTCGGTGAAGCTCGCCGGGAGTTCGGACGGGTCGCAGGAGGCGCTGGTCTCCGGGCCCCAACCGGGCCGGTTCCTCTGGTCCTTGGCGACGACCACGGCCACCTTGGTCCTGCCGCCCACGTCGAAGGAGTACAGGACGCGGTCCTTCTCCTCGCGCTCGACCCGGTAGCCGTAGCGGGGGACGCCGGGCTGCTCGATCTCGAAGTACGCCCTGAGCCCGTCCTCCGGTGTCCTGCCGCCGTCACCCTTGCTCCACGGGTCGCTGCCGCCGCCGGAGTACATCTGCCCGTCGCACTCCAATGCCCGGCCCGCGGCACCCGACGCGATCCGCACAGCACGAACGCCGTCCTCGTCGACGTGCTGCACGGGCACGTGCAGCGGCCCGCTGTAGGGCGCCTCGGGAACCGTGCCGTCGACCACGAGATCCCGGGCCTTCTCACTGCCGCACGCCACCGCCGCCGAGGCGACCAGCACCGTCGTCGCCACCACTCGTGCGCGCATCCCCCACCCCTTTGTTCCGCTCGCCGGCCTACGGTCCTGCGACGCGGCGGTGGCGGGGAACGTTCGCGTCTAGCGGGTGGCCGTCTGGAAAGTGCGCCGGTAGGCCTGCGGAGAGACGCCGATCGCGGCGTGCAGGTGCTGACGCAGGGACGCGCCGGTCGCGAAGCCGACGCGTCCGGCGATCTGGTCGACGGGCAGGTCGCTGGACTCCAGCAGGTGCCGGGCGCGGGCGATGCGCTGCTGGACGATCCAGCGGCCGGGACTGAGGCCGACCTCCTCGTTGAAGCGGCGGGCGAAGGTGCGCAGGCTCATCCGGGCGTGCGCGGCGAGGTCGGACAGGGTGAGCGGCTCGTCGAGTCGTTCCAGGGCCCAGGCACGGGTGGCGGCCGTGCTCGCGGCACCGCTCTGGGGGACCGGCTGCTCGATGTACTGGGCCTGGCCGCCGTCCCGGAAGGGCGGCACGACGCAGCGGCGGGCGACGGCGTTGGCCAGCTCGCTGCCGTGGTCGGTGCGCACGATGTGCAGGCAGACGTCCACGCCGGAGGCGGCGCCCGCCGAGGTGAGGATGCGGCCGTCGGCGACGAAGAGGACGTCCGGGTCGAGGTCCACCTGCGGGTACAGCCGCCGGAACGCGTCGGTGACCTGCCAGTGCGTGGTGGCCCTCCGGCCGTCGAGCAGGCCCGCCGCCGCGAGGACGAAGGCGGCCGTGCAGATGGAGACGATCCGGGCCTCGGGCCGGATGCGGGCGAGGGCGGCGGCGAGCTCCGCGGGCAGCTCGGTGGGGATGCGCGCGGGGGTCATGGAGGCGACCACCACGGTGTCGGCCGTGGTCAGGATCTCGGGACCGTGCTCCACACCGATGGTGAAGTCGGCGCAGGTGCGCACCGGTTGGCCGTCGACGCTGCAGGTCAGCACTTCGTACCGGCCGTCGGCGGCGCCGAGGATCCGGCTGGGGATACCCAGCTCGAAGGGGTACACGCCGTCCAGGGCCAGCACCACGACCCGTTCCACCCGCTGCTCACCCGTCATGGCACGATCTTATCGAAGGTTGGCAATCGTGCCATTTTCTTGCCGGGCGGACCCCGGCAGGCTGGGTGACCATGAGCGATGTGAACACGATGCGAGCCATCAGCCAGGACGTCCTCGGCGGTCCCGAGGTCCTCAAGGAAGTGCGGTTGCCGCGCCCCGAGCCGCGCACCAACGAGGTGCTGGTCCGCGTGCGCGCCGCCGGCCTCAACCCGACCGACTGGAAGCACCGCGCGAACGGCGGTTTCCTGGGCGAGCCGCCCTTCGTCCTGGGCTGGGACGTCTCCGGGGTCGTCGAAGCGGTCGGGATCGGCGTCGCCCGGTTCAAGCCCGGCGACGAGGTCTTCGGCATGCTGTCCTACCCGTTCGGCCACGGCTCGCACGCCGAGTACGTCACCGGCCCGGCACGCTGGTTCGCGCACAAGCCGGCCTCGATCGACCACACACAGGCGGGGGCACTGCCGCTGGTCTCCCTGACCGCCTGGCAGGCCCTGGTGGAGTACGCCGACGTCCAGCAAGGTCAGCGGGTGCTGATCCATGCGGCGGCGGGCGGGGTCGGGCATGTGGCCGTGCAGATCGCCAAGGCGCTGGGCGCCCATGTGATCGGCACGGCGAGCGCGGGCAAGCACGACTTCCTGCGCGGGATCGGTGTGGACGAGGCGATCGACTACCGGGAGACGGACTTCACCGAGGCCGTCAAGGACGTGGACGTCGTCCTGGACACGATCGGCGGGGACACCTCGACGAACTCGCTGCGCGTGCTGCGCCCCGGCGGGATCGTCGTCTCGATCCTGCCCGTCGGTTCGAAGGACTTCGACGAGGAGGCCGAGCGGCTGGGCGTGCGGGCGCTGCGCATGCTGGTGGACGCGTCGCACAGCGGCCTCAAGGCGATCGCGGAGCTGGTGGAGGCGGGGAAGTTGCGCCCCGCGATCGCCGGTACCTTCCCGCTGGCCGACGCCGCCGAGGCCCACAGGCTCGGCGACACCGGCCGGACCACGGGGAAGCTGGTCCTGACGGTCGACTGAGTCAGAACGTCAGCACGGGCTTGATCGCCTTGCCCGCGCCCATGTCCCGCACCGCCTGGTCGATGTCCGCGAACGGATACGTGCTGATCAGGCGGTGCAGCGGAAGCCGTCCCTCCTTCACCAGCTGGACCAGGGAGGGGATGAACGACTGCGTCTCGGCGTCGCCCAGGGTGAGCCCGACGACCTGCTTGCCGCCGAGCAGCCCGTTGACGTCCAGGGCCACCTCGCTGCCGAAGGGCGGCGCTCCCACGACGACCAGCGTGCCGCGCGCGGCGAGCGCGTCGACGCCCTGGCGCAGCACGGCGACGCTGCCGGTGGTCTCGACGACACCGTCCGCACCCCGGCCGCCGGTGATCTCCGCGAGTGCCTCGCCGAGGTCGGCCTCACCGACGTTGACGGTGTGGGTGGCGCCCAGCTCCTTGGCGAGCAAGAGGCGTTCGCCGACCCTGTCGACGGCGACGATCCGGGTGGCGGGGGTCAGCGCGGCGGCCATCACGGCGGACAGGCCGACGGCCCCGGCGCCGAGGACGACGATCGTGCTGCCCGTCACCGGTTTCAGCACGTTCCAGACGGCGCCCACTCCGGTCTGCACACCGCACCCGAGCGGTGCGATCGACTCCAGTGGTACGTCCGCGTCGACCTTGACGAGGCTGCGTTCGTCCACCAGCGCCCGCTCGGCGAAGGAGGACTGGCCGAAGAAGTGGCCGCCGAGCGGGATGCCGTCCCGGCTGATGGTGCTGGTGCCGTCGGCGCGGCGGCCGCCGATCAGGTTCAGCGGCAGCCAGGTCGCGCAGTACGCGGGGTGGCCGCCGTGGCAGTTGCGGCACTCGCCGCAGGAGGTGAAGGACAGCACGACGTGGTCGCCGGGGGCGATGCCGGTGACGGCCGGTCCGACGGCCTCGACGACACCGGCGCCCTCGTGACCGAGCACACCCGGCAGTGGGAAGGGCAGGCCGCCGCTCGCGACGCCGAGGTCGGTGTGGCACAGGCCGGTGGCCACCATGCGGACGAGCGCCTCGTGGGGCCCGGGCTCGTCCAGCTCGACATCGGCGAGCGCGAAGGGCGCACCGCCGGACTCGACGACAGCGGCGCGGGTGGTGATGGACATCGTACGAACTCCCTTGATCTTCGGGCGTGTTCGGGCTGTTCGGCCGGGCTCAGTCGAGCGAGACGACGACGGACTTCACCTTGGTGTAGGCGGCAAGGGCCTCGGGCCCGTACTCGCGGCCGAAACCGGAGTCCTTGACTCCGCCGAAGGGCACCGCGGGGTCGAGCATGGCCCAGTCGTTGATCCAGACGATGCCGGCCTGGAGGCGGTCGGCGATGCGGTGGGCGCGGGCGAGGTTGCTGGTCTGGATTCCGGAAGCCAGGCCGTACGGGGTGGAGTTGGCGAGCTCGATCGCCTCGTCCTCGGTGTCGAAGGGCTGCACGGTCAGGACCGGGCCGAAGATCTCCTCCTGGACGACACGGGAGTCGTTGGACAGATCGGCGATGACGGTGGGCTTGTAGTAGTAGCCGCCGTCGAGGTCGAGCCGCTCGCCGCCGCAGACGATGCGGCCGCCCTCCTTGCGGGCGATGTCGACGTATTCCTCGACCTTCTTCAGGTGCTTCTCCCCCGCCATCGGTCCGACGACGGTCTCGGGGTTGCGCGGGTCACCGACCGGTACGCCGGGCACGGCGTCGGCGAGGATGCCGAGCACGGTGGCGTACACCGGGCGGGAGACGAGCAGGCGCGGGCCGCCCATGCAGAACTGGCCGGTGTTGAAGACGAACGCCTTGATGATCGCGCCGACGGCCTTCTCCAGGTCGGCGTCCTCGAAGACGATGTGGGCGGCGTTGCCGCCGAGTTCCATGGTGACGGGCTTGAGGGCCTCACCTGCGGTGGCAGCCACGTGGCGGCCGATGGCGGTGGAGCCGGTGAAGGCGACCTTGTCGACTCCGCGGTGGCGCAGCAGCGCCTCGCCGGCGACCGGTCCGGTGCCGGTGACCACGTTGACGACGCCGTCCGGGACGCCCGCCTGCTGGAGCAGCTTGGCCATGTACAGGGCGCTCAGCGGGGTCTCGTCGGCCGGCTTGTGCACCACGGTGTTGCCGGCGGCGAGCGCGGGGCCGATCTTCGAGCCGGCGAGGATCAGCGGGAAGTTGAAGGGGGTGATCGCGGCGACCACGCCGATCGGCTCGCGCTTGGTGTAGGCGAGGGCGTTCATGGGGGTGTCGCGGACGGCACCGTCCAGGGAGTGGGCGAGGGCGGCGAAGTGCTCGTAGTCGTTGGCCGCGTTGGTGATGTCGACGGCGTGGCACAGCGAGATGGGCTTGCCGACGTCCAGGCTCTCCAGGCGGGCCAGTTCGTCGGCGTTCTCGCGGATCAGCTCGGCGACGCGGTGCAGGATCCGGCCGCGCTCGCGGCCGCTCAGCCCGGACCAGGTGCCGCTGTCGAAGGCCTCCCGGGCGGCGCGCACGGCCGCGTCCACGTCGGCGGCGCCCGCCTCCGCGACGGTGGTGACGACCGCGCCCCGGGACGGGTCGACCACCTCGGTGCGCGCTCCGTCGGCGGCCTCGCGCCACTGGCCCCCGACAAACAGCCGTCCGGGTTCGATCTCGAAGGCGGTCATCACCACTCCTCAGCCTCATTGCCAAGTTTTCAACTAACAGGATTCCTGTTGGTTCGCAGTCTCATTACAGACAGGTTTCCTGTCAATGCTCTAGGCTGAACTCATGCTCGACACCCAGGCGACCAAGACGTCCCCGTCCCTGCTCTACATGGTGAAGCAGGTGGAGCTTGTGGTGCGCTCGCACCTGGACGAGCTGGTCAAGCCGTCCGGGATCACCGCGCTGCAGTACACCGCGCTCACCGTCCTGGAGCGGCACGACGGACTGTCGGCGGCACAGCTCGCCCGCGACTCGTTCGTCACCGCCCAGTCCATCGCCGATGTCGTACGGTCCCTGGAGAGCCGCGGGCTGGTGCGGCGGGAGCGCAATCCGCGCAACCGGCGCGAGCTGTTGATCCTGCTGACGGATGCCGGCCGGGAGCTGCTGGAGCAGTTCGCGGCACCCGTGCGGGAGCTGGAGGAGCGGATGGTCCGGGACCTCACGGCGCACCAGACCGAGCAGCTGCGCCAGGCACTCTCCAAGGCCTGGCACGCACTGTCGTAGCCCTGCCGCACCCCCTATGGAAGCGCTTCATCGCAATTCGAAGACATATGTCAATCGAACATGCTCAAATTCACTCTAACGAGGGTAACTTGCAGGGCGGAGAATCGGATTTGCGCTCACCAGGGACCCGGGGGACCTTCTGCGCTCGTACGCTCGCTGCACGATGTCACCCCGGCCCCCGGTGACCTGCAAGCCCGCAGCGGACGGAGCAGGTTGGAGGCGATGTCGTCGTGCACCAGGAGCCCGCACCGCCGACCCGGCATCTGCGTGTCCACCACGACCGGGGCCATACGGTGCTGGAGTTCCGCGGCGAGATCGACATCGCCGCGGCCATGGAGATCGCCCCCTTTCTGGACCGGGTCACGGCACGCCCCGATGTCCGCCTGGTGATCGACCTGGGGCCGGTCGACTTCTTCGACTGCTCCGGGTTACGCCTGCTCTACCGGGCCCGCGCCCGGGTCCTCGACCAGGACGGCGAGCTGCGGCTCGTCTGCACGCACCCGCTCACCCTGCGCATCATGCGGGTCACCGGACTGACCCGGCTGCTGCCCCCACACCCGACCCTGGACGCGGCCCTCGGTCAGCCCGAGGCCACGTCCGGATCGTGGTGAGGCTCCCTACTTGAGGATCTTGGTGACCTGACCCGCGCCGACCGTCCGGCCGCCCTCGCGGATGGCGAACTTCAGGCCCTCCTCCATGGCGATCGGCTGGATCAGCACGACGTGGATGCCGGTGTTGTCGCCCGGCATGACCATCTCGGTGCCCTTGGGCAGGGTCACCACACCGGTGACGTCCGTGGTGCGGAAGTAGAACTGCGGGCGGTAGTTCTCGAAGAACGGCGTGTGCCGGCCGCCCTCGTCCTTGGACAGGATGTACGCCTGCCCCTCGAACTCGGTGTGCGGGGTGACCGAGCCCGGCTTGATGACGACCTGCCCGCGCTCCACGTCCTCGCGCTTGACGCCGCGCAGCAGCAGACCGACGTTCTCCCCGGCCCGGCCCTCGTCGAGCAGCTTGCGGAACATCTCGATGCCGGTGACGGTGGTCTTCGTCTTCTGCTCGTGGATGCCGATGATCTCGACCTCGTTGTTGACGTGCAGCACACCGCGCTCGATCCGGCCGGTGACGACGGTGCCGCGGCCGGTGATGGTGAAGACGTCCTCGATCGGCATGAGGAACGGCTTGTCCACGTCGCGCTGCGGCTCGGGGACCGCCGTGTCGACGGCGTCGAGCAGGTCCAGCACGGACTGGGTCCACTGCGGGTCGCCCTCCAGTGCCTTGAGGGCGGAGACCTTGACGACCGGGACGTCGTCGCCGGGGAACTCGTACTCGCTGAGCAGCTCGCGCACTTCCAGCTCGACGAGTTCCAGGATCTCCTCGTCGTCCACCATGTCGGTCTTGTTGAGGGCGACGACGATGTACGGCACGCCCACCTGCCGGGCCAGCAGCACGTGCTCCTTGGTCTGCGGCATGGGGCCGTCCGTGGCCGCCACGACCAGGATCGCGCCGTCCATCTGGGCCGCGCCCGTGATCATGTTCTTGATGTAGTCCGCGTGACCGGGGCAGTCGACGTGCGCGTAGTGCCGGCGCTCGGTCTGGTACTCGACGTGGGCGATCGAGATCGTGATGCCGCGCTGCCGCTCCTCGGGCGCCTTGTCGATCTGGTCGAACGGCGTGAACGGGTTCAGGTCGGGGAACCTGTCGTGCAACACCTTGGTGATGGCCGCCGTGAGCGTCGTCTTGCCGTGGTCGATGTGACCGATCGTGCCGATGTTCACGTGCGGCTTGGTCCGCTCGAACTTCGCCTTCGCCACTGCAACCCCTCCTGAGCATCCCTGTGATGCCGAGCGTTGCTCGCTACCTCATGTCTATTCGCTTCGCGGCGCGTCGAACAGGGCGCTGACGGACTCCCCGTTGTGAATGCGTCGTACGGCCTCGGCGAGGGCGGGGGCGATGGACAGGACCCGCAGCTTCTCGGTGCGCTCCTCCTCCTGCACCGGCACGGTGTTGGTGCACACGATCTCCAGTACGTCGGGCTGCTCCCCGATCCGCTTGAGCGCCCCGGCCGCGAACAGTCCGTGCGTACAGGCGACACGGATCGACCTCGGCCCCAACTCCCGCAAGCGGTCGAGAAGTTCGAGGACGGTACTGCCCTTGGCGATCTCGTCGTCCAGGACGATGACGTCCCGGTCGGTGACCTCGCCGATCACGGAGCTGATGGAGACCCGGTCGTCCGCGTAGCGCTGCTTGGCGCCGGCGGCGACCTGGGCGCCGATCATCCGGGCGAAGGCGGCCGCCTCCTTGGCGTTGCCGAGGTCCGGCGAGACGACGGTCGTGCGGGACAGGTCGTACTGCCGGAAGTGTGCGGCCAGTTCGCGCCGGGCGTGCAGATGGTCGACGGGTACCGAGAAGAAGCCGTGCACCTGCGGCGAGTGCAGCGTCATGGCGAGGACACGGCTCGCGCCCGCCGCGACCATCAGGTCCGCGACGAGCCGGCCGCCCAGGGAGATCCGGGGCGCGTCCTTCTTGTCGGAGCGGGCGTAGGAATAGTGCGGCATGACGACGGAGATCCGCGCCGCCGACGCACCGCGGGCCGCGTCGCACATCAGCAGCAGTTCCACGAGGTGCTCCTGGACCGGCCGGACCAGCGGCTGGATCAGGAAGACGTCCCGCTCCCGGCAGTTGGCCTGGAGCTGCACCTCCAGACAGTCGTTGGCGAAACGGCTGACCCGGGTGGGGCTGAGCGGCACACCGAGATGCGCGCAGACCTCCGCGGCCAGGTCGGGGTGGGCGCTGCCGCTGAACACGGAGATGTCTCGCACGATCCGCTCCTCGCGTGATCATTCCGGGGGACGGGCTCATGCTACTGACCGCGGAAATTCGGTTGCGGTGCGCCACCGGCCGCACGCCATGATGTCCCGGTCCGAGTCCCTCACCTCAGGAGATCCCATGCGCCGACTCCTCGGAATCAACCAGCGCCCCCATCGGCCCACGGTTTTCGAGGACTCGACCCCGCATGCACACCCTGAACATCGGCATTCTCGCCCACGTCGACGCCGGTAAGACCAGCCTCACCGAGCGGCTGCTGTTCGACCACGGAGCGATCGACCGGCTCGGCAGCGTCGACGGCGGTGACACCCGTACGGACGACGGGGAGATCGAGCGCCGGCGCGGCATCACCATCCGCTCCGCTGTCGCCGCGTTCACCGTCGGTGACACCCAGATCAACCTCATCGACACCCCCGGGCACTCCGACTTCATCGCCGAGGTCGAGCGCGCCCTGGAAGTCCTGGACGGGGCGGTGCTGCTGCTGTCCGCCGTGGAGGGCGTCCAGGCACAGACGAGGGTGCTGATGAGGACCCTGCGGCGGCTGCGGCTGCCCACGCTCGTCTTCGTCAACAAGATCGACCGTGCCGGCGCCCGGTCCGCGGGCCTGCTGGCCGACATCCGGCGCAGACTGACGCCGTACGTCGCACCGCTCACGGACGTGAGGGGCATCGGCACCGCCGACGCCCGCGTGACCGTACGCCCGCCCGGGGATCCACAGCTGGCCGAGGCCCTCGCCGAGGTCGACCCGGAGGTCCTCGCGGCGGTCGTCGACGGTCCCGCGCCCACGCCCGACGACCTCCGCAAGGTACTCGCGGCGCGGACCGCCGACGGCTCGTTCCACCCGGTCTTCTTCGGCTCGGCCCTCGGCGGGCAGGGCGTCACCGAGCTCGTCTCGGGAATGGTCGGGCTGATCCCGCCGGCACCCACGGCCGAGGGCACCGCCCCGCGCGGCACGGTGTTCGCGGTGCGCCCCGGCGCGGGCGGCGAGCGGACGGCGTACCTTCGGCTCCACGACGGCGAGGTGACACCGCGGCAGCGTCTGACCCTGCTGCGGCGCGAGGCCGACGGCCGCACCACGGAGGTCTTCGGACGGGTGAACCGCCTTGAGGTCATCGGCCGGGACGGGCCGCTCACCGCGGGGAACATCGCGGCGATCGGAGGTCTTGGCGGGGTGCGGGTGGGTGACCGGCTCGGTGAACTCACGGACCGCGCCCCGCAGTTCGCGCCCCCGACGCTGGAGACCGTGGTCCGTGCCCGCCGCCCCGAGCAGGCGGCGCGCCTGCGCGAGGCCCTCCTCGCCCTCGCCGACCAGGACCCGCTGATCCACGCCGGGCCGGCGCCCGCGGGGGCCACCGCGCTGCTCCTCTACGGCGAGGTCCAGATGGAGGTGATCGCGGCGACGCTCGCCCAGGACTTCGGCGTCGAGGCCGACTTCGAGCCGGGCCGGGTGCGGTTCCTGGAGCGGCCACGGGGGGTGGGCGAAGCCTGCGCCGAGATGCCGTGGCACCTGGGCACGCGGTACTGGGCGACCATCGGGCTGCGCGTGGAGCCCGGCCCGCGCGACTCGGGTGGGGTGTTCCTGTACGAGACGGAACTCGGCGCACTCCCCCGCGCCTTCCACCAGGCGATCGAGGACACGGTGCACACGAGCATGTCGACCGGGCTGTCCGGGGCGCCGGTGACGGACTACCGGGTGACGCTGATCCGCTCCGGCTACTGCTCGCCGATCAGCACGGCGGCAGACTTCCGGGGCCTCACCCCGATCGTGCTGCGCCGCGCGCTGGAGGCGTCGGGGACCCGTCTGTACGAGCCGTTCCACGCGTTCGAGGCGGAGGTGCCGCTCGACGCGCTGGCTCCGGTGACCGCCGAACTCGCCTCGCGCGGAGCGGAGTTCACCGGAACCACGGCCGGCTCGTCGTCCTGGCTGATCACCGGCGAGCTGCCGGCCCGCCGGGTGCGCGAGGTCGAGCTACGGCTGCCGGGCCTGACGCACGGCGAGGGCGTGTGGTGGTCGCGCCCGTCGGGTGACCGGGAGCTGCGGTCGCACTGAGGCCTGTTCGAGCGGGGGGATCGGTGTCTGCCGCGGTCCGAACGCTGCCGTGTTCCGGACCGCTCATCGGCCCGCTCGTCAACTGTTCCGCCAGGGACGGAGCTTCTCGGGGTTTCGCACCGCCCAGATGTGCCGGATCCGATCGCCCGCGATCTCGAACGCGAACACGGTCGCGATGGTGCCGTCCTGCCGCGCCACCAGCCCGGGCAGGCCGTTGACCGTGCACTCCACGAACGTCGTGCGGTGGCCCGCCACCCGCGCGATCTCGGCGTAGGCGTGTGCGATCTGCTCGCCTCCCACGATCGGCTGCAGATGGGTGACGGCCAGCCCGCCGCCGTCGGCGGTCGCGGTGGCGTCGGGGTCGAGCAGGCCGATCAGGGAGTCGATGTCCTTGGCCTCCCACGCCGTTCTGAACCGCCTGACGATGGCGGCCTGCCCGGCGCTCGGGCTCGCCGGAGACTGCGCGGTCCGGACGCGACGGCGGGCCGACGCGGCGAGTTGGCGGCAGGCTGCGGGAGTGCGGCCGACGATCTCGGCGACCTCGCCGAAGGGGTAACGGAAGACGTCGTGCAGGACGAACGCGACGCGCTCGGCCGGGGTCATCGCATCGAGAACCACCAGGAAGGCCATCGTGACCGACTCGTCGAGGGTGACCCGGTCGGCCGGGTCGGTCCCGCCGGTGCCTGAGCGCCCGGTGATCCACTCCGTGGGCTCGGGCAGCGGTTCCGGGATCCAGTCGCCGACGTACGTCTCCCGCCTGGCCCGCGCCGAGCCGAGCAGGTTCAGGCAGATGCGGCCGGCCACCGTCATCAGCCAGGCGCCGGGCTGCTCGATGGCCTGCTGCTCCTGTGCGGACATGGCGTACCAGCGGGCGTAGGTCTCCTGCACGACGTCCTCGGCGTCGGCCAGGGACCCGAGGAGCCGATAGCCGAGGTTGATCAGCCGGCGCCGCTCGCTCATGATCGCGTCGATACGCGGTTCGCTCTGATCGTCGCCGGTCTCGGCTCTGGTGGTCATGGTCCGGACGTCTCCCTCGCTCGCTGCTGTGCCTCTACCCGATACGACAGGACAGCGCGCCGGAATGTGAGGCCGATGCGCCGCCTCACATTCCGGGGGGCTGCGTTGTCGTACCGGCGAGCACGACATCACGATGCAGAGGAGACTTCGATGAACGACTTCCAGGCCATCGCGGACCGCGTCGAGATCGAGGCGCTGCGCGGCGAGTTCACCGACGCGGCGATGATGCGCGACCGGCCCCGTCTGGCGTCACTGTTCACACCGGACGGAATCCTGCGCATGCCCAACATTCCTGTCGAGCAGGTGGGCCGCGAGGAGATCATTGCCGGGGGTGAACGGCTGCAGAGCCAGTGGGACTTCTTCGTGCAGAACACACACCCCGGCACGATCCGGCTCGACGGCGACACCGCGACCGGACGCGCCTACATCCAGGAACTCGCGCGCGCCCTCGACGGACGCCAGGGCCTGAACTACGCCGTCTACCACGACCGTTACCGGCGCACTGAAGAGGGCTGGAAGTTCGCCGAGCGGGTGTACGAGGTCAGGTACCTCGACACTTCCCCGCTGGCGGGCACGGCGCCGCGCACCGGTACGGATCCGGCAGGCACCGCGGCCACCCCGGCTGCGGCCCCGTCCTTCGCCGACCCGGCGTCACCCGAACAACTGGAGCGGGCAGCAGCCGCGCTGCGAGCCAACGGGTTCGCCGCCGAGATCCTCGACGACGCGGTGGCCGCGCGTGTCCGCATCAAGGATCTGGTCCCCGAGGGCGCCCGCGTGCTCACCGGAGCCAGCGAGACCCTGCGGCTGTCCGGCATCGACGAGGACATCAACGCCGGTGGCCGCTACGACGCCATCAGGCCGCGCGTTTTGGGCATCGACCGTGCCACCGGCGCCGACGAGATCCGCAGGCTCGTCGCCGCTCCCGATTTCGTCGTCAACAGTGTCGCCGCGCTCACCGAGACCGGCTCGCTCGTTCTCGCCTCGGGCAGCGGCAGCCAGATCCCCGCCAACGCGGGTGGCGCCGGCCACGCGGTCTGGATCGTCGGCGCACAGAAGGTGGTGCCCGACCTGAGCACAGCGCTGCGCCGCGTGGAGGAGCACGCCCTCCCGCTTGAGGACGCCCGCGCCCGGGCGGTGTACGGGATGCCCAGCGCGGTCAACCGCCTGCTGATCCTCAACGCGGAGCCCCGCCCGGGGCGCGGCACCGTGCTGCTTCTCCGGCAGGCCATCGGATTCTGACCCGGTCCCCTCAGGGCGCCTTCACCACGACACCGGCAGCCGGCTCGGGCTTCGTGTCATCTGGCCTTCCCTCCACTCGATCGTCGTGGTGGTGAACTCGGGGCGCAGACCGGGGAAGCGGGCCGCGAGGCGGTGCAGGGCGAGGCCGAGTTCCAGGCGGGCGAGCCAGGCGCCGAGGCAGTGGTGGGGGCCGGCGCCGAAGATGACGCCGGGGGCGGGCAGTGGGGTGAACAGGTCGGGCGGGCCGGGCGGGAACACGTCGGGGTCGCGGCTGGCGGCGTTGGTCTGGACGGCGACCACGCTGCCCGCCGGGATCGTCACGCCGCCGACCTCGGTGTCCTCGACGGCGCGGCGGATCAGGCCGGGCAGCAGCCGCCCCTCGCTGAGCGGGACCGCTCGCAGCAGTTGTTCGGCCGCGACCGCCGCCGTCTCCTCGTCCTCGGCGAGCCCGGGCCAGGCCTCCTGGCGGTCGGTGAGGAGGTAGACGACGATGTTGCCGAGGGCCGTCATGGTGGTCTCGTGGCCTGCGACCACCAGTCCGCACACCAGCGTGACCAGTTGCCGTTCGTCGATGTCCAGGCTGTCGCCCGCCGCCACCAGGCCGCTCACCAGGTCGTCGCCGGGGGCCTTGCGCCGCTGGGCGACCAGATCGGCTGCGAAGGCGCCGAACTCGTGCATGGCCTCGACGACCTGCTCCCGGGTGTGCGCGCCGCCGGAGAGCGCGTGGTCCGCCCAGTGGCGGATGCGCTCGCGGTCCACGTGGTCGAGCCCCATCAGGCGGGAGATGACGGAGACGGGCAGCGGGCGGGTGAAGCCCTCGATGATGTCCGCGGGACGGTCCTGTGCGGCGAAGTCGTCGAGGAGAGTCTCCACCACCGAGGCCACCCAGGGGTGCCAGCGGGCGATCGCCCGGGGCGTGAACGCCCGCTGGACGGTGCCGCGCAGCCGTTGGTGGGCCTCGCCGTCCTGGTTGAGGAGCCCGTTCGGGTCGTCCAGCAGGTTCGGTACGACGAGCAGCGGCGGGGCGTCCTCGGCGTGCAGGGAACTCCTGTTGAACCGGGGGTCCATGAGCACCTGGCGTACGTCGGCGTAACGGGTCACCAGCCACACCGGGGTACCGGTGGCGAGGGTGGCGGGGCGGGGCGGTCCGGGTTCGGGGAGGTCGATGCGGTGCATGGGGCTAAGGGGCCGGGACGTGCTGTGTGTACTCATCCGGGACTCCAGGCGCGCCGGTACGGAGAGTTCTCCACGCTAGTGCGCCCTGCGTGCCCCCGTCAGCGGTGTCATTCGGCCAACGGCCCGGTCTGACAAGGGTTTTGAGGGGCATGCGCACTGTAGGAAGGAGGGCCGTCGCCATGACGACTCCCATCAGGCGCATGTCCAGGCGCATGCCCGGCTGGGCGAAGGCGGTGAGCGCCGTCGTGCTGGTGCTCGTGGTGTTCTTCGCCGGGATCCGGCTGAGTGTGCTCCCTGGCCTCAAGGACCTGTTCGGCACCGAAACGCACGACCGCTCGGGACCCGCACTGCTCCAGTCCATCCAGGACATGAGCCGTTACGACGCCGCCTCCGGCAACTTCCAGGTCGTCGTCGACCTGGAAAAGGACACCAAGTACCTGCCCGACGCGATCCGCGGCTCCCGCACGCTGTACATCGGTGCGGGCACCGTCGACGCCTACGTCGACCTCGGCAAGGTCGGCAAGGACGACGTGACGGTCAACGGCGACCGTACGTCCGCCACGCTCCGGCTGCCGCACGCGGCGCTCGGCAAGCCGGCCCTCGACCCGGACCGCTCCTACGCCGTCTCCAAGCAGCGCGGTCTCCTGGACCGGCTCGGCGACCTGTTCTCGGACAATCCCAACAGTGAGCAGGCCGTGCAGAAGCTCGCGGTCAGGCACATCGGTGACGCGGCCAAGGACAGCGGTCTGACCCGGCGCGCCGAGTCCAACACCACCGACATGCTCGACGGTCTGCTGCGTTCCCTCGGTTTCAAGGAGGTGCATGTCAGCTACGGCAGCTGATCAGCCGCCCCCCGCCACCCCCGGCAGGGCAAGGGCGCCGAGCAGTGCGGCCCCCACCAGCACCCAGGCGACGTAGTCCCCGACATGCCCGGACTGCAGGCGCCGCAGCGGCAGCGCCCAGTCGGGGGCGGCGAGCAGCCTGGGGCGGGTGACGGCGACGGCGGCGAGTCCCAGGGCGAGCAGGGTCGAGGCAAGGCCCAAGAGCACGCCGGGCAGGGTCCAGTGCGGGGTGGAGACCACCACCCCGCCGGAGCCCGCCTCGCTCATCCCGTGCGCCACGAGCCGGGCGAAGCCGGGGGCCACGCCGACGGCCAGCGCGGCGGCGAGCAGCACGGTGGGGACCACGGTCATCGGGCCTGGGACCCGGCTGATGCGGTGGCCGGTCTCGGGCTGCTCGCCGGAACCCGACGTCTCGTACTCGCCGTGGTCGGGCGGCGTGGGCCCGAGGCCGAGGAAGACGCGGGCGGCGACCCGCAGCACCGCACCGGCGGTCACCGCGCTCGCCACCACGTACACGACGGTGAGGGGGCCGCCCACGGCCTCCTCGGCCACGGACTTGCCGAGTGACGTGCCGAACGGGGGCAGTCCGGCGAGAGCGAGGCCCCCGGCGGTGTACAGGACGGCGAGCCCGCGCAGCCGTCGGGCGCGCCCGTGCAGGGCGTGCTCGTCGACGCTGCCGTACCGGTCGAGGAGGATGCCGGTGCAGGCGAACAGGGCGGCCTTCACACCGGCGTGGCCGAGGATGTACAGCGCGACCCCGTCGTCCGCCTCGGGCCTGAGGACGCCGATCCCGATGAGGAACAGGCCGGTGTGGGCCACCGTCGAGTACGCGAGCAGCCGTTTGAGGTGCCGCTGGTACCAGCACATGACGGCGCCGATCACGGCCGTCAGCACGCCGAGCACGACGAGCACCCGCGTCAGTTCCCCGGCGGGCACCCCGCCGGGCCCGGAGAACACGCTCCCGTACACCCGCCAGACGCCGTACGTGCCGAGTTCGACCATGACGCCCGACAGCAGCATGCACACGGGCGTCGGCGCGACGGCGTGGGCGTCGGGCAGCCAGAAGTGGAAGGGCACGGCGGCCGACTTGACCAGCAGTCCGGTCAGGACCAGGACGAAACCGGTGAGGACGAGCGCGTCGGGCCCGCCGTGCCGGTCCAGGCCGCGCCCGATCTGGGTCAGCGCCAGTTCGCCGGTCCGGGCGTACAGCAGCCCGAGGCCCATCAGCGTGGCGTACGCGCCGAGCGAGGTGACGACCGCGAAGGTCAGCGCGCCCTGGACGGCCTTGGCCTCCTCGACGCGGGTGCCGGTCAGTGCGTAGGCGACGACGCTCATCAGCTCGAACCAGACGAACATGTTGAACAGGTCGCCGGCGAGCGCGAAGCCGCACATGCCGCCCTGGAAGAGCAGCATCAGCGCGGGGAAGGACCCCGCGTGGCGGCGGGGCGGTTCGTCGAAGTAGTGCCAGGAGTACGACAGTGCGGCCAGGGTCAGCAGTGAGGCGAGCGCGGCCATGCCGAGGCCCGGCCCGTCGCCGGTCAGGACGATGCCGACGCTCTCGCCGTTCACGGGCTGCCAGCCGCCGACCCACTCGGTCATGGGCGGTGAGGAGTTCAGCAGCAGCACGATCGCGAGCCCGGCCGCGCCGGCGGAGACGGCGCATCCGACGGACTCCGCGGCCACCCGGGGCAGCCGGCGGCCCGCGGCGGCCAGGAGGGCGGCCCCCAGCAGGGGTACGGCGACGACGAGGGGCAGCAGGTCGTTCATCAGCCGCGCAGCTCGGAGAGTTCGTCGGGGTCGACGGTGCCGTGGCGTTTGGCGATCTGCATGACGAGCGCGAGCAGCAGCGCGGTGACGGTGGCGCCGACGACGACGTCGGTGAGGGTGAGCGCCTGCACGACCGGGTCGACGACGGGCCGGGAGCCGGGTTTGACGTCGGAGAACACCGGTGCGGTGGCGCCGTCGCGGTAGCCCACGGACAGCAGCAGCACATAGGTGCCGGCCTGGCACACGGACAGGCAGCCGACGGCGTGGATCAGGTTGCGGCTGGTGGCCAGGCCGTAGCAGCCGACCAGGAAGACCCAGGCGGCGACCAGGTACGGCAGTACATCCATCACGGCCCTCATGTGCCGCTCTCCTCCTCGATCTCGACGGCCTGGTCCAGGAAGCGGGCGAGCAGCACGACGACCGCGCCGGCGACCTCCATGCCGATGGCCGCGTTCAGCAGCGGGACGGTGCCGCCGGAGGACAGCGTGTTGAACGTGCCGTACGGCAGCAGCGTGTTGGCGAGGAAGGCGGTGCCTCCGATCAGGCCCGCGATGCCCATCACCAGGTAGGCGGAGGCGGCGAGGGCGTCGGCGACCTCGAAGGCGCCGATCGGCCTGATACGTTCCAGGGCCGCGTAGTCGGCACCCAGGTAGAGCAGGTGCAGGGCGGTCGCGGCGACCACTCCGCCCTGGAAGCCGCCGCCGGGGCTGAGCTGGCCGTGGGCGATGACGTACAGGCCGCTGAGCAGGGCGACGGGCAGGACGACGAGGGCGTAGCGGCGGACCGGCAGGGCGACTTCGGCGGGCTCGGGGCGGGCGCGGTGTTCGTCGCGGGTCTGGCGCAGCAGCATCACGCAGCCGAGGACGGCGGAGAACAGGATGGTCATCTCGCCGAGGGTGTCGAAGGCGCGCTGGTCGAAGTTGACGGAGGAGATGGTGTTGGCGGTCCGCCGGGCCAGGGAGGCGTGCACGGCCCGGTCGCCGTAGGGGTGGCGGTCGCCGCCGAAGTGCGGCAGGTCCAGGCAGGCGACGACGAGCAGGGCGGCCAGGCCCGCACCGCCTACGAGCAGCACCCACAGCCGGGCGCGGCGGGTCACCGCTCACGCTCCTTGCCCTGCGCGCGCCGCTTGATCTTGCGGACGGTGAGCATCAGCAGCAGCGGCGTCAGCGCGGAGCCGACGGCCAGTTGGGAGAGCGCGACGTCGGGCGCCTGGAGCACGGTGAACAGGACCGCGAGGACGATGCCCAGGAGGGACAGGACGAGGGCCTGGCGCATGGGGTCGCGGGTTGCCACGGCCGCGGTCGCGCAGGCCGCGACCAGCAGCAGGGCCACGACGATCACGGCGTCAGCCACCGCGGACCCCCCGGAATCCGCCGGCCAGGGCCCGCGAGGCGATGATGTTCCCGCTGATCAGCAAGGCGCCGATGACGAGGAGTTTCACCATGGCCCGGCCGGGGCCGGTGGCGATGCACAGGGCGGTCACGGCGGCCGCGCCGAGGCCGGCGACCGTCAGGGTCGGCCCCCAGGCGCGCGGCGGGTCCTCGGCGAGTTCCTCGGCGAGCAGCCGGGCGAAGACGAGGGTGCCGACGGGTCCGAGCAGGGCCAGGACGAGGCCGAGGTCGACGTAGGAGGGGCGGTCGTAGGCCTGGGAGAGGAGGAGCAGGCTGGGGCAGGCGAGCGCGGATGCCAGGTTCTGGGCCACGACGCGGCGGCGCAGCGGACCGGTGGTCACACCCCACAGCGCGGTGCCCAGTCCGCCGGCGAGACCGACGGTGGCGGCGAGCGTCCAGCCGTTCACGCCCCGCTCACCGCCCGTCGTGCGCCCCGGGCCGCAACCGCGCCCACGCCGGCGCAGCCCGCGCCGACGAGGAGTTCCAGCGTGTCGACGGTGCTGATGAGGACCAGCCACAGCAGTCCGAGCGCGATCCACCAGCCCAGCAGCTCGACCACGGTGAACAGGGCCGTTCGCGGGGTCATGCGCCACCTCCTCGGGCTCTGCTCGCGCACCGCCACATGCCGGATGTCCGGTACATCCGGTATGTCCGTCCCGCGGCATCCAAACATCGCGGCGGGCGCCTCGGACGGCGGCGCGCTGGCTTCCACCGCCGGAGTGCCCCTACGGCAGGAAGGGAAACCGCGAGGACATCCGGGCCGCGCCGGCCGGGCGGCGGCATTCTCGGCCGCCGAGCGGGTAACCGCCTTAGAACGCAGGGAAGTTGAAGACTGGAGGACCTGATGGGCCGTGCAGCCTTGCGAGCACGTTCAGCGTTGCGCCTGCGTACCACCAAGACCGGCACGTCCGAGAAGCCGAAGAGGTTCGCGAGAAAGGCCAGGAAGCCGGAGAAGGCGAAGAAGTCCGCGAAGCCCGGGGGCACGTCGCAGCCCGCTCCTCGTGAGCGACATGTACTGGCCCTGCCGATCCGGCTGCTGGCGATGCTGTGCGCCTTCGGGTTCATGGTGGCGTTCGCCGTGGTGCTGGCCCGGCTGACCCTGCAGCCCTCCCCCGCCTCGGTGGCGATGGCCCACACCAACCTGCATCCGGGCAGCACCCTGCGGCTCTATCTGGACCAGCCGGCGTTCCGGGACGCCGTGAAGCAGATCGGCGGCAATGTGCTGCTGGGCGTTCCGTTCGGCATCCTCGTGCCGGTCGTCGCGCCGCGGGCACGCGGATTGCTGCGGGTGCTGGCGCTGACCGCGGTGGTGATGCTGCTCGTGGAGTTCGCCCAGGGAGCCCTGGTCGAGGGCCGGGCCTTCGACATCGACGACGTCATCCTCAACACCGCGGGGGCGCTGGTGGGTTACCTCCTGCTGGGGCGGCGGCTGAGCCGGGCGGTGCACGCGCGGGAGCGGCTGCCGCGACGGGCGGCGAAGCGGGCAAAGGGCGCATAGCTCCTCCGCTCAACTCCTGGTCCGTACCAAAGTATTGACGCCCACTTATCTCACTCCTTAAATCAAGAGGCGACGCCTGCACCCCCCACCTCGGCCGGCGCCTGGGTGCGCCCGGCCGCCGTACGGAAGGAAGTGCCGTGGCCTCCCCACGCCTGCTGCGCAGATGTCTGTTCGCCGCCCTGTCCGCCGTGCTGGTCGCCTCCGCCGCGACCGGTGCGGCGCAGGCGGATCCGCCCGGGGCGGCCGCCGCCGCGGTGGCGTTCTCCGACAGTTTCGACGGACCGGCCGGGGCCGCGGTCGACTCCTCGAAGTGGCAGACCGAGACCGGCGACAACGTCAACAACCACGAGCGGCAGTACTACACCTCGGGCACCCGGAACGCGGCCCTGGACGGCCAGGGGCACCTGGTGATCACGGCCCGGCGCGAGAACCCGGCCAACTACCAGTGCTGGTACGGAACCTGCCAGTACACCTCGGCGCGGCTGAACACCTCGGGGAAGTTCAACGCCCAGTACGGGCACGTCGAGGCACGGATGAAGATCCCGCGGGGGCAGGGCATGTGGCCCGCGTTCTGGATGCTCGGCACGCCCGTCAACTGGCCGGACTCGGGCGAGATCGACGTCATGGAGAACGTCGGCTACGAGCCGTCCACCGTGCACGGCACCATCCACGGCCCCGGCTACTCCGGCTCGGGCGGCATCGGCGCCGCCTACTCCCTCCCGAACGGGCAGGCCTTCGCGGACGCCTTCCACACCTTCGCCGTCGACTGGGCGCCCGACTCGATCACCTGGTCCGTGGACGGCAACGTGTACCAACGGCGCACACCCGCCGATCTGGGCGGCAGGACCTGGGTGTTCAACAAGCCGTTCTTCCTGATCCTGAACCTGGCGGTGGGCGGCTACTGGCCCGGCGATCCGGACGGCTCCACGTCGTTCCCGCAGCAGCTGGTGGTGGACTCGGTGTCGGTGACGACCGGCGACTCGGCCACCGGGGCGGCGATCAGGGGACTGGCCGGAAAGTGCGTGGACGTCGCCGGGGCGAACTCCGCCAACGGCACCCCGGTCCAGCTGTACGACTGCAACGGCACCGCCGCCCAGCAGTGGACCGCGGGCTCCGACGGCACCCTGCGCGCGCTCGGCAAGTGCCTGGACGTCACCGGCAACGGCACCGCGGACGGCTCGACCGTCCAGTTGTGGGACTGCACCGGCGGCCCGAACCAGAAGTGGACGGTCACCGCAGCGCACGACATCGTCAATCCGCAGGCGGACAAGTGCCTCGACGTGACCGGGAACAACTCGGCCAACGGCACCCGGCTGCAGATCTGGACCTGCTCGGGCGGCGCCAACCAGAAGTGGACGGTCGGCTGAGCCGGACCGTCAGTGCAGCTTCCAGGTGAACTTGTCGCCGCCGACCCAGCGCACCACGTCCGGGTCGTCCATGTCGTGCACCGTGATACCGAAGGTGGCTGCCGCCTCCAGGACGTCGGTGACGGACTTGGCCTCACCGATCACTTCGCCGTCGATCTCCACGATCCGGAACGGCGGCGTGCCCGGCTGCACCCCGAGCACCATGATCCGTGGATTGGAGATGTAGGGAGCTGCTTGTTCGGTCATGCAATAGAGCGTAGGACGCATCGGGCCCAGGTGGCTCGGGGGTGTCAGCGCCGCAGCAGACCGAGCACCGCCGCCCCGACGGCGCCCTGCGTCGCGGGACGGCCGAAGTCCCCGTGTTCACCCAGCCGGGTGAGCACGGGGGCGATGGTCTCCCCCTGCTCGAAGCGCTCCGCAACCCGGGGATCCATGGAGGAGGCACGGCACACAGCAGGGGTTTTGCCGAGGTAGTGGCTGACCTCGCGGACGGCGCGGCCGTCCCGGTGCCGGACAGCCGGCGCAGCGCCTCATCGAGGTCGTCGCCGAGCAGGTCGTGCCAGGCGGGCCGGTCCCAGCGGATCAGCAGCCGCTCCCCGCCGTTGCGGCGGCAGGGCGCGTACGACCGCGAGGGCCTGCTCGTCGACGAGGGCTCGTACGATCGCGGTGCCGCCCTTGGCCGGGTGGCTGAACGCGATCTCGCCGCGGCCGCAGGTGACGTGTTCGTCGTCAGGCCGTAGGGCTCGCTCCGGCGGGTGTGCCGGTCGCTGCCAATGCGGAAGAAGCCGAGGTCGAGCAGGCGGACGGCGCAGGCGGCGATGCGGGACCGGGACAGGCCGCGGCCGGCGAGGGCGACCTGGGCGCGCAGTTCGGGCAGAGCCCGGCGTCGTCGGTGCCGACGGCCTGAAGATGGCCATGGGGCCGGGGGCGGATCCACACCTGGCGCCAGGCGGGCGGGATGACCAGGGCCCGGATGCGGGCGAGGTACTCGGGGTCCTTCAGCGGTGCGCCGGTCCGGTCCCGGTAGCGGAAGCCGCGGCCGCGGCGGATGCGGGTGAAGCCGGGGCCGTCGCAGGAGCTGTGGGGCGCAGTCTCACGGCGGCCGGCTCAGGGGCGACGCCAGTCGTCGCTCCTGAGGTGGGAGCCGGCCTGCGGGCCCATCCGCAGCATGCCGCCGTCCACGCTCCAGGAGGCGCCTGTGACGTAGGCGGCGTCGGGGCTTGCGAGGAAGGCGATCACGGCGGCGACCTCGCGGGCGTCGCCGGGCCGTCCCACGGGGATGCCGGGGCGGGGTTCGGTGTGCACGTCGGTGTCCTCCTGGCCGGTCATCGGGGTGGCGATCTCGCCCGGCGCGACCGCGTTGACGGTGATGCCGTACTCGGCGAGCTCCAGGGCCATGACCTGGGTGAGCAGTCCGAGGCCGCCCTTGGCCGCGCAGTAGGGGGCGGCGCCGACCCGCGGCTGGTGCTCGTGGACGGAGGTCACGTTGACGATCCGGCCGCCGTCGCCCTGCCGGATCATGTGCCGCGCCGCCCGCTGCCCGCACAGGAAGGGGCCGATCAGGTCGACCTCGACGACCTCGCGCACCGTGTCCAGCTCCAGGTCGAGGAAGGGCGTCATGGTGCCCGTACCGGCGTTGTTGACCAGCACGTCGAGTCGGCCGAGCCGGTCGCACAGCTCGTCGACGGTGCCGGCCGCGGTGGGCAGCCGGGTGAGGTCCATCTGGGCCACGGCGGCCCGCCGGCCGTGGGCGCGGACCTCCTGAGCGGTCTCCTCGGCGCCCTTGAGGTCGCTGTTCCAGGTGATGCCGACGTCCATGCCCGCCCGGGCCAGACGGACGGCGGTGGCGCGGCCGATGCCGGAGTCGGAACCGGTGACCACGGCGACCTTGGCGGGAGCTGATGTGGGCATCGCCGACCTCCTCCTGGACGGTGCAGGGGTGCGCATCGCAGTACCCGGGTGCGCGCGGGACAAACCGTGCGGGGTGCCCGGGGCTGGGGAACCCTGGAGGAGGAGGTGCCCATGGATCCCGTCGAGGCACTGGAGCGGATCGCCTTCCTGCTGGAGCGGTCCCTGGCGCCGACGTATCGCGTCCGTGCCTTCCGTACGGCGGCCCGCGTGCTGGCGTCCCTGTCCGCGGACGAGGTGCGGCAGCGGGCGTCCGCCGGGTCGCTGGAGTCGCTCAAGGGGGTCGGCCCGAAGACCGCGCAGGTCGTCCGGGAGGCCCTGGCCGGAGAGGTGCCCGGCTATCTGCGCAAGCTGGAGGGCGAGGCGGAGGCGCCGAGCGGGGAGCGGGCCGGTGCGGGGCTGCGGGCCAGGCTGCGCGGGGACTGCCATCTGCACTCGGACTGGTCGGACGGCGGCAGCCCGATCGAGGAGATGGGCCGGGCCGCGAAGGCCCTCGGGCACGAGTGGGCGGTCCTCACCGACCACTCCCCCCGGCTGACCGTGGCCCGCGGCCTGTCACCCGAGCGGCTGCGGGAACAGCTGGACGTGGTGGCGGAGCTGAACACCACCTGGGCGCCGTTCCGTCTGCTCACCGGCATCGAATGCGACATCCTCGACGACGGCACGCTGGACCAGGAGCCGGAGCTGCTCGAGCGGCTCGACGTGGTGGTGGCGTCGGTGCACTCCAAGCTGCGCATGGACGCCCGCTCGATGACCCGCCGCATGGTGGCCGCCGTACGCGATCCGCACTCCGATGTGCTCGGGCACTGCACGGGGCGGCTGGTGACCGGGCGGGGGCGGCCCGAGTCGGAGTTCGACGCCGGGGAGGTGTTCGCCGCGCTGGCCGAGACGGGCACCGCCCTGGAGATCAACAGCAGGCCCGAGCGGCTGGATCCGCCGCGGCGGCTGCTGCGCAGGGCGGTCGAGGCGGGAGTGCTGTTCTCGGTCGACACCGACGCGCACGCGCCAGGCCAGCTGGACTGGCTGATCCTCGGCTGCGCCCGGGCGGAGGAGTGCGGGGTGCCGGCCGAGCGCGTGGTGAACACCTGGAGCCTGGAGGAGCTGCTGGCCTGGACCCGCTCGCGGCGCACGCCCGCAGGAGTGGCAGCAACCTGACGTGGTACTCGGGGCAGCGAGACAGCAAAGGAGTGCGCATGGAACGGGCGGCCGTGTTCGACGTCGACGGGACCCTCGTCGACACCAACCACCTGCACGTGGCGACCTGGTGGGAGGCCTTCCGGCAGGCCGGGCACAAGGTGCCCATGCACGCCATCCACCGCTCCGTCGGCCTCGGTTCCGAGGACCTCGTCGCCCGGCTGCTGGGCGACCGGCGGGACACCGACCAGGACGCCGAACTCAGCGCCGCGCACAAGGCGTTGTACGGCCAGTACTTCGACCGGCTGCCGGCGTTCGAGGACGCCGGGCGGCTGCTGCGGCGCCTCGACCACGACGGCTGGAAGGTGGTGCTGGCCACCTCCGCGAGCGGCCCGGAACTCTCCGCTCTGCGCCGCGCGATCTCCGCCGACGACGCGATCACCGCCACCGCGAGCGCGGACGACGTCCAGGAGGGAAAACCGGCTCCCGAGCCGGTCGAGCGCGCCCTGGAACTGGCCGGGGTGCCCGCGGAACGGGCGGTCTTCGTCGGCGACACCGTGTGGGACATGCGCGCGGGCAGTCGCGCCGGCGTGCGCTGTCTGGGCGTGCTGTGCGGCGGCGTCCCGCGCGCCGACCTGGAGGAGGCGGGAGCCGAGGCCGTCTACGACGACCCCGCGCACCTGCTGTCCGACTTGAAGAACAGCCCGCTGGCCTGAGCGCCCCGAACGGGTGACGCGGATCACCCCATGAGGCGTCGAACACCGGAACACCCAGCGGTAGTTCGCCGTTGAACCATCCGTGGGTGCGGATGGGACAGTGTCCCCGGGCCTCACCATTCGCCCACAGGGACGATCGTTCGGCTGAAGCCATGTGGAGCCCTTCGCCGAGAGGCGACCGCCATCCGTGCCCACCCCCTGGCGAGCCCCGACCGGCCTCCCCCGTCCGGTCGGGGCTCTTTCCTTGCCCGCGCCCGAATGCGCCGGTCCGCGCTTGACTTCGAGAGCACTCCAATCCGTAGCGTTCTCAACATGAGCACTGGCACTGCACAGCACAAGATCGGATCCGGTTTCGGCGCCACGAGCACGGCCGACGACGTCCTTCAGGGCGTCGACCTGACCGGCAAGCTCGCCGTCGTCACCGGCGGCTACTCGGGGCTCGGCCTGGAGACCACGCGCGCCCTGACCAAGGCGGGCGCCCGGGTCGTCGTCCCGGCCCGCCGCCGGGCCACCGCCGAGGAGGCGCTGACCGGCCTCGACGGCGTCGAGGTGGACGAGCTGGACCTCGGCGACCTGGAGAGCGTGCGGGCCTTCGCCGAGCGCTTCCTCGCCTCCGGGCGGAACATCGACTTCATGATCGACAACGCCGGGATCATGGCGTGCCCGGAGACCCGGGTGGGGCCCGGCTGGGAGGCCCAGTTCGCCACCAACCACCTGGGCCACTTCGCCCTGGTCAACCGGCTGTGGCCGGCGATCGCGCCCGACGCCCGCGTCGTCTCCGTCTCCTCCCGCGCCCACCACTTCTCGGGCATGCGCTGGGACGACGTCCACTGGGCTCAGGGCTATGACAAGTGGCAGGCCTACGGGCAGGCCAAGACCGCGAACGTCCTGTTCGCCGTCCACCTCGACAAGCTGGGCCGCGACGCCGGCGTGCGCGCCTTCTCCCTGCACCCCGGCGGCATCCTCACCCCGCTCCAGCGGCACATCCCCAAGGCGGAGATGATCGAGCGCGGCTGGATCGACGAGGACGGCAACATCCTCAACCCCGAGGGCTTCAAGACCCCGCCGCAGGGCGCGGCCACCCAGGTGTGGGCGGCGACCTCGGCCCAGCTGGACGGCCTCGGCGGCGTCTACCTGGAGGACTGCGACATCGCCGAGCTCGCGGTCGACGGCGCGACCAGCGGCGTCAAGGACTGGGCGATCGACCCCGAACAGGCCGCCCGGCTGTGGGAGTTGTCGGCGGAGCTGACGGGCGTGAACGCCTTCGCCTAGGAGCCGCCCAGCTCCCTGGGCCCGTACAGGGCGGCGGGTGCGCCGGTCACGAGGGCCCAGTAGCGGTCTCCGTAGGACCAGTGCCACCACTCGGTGGGGTAGTTGACGAGCCCGGCGGCCGTCAGCGCCCCGCCGAGCAGGGCACGGTGGGCGCGGGCCTCCTGCGTGATGTTCGGGGCGTCCGTGTAGCAGGCGCCGTCGCTCTGTTCCGGGTTGGCGTTCATCTCGGTGCCCAGGTCCAGTTCGCGGCCGTCGGCGTCGACGAGGGTCAGATCGACGGCCGCGCCCGCGCTGTGCGGGGCGATCTCGGGCGGGGAGACATAGCGGCTGGCGGCGGCGCGCATGCGGTCGGCGGGCCAGTCGGGGTGTGCGGCGCGCAGTTCGTCGGCGTACCGGTCGAAGTAGCGGCGCTGAAGGGCGGGCGGCCGGTATCCCTCCACGAACAGCAGACGCAGGCCCTCGGGAAGCAGGTCCTGTGCGGCGAGGAGGCGGTCGAGGACGCCCCGGCGCAGGAGGATCTCGGCGCCGTGGGAGTCCTCGTGCTTGCGGTCGTCGACCAGGAGCTTCTCTCGTACGTCGACGAGGGGCTCGCCGTTCTCCGCCACCGGTACGGCGGCGACCCGGACGTCGGACATCAGGACGATCTCGCTCATGCCTTGATCATCTCCCTGCTGCCCGTGCCGGGAGCCGCCGGGGCTCAGCCGGTCATGAACTCCCTCAGGTCGGCGGTGAGTCGCTCGGCGTGGGTGACGAACAGGCCGTGGCCCGCGTTCTCGTAGACCTTGAGCGTGGCGTCGGGGGCGAGGGCGGCGGCGCGCCGGCCGGTCGTCTCCAGGGGTGCCGAGACGTCGTGCGTGCCGTGCACGACGAGCAACGGCACCTCCAGCTTGGCCAGTTCGGGGGCGACGTCGAGGGTGACGATGGTCTCCTGGACGGCGCTGGAGGCCCGCGCGGTGGACACCAGGCAGCGCTCGCTGAGGTAGCGGACGTAGGCGGGCGAGACGTCGTTGCCCGGCAGGTGCAGGGCGAAGAAGTCGCGCAGTGCGTCTGGGTCGTTGAAGAACGCCGCCCGGTCGCGCAGGAAGGCCGCGTTGCCGGCCCGCATGACCGCCGGGTCCCAGCCGTCCGGGTTGTCCTCCGTGCGGGCCACGCCCGGGGCGATGCCCGCCACCAGCGCGACGCGGGTCACCCGGCCGCTGCCGTGCCGGGCCAGGCAGCGCACGATCTCCGCGCTGCCCACGGAGTGGCCGATCAGCGTCACCGCGCGCAGATCCAGATGGTCCAGCAGTCCGTACAGGTCGTCGGCGAGGGTGTCGAGGTCGTAGCCGTTCCAGACGTCCTCGGAGCGTCCGTGCCCGCGCCGGTCCAGGCCCACGCAGCGGTAGCCCTCGGCCGCCAGCGGCAGCATCTGGAACTCCCACATCTCGGTGCCCAGGTAGGCGCTGTTGACGAAGACCGCCACCGGGCCGTCGGCCGGTCCGTAGTCGACGTAGTGCAGCTGGGCACCGTCGGCGGGGCTGGCGAAATACGGCATGGGACGTCCTCCTGCGATCCGGTGGGGTGGGTACGTCCTCCATGCTTCCGGGCGCCGGTGCGGGCGTCGATTACCTCCGAGGTCATACGGCGGCTTCCGCGTGCCCTCGTCCCCGCCGGGTACTCGGTGACCCCGTTTCGGACCGTACGGCCGGAAGGAGCCGAAGGTGAGCAGCGCAGTGGGCAGCAGGATCGTGGTCACGGGTGCCACCGGCAACGTCGGCACCAGTGTGGTGCGCCTCCTCTCGGAGGAGGCGCAGGTGGGGTCCGTGCTGGGTCTGGCCCGGCGGATCCCCGAGTGGTCGCCGGCCCGGACGGAGTGGTCCGCGGTCGACCTCGCGTCCCAACAGGCCGATCTGGCCAAGGAGTTCGAGGACGCCGACGCGGTCGTCCATCTGGCGTGGGCCTTCCAGCCCACGCATGATCCGGCGGCGACCTGGCGCACGAACGTCCTCGGCAGCATCCGGGTGTTCGAGGCGGTCGCGGCGGCCCGGGTGCCGACGCTCGTGCACGCCTCGTCGGTGGGTGCCTACTCTCCGGGGCCGAAGGACCACGCGGTGGACGAGTCGTGGCCGACGCACGGCTGGCCGGATGCCGCGTACTGCCGGGAGAAGGCCTATCTGGAGCGCACCCTGGACACCTTCGAGCGCGACCACCCTGAGGTGCGGGTGGTCCGGATGCGGCCCGCCTTCCTCTTCAAGCGCGAGTCGGCGAGCGAGCAGCGCCGGATCTTCGGCGGCCGCTTCCTGCCGGGCCCGCTGGCGCGCCCGGAGCTGCTGCCCTTCCTCCCCGATATCCCGGGCCTGCGGGTGCAGGCGCTGCACACCGACGACGCGGCCAGGGCGTACGTCCTCGCGCTCGGTTCCGAGGTCCGCGGCGCCTTCAACCTGGCGGCCGAGCCCCCGGTCGACGCCGAGCTGCTCGCCCAGCTGCTGGACACCCGCCCGCTCCGGCTGCCCCGCGTCGCGGCCCGCTCGGCGATCGCCGCCGCCTGGGGGCTGCATCTGCTGCCCGCGTCGCCGCATCTGTTCGACGCGGTCCTGCGGCTGCCGCTGATGGACTGCACGCGCGCGCGTGCCGAGCTGGGCTGGCACCCGGAGCACGAGGCGAGCGAAGTCCTGGAGGAGTTCCTCCAGGGCCTGCAGCACGGCGAGGGGGCACGGACCGAACCGCTGCGCGGGCGCAAGGTGGGCTGACCGGCCCGGAAGCCAACTCTTCGAGCCGTTCGCGCTGCGGCACCACCGTGCACGTGGGGTCCTGCTCCGAAGCGATACTCGCTGCGCGAAGACGCCGGAGGGTGCACGCCGACCCGGCGAGGACGGCGAGCCCGGAGGCGACCGCGGCCGCGCCGGCCCAGCACGATGCGGGAGCGCAGAGCGAACCGCTCCGGGCACGCAAGGCGGGCTGACCCGCCCGGAAGGTCTCTGCACCTGCTCGCCGGAAGGCGTCTACACCTGCTCGTCGAGCCGTTCGCGCTGCGGCACCACCGTGTACTTGGGTCCTGCTCCGAAGCGATACTCGCTGCGCGAAGACGCCGGAGGGTGCACGCCGACCCGGCGAGGACGGCGAGCCCGGAGGCGACCGCGGCCGCGCCGGCCCAGCACGATGCGGGAGCGCAGAGCGAACCGCTGCGGGCACGCAAGGCGGGCTGACCCGCCCGGAAGGTCTCTGCACCTGCTCGCCGGAAGGCGTCTACACCTGCTCGTCGAGCCGTTCGCGCTGCGGCACCACTGTGTACTTGGGGTCCTGCGCCGAGGCGACGCCCGCCGCGAAGACGCCGAAGCGGGTGCACGCCGAACCCGCGAGCAGGGCGAGCCCGGAGGCGACCGCGGCGCCGCGCCGTCCGCCGAAGAGGGCGGCGGTGACGGCACCCCCGGCGGTGAGCAGCTGCGCCGCCCGGAGCAGTGCGCCCGCCCGGCCCTCCCGCCAGGTCTCGGCGACCATGCCCAGGCGCTGCTCGGCCGCCTTCGTGACGGCCGCGTCGGCCAGCGCCGCCAGCCCGGCGGCGCAGCGGGCCGGGGCGTTCTCGCTCGTGGGCCCGGCGACGAGGGCCATCCCGGAGGCCGCCGCCGTCGCGGACGCCGCGAACAGGTAGGGCAGCTCGCGGTGGACGCCGTGCCAGGCCGGTACGGCGGTGTCGGCGGCCAGCACCGCGGTGTAGGTGGCGACCGCGGGGCCCAGCAGGGCGGCGGCGCCGGTCGCCGCGCCCCCGAGACGCGGCGCCCGGCCGGTCACGGCGCTCGCGGCGGCCGCACCCGCCACGGGCCCGTAGGCGCCGAGCAGCCAGGACCCCATGCTCATGGGCGAGGTCGGCTTGAACACCCGCAGCATGTTCGCGAACCGGCCCGGTTTGCCCAAGTCGTGGATCAGGGCGGCGGCCGACAGGGAGACGGAGGCCAGCGAGGACACCTTCAGTGCTGTCGCGGTCCTCGTACGTCCGGTCAGGTGCGCCCCCGCCGCGAGCACCGAGCCTGCTCCGGCGAGCCCGCCGAGGAAGAAGTACCCGGCGATGTCGGGGGCGGCCCAGGAGGGTGCCTTGATGACCGGGCGGCCGTAGTAGGACTCGAACTCGGCCCGGGGGACGACGGGTTGCTCGCCGCGCCGCCGCCTGCGTCCCGCGCGTTCGGTGGTGCTCATCGCCGGCCCCTTCCCGCCAGCGCGAAGCAGGCCGCGAGGCCGCCCACCAGGGACAGGGCCGCGGCGCCCGCGTGCTTCCACATCTGGGGCAGATCGCGGGTGGTGACCACGGGGTCCGGTGGCAGGCCGTACACCTCGGGCTCGTCCAGGAGCAGGAAGAACGCCCCGTCGCCGCCCACGCCGTCGTCCGGGTCGTGGCCGTACAGGCGGGCGTCGGTGACGCCCGCCTCGTGCAGCTGGTCGACGCGCAGCGCGGCCCGCTCGCGCAGTTCGTCGAGCGGGCCGAACTGGATGGACTCGGTGGGGCAGGCCTTGGCGCAGGCCGGTTCCTGCCCTGCGCCAAGGCGGTCGTAACACATCGTGCACTTGAACGCGCGTCCGTCGTGCGGCCGTTGCTCGATGACGCCGTACGGGCAGGCGGGCACGCAGTAGCCGCAGCCGTTGCAGATGTCCTCCTGGACGACGACCGTGCCGAACTCGGTGCGGAAGAGCGAGCCGGTGGGGCAGACGTCGAGGCAGGCGGCGTGGGTGCAGTGCTTGCACACGTCGGAGGACATCAGCCAGCGCAGTTCGCCGTCGCCGCCGACCGGTGTCTCCTGCGCGGTCGACTCGCCCTCGACCAGCGGGAGTTGGGTGCGGCCGTCCGGGCGGGGCTGCTCGATGAAGGCCACGTGCCGCCAGGTCGAGGCGCCGAGCGCCTGCGTGTTGTCGTACGACATGCCCGTGAGCGACAGCCCGTCCTCCGGGATGGCGTTCCACTCCTTGCAGGCGACCTCGCAGGCCTTGCAGCCGATGCAGACGGAGGTGTCGGTGAAGAAGCCGACGCGTTCCTCGCTCACTTGCGTGCCTCCGTTCCGGTGTCCGGGGTGATACCGGCCCGGGTGCGGTACTCGGCGACCAGCCTCGGCAGGTCCGGGCCGCGCGGGCGGCGACCCGGGCGGATGTCGGCGGTGAGCGCCTTGTCCTCCTGGATGTGGGCGTTGGGGTCGAGCGCGATGGCCATCAGTTCGTTGGCGGCGTCGCCCTTCGCGACACCGTTGGGGCCCCAGTGGAAGGGCAGGCCGATCTGGTGGACGGTGCGGCCCTGCACCCGCAGCGGCCGGATGCGGTCGGTCACCAGCACCCGCGCCTCGACCGCGTTGCGGGCCGTGACGATCGTCGCCCAGCCGCCGTTCTCCAGGCCGCGTTCGCGGGCCAGCGCGGGCGAGACCTCGCAGAAGAACTCCGGTTGCAGTTCGGAGAGATACTCCGACCAGCGGCTCATCCCGCCCGCCGTGAAGTGCTCGGTCAGCCGGTGCGTGGTGACGACGTACGGGAAGACGCCGGCACCCTTCTCGTCGCCGCTGGGGTGGTAGCGGTTGCCCTCGCGCGGCAGCAGCTGGCGCACCGGGTTGCGCGGGGTCGAGGGGTGCAGGGCGTTGGGGAACGGCGAGTCCTGCGGCTCGTAGTGGGTGGGCAGCGGGCCGTCCTCCAGGCCCGCGGGGGTGAACAGCCAGCCCTTGCCGTCGGCCTGCATGATGAACGGGTCGTCGCCGCGCAGCGCGTCGGGGCCGACCGCGTCCTCGTCGGGCACGAAGTCCGGTGCGCGGTCGGGCACGAAGTCCGGGACGTCACGCCCGGTCCACTTGCCCTCCTCCGCATCCCACCAGAGGTACTTCTTGCGTTCGCTCCACGGGGTGCCGTCGGGGGCCGCGGAGGCGCGGTTGTAGAGGATGCGCCGGTTGGCGGGCCAGGCCCAGGCCCACTCGGCGGCCACCCAGTCCTGCTCCCAGTGCGGCTTCTTGCGCGCGGCCTGGTTGACGCCGTCGGCGTAGACACCGCAGTAGATCCAGCAGCCGCAGCGGGTCGAGCCGTCGTCCTTCAGCTCGGTGTACGCGCTCAGTGGAGCGCCGTCGGGTCCGTGCCCGCTGATCTCGGCGAGCACGGCGTCGGCCGCGGGTTCCTCGAGGTCCCCGTTGACCGGGTAGTCCCAGGCGAGGTCGAGAATCGGCCGGTCCATGGGGTCGGTCGAGCCGGCCAGTTTCTCCTTGATGCGGCGGCCCAGGTGGTACATGAACCACAGGTCGCTGCGGGCGTCGCCCTCGGGTTCCACGGCCTGGTGGTGCCACTGCACCCAGCGGTTGGTGTTGGTGAAGGACCCCGACTTCTCGGTGTGCGAGGCGGCCGGGAAGAAGAACACCTCGGTGCCGATGTCCTCGGTGCGCAGCTCACCGGTCTCGATCTCGGGGCCGTCCTTCCACCAGGTCGCCGACTCGATGAGGGAGAAGTCGCGCACGACCAGCCAGTCCAGGTTGGCCATGCCCAGCCGCTGCAGACGGGTGTTGGCGGAGCCGACCGCCGGGTTCTCGCCGAGCAGGAAGTAGCCCTTGCAGTCGCCGTCGAGCTGGGCCATGACCGTGTCGTAGGTGGAGTGGGAGCCGGTCAGCCGCGGCAGGTGGTCGAAGCAGAAGTCGTTGTCGGGTGTGGCGGCATCGCCGTAGTAGGCCTTCAGCAGACTGACGAGGTAGGCCCGCATGTCGGCCCAGAAGCCCTTCACCGTGCGGGTCGTCTCGACGAAGTTGTCGAGGTTCATGTCCTCGTGGGCGTGCGGCATCGGGATGTAGCCGGGCAGCAGGTTGAAGAGGGTGGGGATGTCGCTGGAGCCCTGGATGGAGGCATGGCCGCGCAGGGCCTGGATGCCGCCGCCGGTGCGGCCGATGTTGCCGAGCAGGAGTTGCAGGACACAGGCGGCGCGGATGAACTGGGCGCCGGTGGTGTGCTGGGTCCAGCCGACGGCGTAGCAGAAGGCGCTGGTGCGCTCGGGGCCGGAGTTGGCCGTCAGCGCGTCGCAGACCTGCCGGAAGGTCTCGCGGGGGATGCCGCAGACCTCCTCGACCATCTCGGGCGTGTAGCGGGCGTAGTGCCGTTTGAGGATCTGGTAGACGCAGCGCGGGTGCTGGAGGGTCTCGTCGGCGGGGGCGCGGTGTCCGGTACGTGCTCCGCCGGAGCCGTGGGCCTCGGCGCCGGCGGACTTGCGGGTGCGCTCCTCGTAGAGCTCGTCGGCCTCGCCGGCCGGCTGCTGGATCTCGACGCCCTCGTACTGCCAGGAGGTGGGATCGTAGTGCTTCTTCTCCTCGTCCAGACCGGAGAAGACGCCGTCGAGGTCCTCGGTGTCGCGGAAGTCCTCGCCGACCAGGGTGGAGGCGTTGGTGTAGTTGAGGACGTACTCGCGGAAGTCCTTCTCCTCGGTCAGTACGTGGTTGATGATCCCGCCGAGGAAGGCGATGTCGGTGCCCGCGCGGATGGGCACGTACAGGTCGGCGAGCGCGCTGGTGCGGTTGAAGCGCGGATCGACGTCGATGATGGTGGCGCCGCGCTTCTTGGCCTCCATCACCCACTGGAAGCCGACCGGGTGGCACTCGGCGAAGTTGGAGCCCTCGATGACGATGCAGTCGGAGAACTGCAGGTCCTGCATGAAGGTGGTGGCGCCGCCGCGCCCGAAGGAGGTGCCGAGCCCTGCGACCGTGGACGAGTGACAGACCCGTGCCTGGTTCTCCACCTGCACCACGCCGAGGCCGGTCAGCAGCTTCTTGATGAGGTAGTTCTCCTCGTTGTCGAGGGTGGCGCCACCGAGACTGGCGATGCCCATGGTGCGGGCGGTGCGCATCCCCTCGTACTCCCACTGCCAGGTCTCGCGCCGTGTGCGGATGACCCGCTCGGCGACCATGTCCATGGCCGTGTCCAGGTCGAGCGGCTCCCAGTCGGTGCCGTGCGGACGCCGGTAGAGCACCTGGTACTCGCGGGCCGGTCCGGTGGTCAGCTGGAGGGTCGCCGAGCCCTTGGGGCACAGCCGCCCGCGGCTGACCGGCGAGGCCGGGTCGCCCTCGATCTGCACGACCTTCTCGTCCCGCACATAGACCTGCTGGCCACAGCCGACCGCGCAGTAGGGGCAGACGGACTGCACCACGCGCTCCGCGCTGTCCGTGCGGGGACGCAGGCCTTCGGTGTACGAGGATTTCGCGGCGCTCCCCCGGCCCGTGCGGTCGGTGCCGGTGAGCTGCCGGTAGACGGGCCATGCGCGGACCCGGTCGCCGATACCCATGCTGGGCTCCTGTCGCGGTCAGGCGGAGGACTCGTCCGGAGCGGGGTGCTCGGGATGGACGGTGGCCGAACGGGGGCCGTCGCGGCGCCCGGTACCGGCCTCGTCGGTGTCCGGCACCTCGTCGTCGGACGTGTCGGCTTCCACGTCCGGAACGGGGATGTCCAGAGGGTCCTCACCCTCGCCGACCTGCTGGTCAGGCAGATCCCGCGGCACGGGCTCGCCGCCCTGGCCTGTGTCGTGCCGATCGGCCACGGCGCACTCCCTTCACGTCGTTCGAGCGAGACGCGAGTACCTCCACCGGTGACCACCGAAACCTGGGGGTGCGCCCCAAAGGGGCGGGGGGCTGTCAGGGAGTGCGTTCCTCCAACGCCGTCTGCCACGCAGGCACCGGCCCCTCAGGCACCGGCTCAAGCCGCCGCCCGCCCCGGGCGAAGAAGTCCGCCAGCGGCAGAATCGCCGCCCCGACGGTCACCGCGTCGGGCCCGAGCCGCCCGAGATCGATGCTCACCTTCTCGGCCGGATGCCGCAGTGCGTACGAGGCCGCATACCGCCGCACCGCGGGCAGGAACCGCGCCCCCAGCTGAAGCCCCGCCCACCCCCCGATGAGAATCCGCTCGGGCTGGAACAGGTTGATCAGGTCGGACAGCCCGGCACCGAGATACTCGGCGGTCTCCTCCAGCACGGCCAGGGCAACCGGATCGGCCTCGCCCCCCTCGACCGGATAGGCCGATGCCAGCATGGCCGTCAGAGCGGTCTCCTCGTCCGCGTCCTCGGGCGGTCGCCCACCCTCCTCGCGCCACCGCTCCAGCAGGGACTCCGCCCCCGCGTACGCCTCCAGGCAGCCGAGCGCACCGCACCGGCAGCGGCGCCCCCTGACCCGTACCGTCAGATGCCCCCACTCGACCGCCCGCCCGTGCTCCACCTCGGGCGTCACGAGACAGGCCCCGACGCCGGAGCCGAACAGCACGACGATCGCGTTGCGCGCTCCGCGCCCGGCGCCGAACCACATCTCGGCCTGGCCGAGGGTCTTGGCGCCGTTGTCGATGAAGTAGCGGACTGCCTCGGGGAGTTCGGAGGTCGAGCGGAGCAGCGACTCCAGCGGGACGGCGTCCCAGCCGATGGTCTGCCCGTGGACGACGGCGCCGCGCTCCGGGGTGCGCTCGACGATGCCGGGGACGCCGATGCCGACGCCGAGGAGCTGCTCGGGACCGAGGCCGGCGCCGGCGAGCACCTCGGCGATCCCGTCGCGGATGTGGCCGACGATGACCTCGACGTCGTAGCGCTGCTGCGCCAAGGGCCGCTCGGTGCGGGCGAGTTCGGTGAGGGTGAGGTCGAACAGCTCGACGCGCACCCGGGTCTCGCCGACGTCGACGCCGATCATGTGGCCGGCGCCGGGTGCCACACGCAGCAGGGTGCGGGGACGGCCGCCGTCGGAGTCGACGCTGCCGGCCTCCTCGACCAGGCCGTCGGCGACCAGGTCCGCGACGACGTTGCTGACCGAACCGGAGCTCAGGCCGGTCACCGGGCCGAGCTCGAAGCGGCTGAGGGGTCCGTCGAAGTAGAGCCGCTGCAGCACGACCGCGCGGTTGGCCCGCCTGAGGTCGCGCACCGTGCGCCCGTTCCGCCCCGCCATGTGGTTCCTTTCGCGCCCTGTCCGACCTGCAACATACCTCTGCGGACAGACTTGGCGCGACATCCTCCAACCCTTAGTTCACGATGTGAGCTAAGAGGTGGCCTCCTCGATCTCGTCCAGGGCGGCCACGAGCTCCGGCGCGACCGCCTGCTCGCGCCACCGGACGTCCCCCTCCCCCATCGCCCGCGGCACGGTCTCCACCAGCATGATCAGGTAGAGGTAGGCGCGGTACAGGGCGAGGCGGAGGAGGGCCGGGCGGTCGAACTCGGCGCGTCCGCCGCCCTCCCGGTAGCCCGACAGGAAGGCCTCGTCCTTCCTGATGTCCCCCAGCAGCGCCAGGGAGACGAACTCGGCCAGCGGATCGCCCCAGAACATGCGTTCCCCGTCGATGAGCCCGCCGAGGCGGACGGAATCCGCCGAGCGCGCCACGAGGATGTTGCCGTCCCACAGGTCGAAGTGGACGAGTGCGGGGACGGTGACCTCGTCGAGCGCGTCGTACGCGGCGCGCAGGGTACCGGCGATCTCGTCGACGGGCCTGGGCAGCCGGGCCGCGAAGCGGAGGGCGTCGCCGAGGATCGCCTCCAGCATGCCGCTGAAGGCGGTCCGCCAGTCGCGGGCGAGGGGACCCATCGCACCCGACGGGTAGCCGAAGGCGGTTCCGGTGACACGGTGCAGGGCGGCCACCTGACGGCCCAACTCCGCTCGCAGATACGCCCGTTCGGTCTCGGTGAGGGATCCGTCCCATGGGTCGCCGGGACATGCTGTCATCAGGAGTACGGAGCTGTCGTCGTCGAGGGTGACGAGCCGGGGCGCCGGCACCCCGGCCGTTTCGGCGCCGCGGTAGAACTCCGCCTCGGCGAGGAGGAGCCGGCTCTCGTAGCGCAGTCCGGGGGTGTCCGGCGCGACCTTGAGTACGTACCGGCTGCCGTCGGTGAGCCGGAGTTCCTCGACGGTGTTGTAGGTGCCACCGGGCAGAGGGCGCAGGTGGGCCAGCCGGTCGGGAGGGATCCGTGCGCCTGCCAGGACGCGTCGGGCCCGCTCCCAGGAGTCCACCACCGTGCCCACCTCTCCTCTCGGTCAGCCGGCCGCGTACACGTCCTCGACGTAACGGCCGTCCGCGATCAGTGCGTCGAGCCACTCCTCGGCCGTCGCTTCCTCGGCGCCCGGCGTGCGGTCCCGGTACAGCGTACGGAACGCGTCCCGCACGCCCGGCGCCATTTTCGAACCGTCGCCGCAGACGTACACCCGGGCCCCGGCGCCGAGCAGTTGCCACACCTCATCACCCTCGGCGGCGATGCGGTGCTGCACGAAGGTCCCGGCGGTACTGAAGGCCGGGCGGAGCGACACCGCCCCGGCGGCCTCGGCAACGCGCAGTTCCTCGGCGTGCAGGAAGTCCGCGTCGGGTGCGTCGCAGCCGAAGTAGCAGAGGGCGGAGGCGAGTTCGATGCCCGCGGCGAGGGCTGCCGTGCGGTCGGCGACGGCTCCGCGGAAGGGGGCGAGGCCCGTGCCCGCCGCGATCATGATGACCGGGGCGGAGTGGTCCACCCGAAAGGCCTCCCGGCACGGCTGGACCCGGGCGAGGATCGTCTCACCGGGAGCGACGGTGGCGAGGTGCCCCGAGCCGGTCCCGCGGTGGACACCCTTGCCGGAGCGTGCGGGGGCTTCGAGCAGGGAGACCATGAGGTCCACGTGGTCCGCGGCGACGGCCGGCGAGGAGGAGACGGAGTAGTGACGCGGACGCAGCGGGGTCAGGATCTCCAGGAGCAGCGGCCAGTCGAGGGCGCCGCGGAGGGCGGGGTGGTCCTCGATCAGCTCGACCAGGGTGCGCGGGTCGTCGCCGGGGAGGGCTGCCAGGGCCGCGCGTTCGGGCGGGCAGGGGTTGGCGGCGGCGAGCGCCGCTCGCTGGACGGACGACGGCCTCTCCTGCAACTCGACGTGGTGAGCCAGCAGTTGACGTACCGTCAAGGGCCGGTCGATCGCGAGGCCGTCCCGGCGGGGGCGGGTGGCGCGGATGTCCAGGACGGCGTCGGGGTCGACGCCGAGTGCGGCGGTGGCGCGGTCGACGAGGGCGGGTGCGTTGACGGGCAGCACGGTGAGGTGGTCGGCGGTGCGGTAGGCGGTGCCGTGCGGGAGGGCGACGCGGACGAAGCGCTTGCGGCGCGGGTGGCCGGGGGCGGTGAGGTCGTACGCCTCCGTGACGGTCATGGGAAGGAGCCCGTGCCGTTCGGCGAGGGCGTCCCGGGGGCCGCCGGTGAGGGTGCGGACCTGGTATGCCGTGGTGGGCCCGTCGTCGGCCGCGGCGGTGGCGTCCGGGTCGCCGTACCGCTCCAGGAGCGCCGTGCGGAGTAGGGCCGTGAAGTCCCTTACGGCGCCGGTGAGATCGCCCGAGGCGTCGGCGGCGGCGCGGTCGACGAGGCGGGTGGCGCCGAGTTCGGCGAGGCGGTCGTCGATGCGGGTGGGGACGTGCTGGTAGGTGGCGGCCCAGTTGCGGTCGCCGACGCCCAGGACGGCGTAGGTGACGTCCGTCAGGTCGTGGGTGTCCTCCAGCCATGCGGCGAAGGCGGTGGCGTCGTCGGTGGGGCGGCCGTTGTAGGAGGCGGCGGTGATGACGACGGTCCGGTCGGTGGGCAGGCCGCCCGCGTAGGCGTCCAGCGGCGCGACCTCGGTCTCGCAGCCGATCCCGGCCGCTTCGTCGGCGAGGCCTGCGGCGAACTCGCGGCAGGTTCCGTAGTTGCTGCCGTGCAGGAGGAGGACGCCGGTGCCGGGGCGGACGCGAGCGGGGAGGGTGTGCGGGTCGACGCTCTGCGGGGTCTCGGCCGGACGGGCCCCGGGGAGGACGCCGTGTTCGCGGTCGGCGGTGGTGCGCGGGGTGAGGGTCAGAGTGAAGCCCTCGGGCTTGAGGGTGAGGGTCTCCTTGACGTGGAGCGCGTAGTCGGCGTGGTCGTGCAGGCGGTAGCGGTGCACCAGCATCGCCAGCAGCATGGTCGCCTCGTGCAGCGCGAACTGCCGCCCGATGCAGGCGCGTTCGCCGGTGCCGAAGGGCTTGAAGGCGTGCACCGGGCGGGCTGCCTCCGCCTCGGCGGTGAACCGGGAGGGGTCGAACAGCTCCGGGTTGTCGCCCCAGACGGGCTGGCGGTGCAGCATCGGGGCGAGCACGGTGACGGCCTGTCCGGCGCGCAGCGGGATCCGGCCGCCGAGCAAGGTGTCCTCAAGGGCGTGGCGGCTGAAGGCGGCGGCCGTGGGCCACAGCCGCAGGGCCTCGTTGAGGACCTGGCGGGTGTAGGTGAGCCTGCCGATCTCGTCGTACGTCGGCTCGGGGTCGGCCCGGTCGCCCCACAGGGCGTCGGTCTCGCGCTGGACGAGCTGGAGCGCGGTGGGGTGCTTGGCCAGGTAGTACAGGGCGAAGGACATCGCGCCGGACGTGGTCTCGTGGCCGGCGATCAGGAAGGTGATGACCTGGTTGCGGATGTTGGCGGTGTCCAGGGTGGTGCCGTCGGCCGGGTGCCGTGCGGTGAGCATGAGGCCGAGCAGGTCCTCGGCGCCGCTCTGGTCGGTGCCGGTGCGGGAGGCGATGACCTCGTCGACGACCCGGGCGAGATAGGCGGAGTCGTCCCGGAAGGCGGCGTCCGCGGCCGAGTAGTCGCGGCCGGGGGCGCGGGAGAGCCGGGTCATGCTCCATTCCAGACAGCGGACCATGGACTCGACGAAGGGATGGGGTTCGTCCCGCCCGAAAGACCCGAAGTCGTAGCCGAATCCGGCGAGTCCGATCGTGTCGAGGGTCATCCGGGTCATGTCGTCGGGGACGTCGACGGGCCGCCCCTCGCGGGCGGCGCGGTCCCAGGACGCGATGAGCCGCTGGGCCACCTTGAGCATCACGGGGTGGTAGGTGCGCATCGAGCCGAGCGCGAAGGCGGGCATCAGGATGTCATGCGCCTTGGCCCAGTTGGGTTCGTCGTTGTACGCGGTGAACAGGCCGTCGGCGGTGAACTCGCGGACGTTCTCCAGCGCGGGCCCGACGTGCTTGGCGAACCTGGTCTCGTCGGCGAGATCGGCCACCAGGTCCAGGTCGCCGACGAACAGCGTGTCACGTCCGTGCAGCCGCCGCACGAGGGCCGGGCCGTGCTCGCGCATGAGGTCCATGACCTGCTGGACGGGGGTGCGGCCGGGTCCCGTGGCGGTGATGTCGACGAGGGGGACGCCGGGGAGGGTGGCCGTGGTGTGGGGGGTGAGGGCGGTGGGGGGCATGGCGCGACAACTGCCTTTCGCGGTACGGAAGTACTGCGCTCAAGGTTGGTCGAGCGGATCCGGCCGTCCGCGCCACGGAACTACATGATCGTGTAGTCAAGAACGCTCCTGGGGGCTTGCGGAAGCCCTCAGGAGGGGCTCTGCTCCTCCGTCGCGGGCCCGGCGGAGGGCCGGGCGGTGGTGCCCCGCGGGATCAGGCGGGTCGGCAGGACGATGTGCCGCTCGTGGTCCGTCTCGGGATCGTCGATCAGCCGCAGGACCAGCTCCCCGGCGACCCGGCCCATCTCGGAGGGTGACTGGGCCACCGTGGTCAGGTCGAACCACTCGGCCAGCGGCTGGTCGTCGAAGCCGAGGACGGACATCGCCTCGGGTACCTCGATCCTGGCCTTGCGCAAAGTCGAGATCAGGGTGGCGGCGAGCTCGTCCTGTTCGGCGAAGACCGCGGTGGGCGGCTCGCGCAGGCCGAGCAGCTGCCCCAGGGCTTCGGCGACGGCACGCCTGTCCTCGGCGGGAGCGGCGACCACGAGGGACTCGTCCGCGGGAATGCCCGCCTCGGCGAGCGCCTGCCGGTAGCCGTGCAGCCTCGCGTGCGAGCTGAAGGAGAAGCCGGTGGCGCCCGGGCTCTGCATGAAGGCGATGCGGCGGTGGCCCAGGTTCAGCAGATGCCGGGTGCCGCTCAGGGCGCCGGCCGCGTCGTCGACGTACACGCTGGGGCGTCCCTCGGCGTGCTGGCTGACGTAGATGACCGGCATGCCGAGGTCGTCGAGCCGTGCGCCTTCCTCCTCGGTGAGGTCGAAGCAGTGCACCAGCAGGGCGTCGGCGTTGCGCCGGGCCGGCAGCTGCTCGAAGAACGAGGCGCGTTCGGCGAGGTCGGGTATCACGTAGAGGGCCAGCTCCATGTCCGCGGCGCGCAGCAGCGGGCCCAGGCTGGACAGCGCCGAGCCCATGAACCACGACTTGAGGGTGGGCACCAGCACCGCCACCACGCCGGTCCTGCCGGTCACCAGGCTGGAGGCCTGCCGGGAGACCGCGAAGTTCAGCTCGCGGGCGGCCTGTTCGACGCGGGCGCGGACGTCCGGCGAGACGCTCGACAGGCCGCGCAGCGTGCGGGAGACGGTGGATGCGGAGACCCCGGCCCGTTCGGCGACGTCGGCCATGGTGGGGTGCCGTTGAGCTGCTGGCATGGGCGGACGTTAGCACAAGCGTGCACCGCTCCGCCCTCCTTCGTGACAGCGCTGTCACGGCATTACTCGCGCGTAACGCATTGACGCGCCACCCGGCTCCCTCCTAGCTTGCAAGCGTTGTCCCAACAGAAGCCAACTGCTTGCACAGATCTCAGGTATATGCGGTCTGACCTGCATATTTTCCTCTGCAATCGCTGCCCGGGAGTGACCTTGAAGAACAGAAAGACCAGAGCGTTGCGGCGCTCCGGTGCACTGTGCGCGGGGCTGGCCGCCGTTGCCGCGTGCGGCACCGGCGGCGGCTCCGTGTCCGGTACGGGCCGCGGCCCCATCACCTATGTCGCCGGTGCCGACAACACCGGGACCGTGCAGGCGGTGCTCGACCGCTGGAACAAACGGCACCCGGGCGAGAAGGTCACCTTCGTCCAGCTGCCCACCGATCCCGACGCCCAGCGCCAGCAGATGATCCAGAACGCGGCGACGAGGTCGGACGCCTTCACCGTGCTGTCCCTGGACGTCGTGTGGACCTCGGAGTTCGCGGCGCACCGCTGGGTGGACCGGCTGCCCGAGGACCGCTTCCCGCTGAGCCGGATGCTGAAGCCGATCGTCGCGACCGGCATGTACCGCGGGGGTCTGTACTCCGTCCCGGCCAGCTCCGACGGCGGCATGCTGTACTACCGCACCGATCTGCTCCGGCAGGCCGGCATCACTCAACCGCCGGTCACCTGGGCGGAGATGAAGACGGACTGCGCCAAAGTACGCAAGCTGCCCGCGGCCAGGGGCATGTCCTGTTACGCGGGCCAGTTCCAGAAGTACGAGGGCCTGACGGTGAACTTCGCCGAGGCGGTGAACTCCGCGGGCGGGGTCGTCACGGACGCCCAGGGGCGCCCGCACCTCGACACCCCGCAGGCCAGGAAGGGTCTGGACTTCCTGGTCCGCTCCTTCCGGGACGGCACCATCCCCAAGGAGGCCGCCACCTACCAGGAGGAGGACGCCCGCCGCGCCTTCCAGTCCGGCAGGCTCGTCTTCGAGCGGCAGTGGCCGTACATGTATCCGCTGGCGAACAAGAAGGACGGCTCCAGCAAGGTCGCGGGCAGGTTCGCCGTCGCTCCGCTGCCCGGACTGAACGGGCCCGGGGCCTCCAGCCTGGGCGGCCACAACCTGGCGCTGTCCGCCTCGGCGCGGAACAAGGCCACGGCGCTGGACTTCATCCGGTTCTTCACCAGCCAGGAGACGCAGCGCTTCACGCTGAACTACGCGCCGGCGGCACCCACGTACCAGGCCCTGTACCAGGACCCGCGCCTGGTGAAGAAGTATCCGTACCTGCCCGTCCTGAAGCAGTCGATCCTGCATGCGGTGCCGCGGCCGCGGGTCTTCGGCTACGGCGATGTCACCGCGGCCGTCCAGCGGGAGGCCTTCGCCGCGCTGACCGGCGCCAAGAGCAGCGCGAGCGCGCTCAAGGACCTGCAGAAGGACCTGCGGCAGCAGGCGGCGGGGCAGTGAGGAGACACGACATGGTGACCACCCACAACCCGCCCGGGAGCCTCGACCGGTCCGAGGCACCGCCGCGCGGGAGCATCTCCGGCCGAGCCCTCCTGGGCCGCCGCCGCACGGCCGGCTCCGGCGAGGGCAGGGTCGCCGCCCTCCTGGTCTCGCCGACCCTGCTGGTCCTGGCGGTGGTCGTGCTGTATCCGACGATCGTGGCGCTGAAGGACTCCTTCTACGGCACCCCGGGCCTCGACCCGAAGACGGGGTTCGTGCGCGACCACGACCCGTTCGTCGGCGCCGACAACTACACGGCGGTCTTCGGGGCGGCGGGCGACCGCTTCTGGAACGCCTTCTGGAACACGACCTTCCTGACCGTCACCACGGTCGCGCTGGAGACGGTGCTCGGCATCGCGATGGCGCTGATCATGCACCGTGCGCTGCGCGGCCGGGCGGTCGTCCGCGCGTCCATCCTGGTGCCCTGGGCCATCCCCACCGCCGTCACGGGTCTGCTGTGGCGCTGGATCTTCAACAGCGACGGCGTGGCCAACGCCCTGATCGGCCGGCAGATCCTGTGGACCACCGAGGGGTTCCACGCCAAGGTCGCGGTCATCGTGGCCGATGTGTGGAAGACGGCTCCCTTCATCGGGCTGCTGGTGCTGGCCGGACTCCAGGTGATCTCCAAGGAGGTCTACGAGGCGGCCCGGATGGACGGGGCGGGCGCGCTGCGCCAGTTCTGGAGCATCACGCTGCCGCTGGTCAAGCCGGCACTGCTGGTGGCCGTGCTGTTCCGCACGCTCGACGCGCTACGCATGTTCGACCTGCCGTACATCCTGATCGGCGCGCAGAAGACGTCCGTGGAGACGCTGTCCATGCTCGCCCAGGACCAGGCCGCGAACGTGCGGTTCGGGCCGGCCGCCGCGTACGCGGTGATCCTCTTCGTCTATGTCTTCCTCATCGCGCTGGCGTTCGTACGGCTGCTGGGCGCCGACGTGGTGCCGCGCCGCCACAAGGAGGTGGCCGCATGAACCCCACCACCCCGCACCCGGTCCTGCGCAGAGCACTGCTCTGGCTCGGGGTCGCCGCGGTCGTCGCCTACTGCCTTGCGCCCTTCTACTGGATGCTGGTCTCCAGCCTGCGCCGCACCTCGGACATCTTCGACAACTCCCTGCTCCCGGCGCGGATCTCGTTCGAGAACTACCGTGCCGTGCTCGATCCGTCCGAGAACTTCACCCGTGCCCTGTTCAACAGTCTTGTCGTGGCGGGCATCACGACCGTGTGTGCACTGCTGCTGGCGACGTTCACGGCGTATGCGATGGCGCGGCTGGAGTTCCGCTTCAAACGGTTCGTGCTGACGCTGATCATCGCCACGTCGATGTTCCCGGTGGTGTCGATCGTGGTGCCGCTGCTGAAGATGTTCGTCGGCTTCGGCTGGATCAACACCTACCAGGCGATGATCGTGCCGAGCCTGTCCTTCACACTGCCGCTCGCGGTGTGGAACCTGACGGCGTTCTTCCGGCAGATGCCCGACGAGCTGGAGCACGCGGCCATGATCGACGGCTGCACCCGTGCCCAGGCCTTCCGCCGCGTCATCATTCCGCTCGCCGCGCCAGGCATCTTCACCACCGCGATCATCACCTTCATCGCCGCCTGGAACGAGTTCCTCATCGCACTGTCGATGACCAACGAGCCCTCCATCCAGACCGCGCCCGTGGCGATCTCCAAGTTCGCCGGGGCGACCCAGTTCGAGACGCCGTTCGGCAGCCAGATGGCCGCCGGAGTCCTGGTCACGGTTCCGCTCGTGGTGGTGGTGCTGCTGTTCCAGCGCCGGATCGTGGCCGGCCTCACGGCGGGCGCGGCCAAGTAGCCCTTCTTTCCGCACCGATGTACGAGGAGTACGCACCCCTATGTCCACCAGCACCGCACCTTGGTGGCGCGACGCCGTCATCTACCAGGTCTACGTCCGCAGTTTCGCCGACGGCAACGGCGACGGCGTCGGCGACATCGCGGGCATCCGCTCCCGGCTGCCGTATCTGAAGTCGCTCGGCGTGGACGCGATCTGGATCAACCCCTGGTACAAGTCGCCGATGGCCGACCACGGTTACGACGTCGCCGACTTCCGTCGGATCGACCCGCTGTTCGGCACGGTCGCCGAGGCGGAGCAGCTCATCGACGAGGCACACCGGCACGGCATCCGCGTGATCCCCGACATCGTGCCCAACCACACCTCCGACCAGCACGCCTGGTTCCAGGCGGCGCTGGCTGCCGGGCCCGGCAGCCCGGAGCGGGAGCGCTACGTCTTCCGGGCCGGCCGTGGCGCGGACGGCGCCGAGCCGCCCAACGACTGGGTGTCCTGCTTCGGCGGCCCGGCCTGGACCCGGCTGCCCGACGGGGAGTGGTATCTGCACCTGTTCGCCCCCGAGCAGCCGGACCTCAACTGGCAGCACCCGGACGTGCGGGCGGAGTTCGAGTCGATCCTGCGGTTCTGGTTCAGCCGCGGCGTGGACGGCTTCCGTATCGACGTGGCGCACGGGCTGATCAAGCATCCCGAGCTGCCCGACCTGCCGCCGCGCCCGGAAGCGGCACCCGACGGGCCGCGGCACCACCTCGACCACCCGCACTGGGACCGGGACGAGGTGCACGACATCTACCGCGCCTGGCGCCGGGTGGCCGACGAGTTCCCCGGTGACCGCTCCTTCGTCGCCGAGGCCTGGGCGGACACCCCGGAACGGCTCGCCGCCTACGTCCGCCAGGACGGTCTGCACACGGCGTTCAACTTCGACTTCCTGATGTCCAGTTGGGACGCCAAGGACCTGCGCGCCGTCATCGACGACTCCCTCGCCATGCTCGGCGCGGTGGGCGCCCCGGCCACCTGGGTGCTGTCCAACCACGACGTGATGCGCCACCCCAGCCGCTACGGACGCAAGGTGGTCCGGCGGTGGGTGGCCAACGAGCCCTACCGGCCCGAGGGCCCCGTGGACCTGGCCCTGGGCACCCGGCGGGCCCGCGCCGCCGCCCTGCTGATGCTCGCGCTGCCCGGCGGCGCCTACATCTACCAGGGCGAGGAGCTCGGGCTGCCGGAGGTCGAGGACCTGCCGGAGTCCGTCCTCCAGGACCCGGTGTGGGAGCGTTCCGGGCACACCGACCGCGGGCGCGACGGCTGCCGGGTGCCGATCCCGTGGTCGGGGCGCAGTGCCCCGTACGGCTTCAGCCCCGAGGGCACGACGGCCGGGCCCTGGCTGCCGCAGCCGGACAGTTGGGCGGATCACAGCGTTGCCGCGCAGGACGGTGTCGAGGGCTCGATGCTGGAGCTGTACCGCGCCGCCCTGCGCCTGCGCCGCGACCACCCGGCCCTCGGCGACGGCTGCCTGAGCTGGCTCGACGCCCCGGCCGGCGTCCTGGCCCTCCGCCGCGAGCCCGGCTTCGTGTGCGTGGTGAACCTGTCGGCCGAGCCGTACCGGCTGCCCGAGCACACCTCGGTCCTGCTGACGAGCGGCTCACTGGACGATGGTCTGCTGGGGCCGGATCAGGCGGCCTGGCTCGCCACATGATGGGGTAGTGCACGGAGTGCGTTGCGCTGGTGTCGTGCGGGTCGCTGTCGTACGGGTGGCAGGAGGTCTTGGTGCAGGAGGGCCGTCGGGAGGCCGTGATGTGGCGCAATCGCGCCCTGACGCTCTTCGACCGGGTCTCCGTGCCCGTCGCGGTGTGCGACGCGTACGGCGTCGTCCTGCTGGCGAATCCGGCGATGGCGGCCGAGTGCGGTACGACTCCGGGGCGGCTTGCCGGCCGTGATGTGCTGGAGTTGTTCCGGCCGCAGGAGGCCACGCAGGTGGAGCGGATCGCGCAGGCGCTGCGGCTGCGGCACCGCTCGCGGTATCAGGTGTCGGTGTGCTGGGAAGGGCCGGGTGGCGGGGAGCGGTTCGGGGAGCTGACCGCCGATCCGGTCAGCGACACCGTGGAGGAGACGCCCGCCCTGCTGGTGATGCTGCGGGTGCTGGGCGAGCGTGAGCCGCTGGGTGGGGAGCGGCCCGTGCGGGTGGCGCCGGTGGAGGCCCGCATCCTGGCGCTGCTCGCCGGGGGCGCCACCACCGCCGGCGCCGCCAAGGAGACCGGTCTGAGCGCGGACGGCGTCACCTATCACCTGCGGCGGCTGTCGGCGCGCTGGGGCGCGTCGAACCGTACCGAACTGGTGGCCCGCGCCTATGCGCTCGGCGTCCTCACTCCCGGGGTGTGGCCGCCGGGTGCATAGGCGGTGCCCGCCCCTTCGGGCGCGCCGAAGCGGGCGAGGGTGTGCCAGATCATCTTCAGGTCCTGCAGTTCGTGGCGGCCGGTGCGGGCGGCGTCGCCGATGATCCGCGGGTCCACCTGGCCGTTCTGGGCGATCCGGGCGCCCAGCTCCATGTACCGCGCCCCGCGGTAGTCGGCGTGTTCCCGCAACTCCGCCACGCCGAGCCGGTAGCCGGGGTGCCACTCGACGGGGCAGGGCAGCAGGCGGGCGGCGGCCTCCACGGGTGTGCCGCGGTAGCTCTCGTCCAGGACGAGCGCCTCCACGTGCGCGGCGAGCAGTACGCCGCCGTGGACCTGGGCCTCGATGTAGTCGTTCAGGGCGTCCTGCTCGTCGGCCTCGGCGAGCGCGATCAACGACATGGCGGCGGCCACCCCGAAGTCGGCCGGCTCGGCCGCGCTGTCGGGGTAGCAGAAGGTGGTGCGGGCGAGGACGTCGGCGGTGAGCCGGAAGTGCGAGGAGCCGAACCGCGGGGCGGCGCCCACCACTTGCCGCCGGAAGTTCAGCGCCCCGTAGAGGGGCCTCTCGTGCGGGTCGGCGTCGTCGTAGGCACCGCCGAAGATCCGGCTCTCCCAGCGCCGGCGGTCACCGCCGGGGTGCGCGGTGAGCCCGCCGTTGCTGGTGCCGGTGACGAACTGCGAGTGGTAGGCGCCGTCCTGGGCCAGCGCCTGGAGGATGGGCAGCCCGCCGGTCAGGCGGTCGGGGTGGAAGTTGAGCGTGATCCGCAGGTCGGGGCCAAGGGCCGGGCCCGTCGAGCGGGCGGCGACATGGCGCAGCGCCTGCCGCGCCCGTGGTGTGCCGACCTGCGCGAAATCCACCCGTTCTCCTCCTCGAACCGTCTCGAAGCGCCCCGAGGAGGCCCCCAAGGCCCCCTCATGAGATCACTCAGAGGTCGGCCACGGCCAGCACGATTTTGCCGCGGTTGCTGCGCCGCTCCAGCAACTCGTGGGCGGTACTGGCCTGTTCGAGGGGTACGACGGTTTCCACGGGCACCCGGTACGCCCCGGAGGCGACCTTCTCCGCGAGCTCACGCAGATCGTCGCGGGGGTCGTAGCCGTGGATCTGGAGGTTGGTGAGCTGGAAGCCGAGGATGGCGGCGTTCTTCGGGTAGAAGTCGCGGGTGTCGACGGTGCTCGGCTCCAGGGCGACGTTGGCGAGGGCCACGACCCGGCCGCCGTGGCCCACCTGCCGCAGACTGCGGGCGAACGCGCCGCCGCCGACGGTGTCGAGGACGAGGTCGGCGCCGCGGCCGTCGGTGAGCCGCAGCACCTCGTCGACCTCCGCGTCGTCGGGATGGGCGGAGGTGTCGACCGTGACATGGGCACCGAACTCCCCTGCCCAGGCCGCCTTTTCGGCCGAGCCGGCGAGCGCGATGACCCGGGCGCCCGCCTCCGCGGCGATCTGCACGGCAGCGCTGCCCACCCCGCTCGCGGCCGCCTTGACGACCACCGTGTCCTCCTTGGTGACCCGGGCCAGGTGGCGCAGGCAGTACCAGGCGGAGAGCCAGGCCACGGGCAGAGTGGCCGCCTCGGTCAGGCCCACCCCGGCCGGCAGGACGGTGACCTGAGTAGCGGGCACGGCCGCCGACTCGGCATAGAAACCAGGGGCGTTCACCCCGTCCAGAGCCATGACCCGCTGCCCGACCTCCAGACCGGTCACCCCCTCCCCCACCGCCGTGACGACGCCCGCCGCCTCCACGCCCGGGATGAGCGGCGGCCGCCCCGCCCGGTGGTAGACGCCTTTCCTGATCAGTGCGTCGGCGCGGTTCACGCCCGCCGCCGCGACCCGCACCAGCACCTCGCCGGGCCCTGCCACGGGGTCGGGCACCTCCACCGGCACCAGCACCTCGGGCCCGCCGAACTCGTCGATCCGTACCGCACGCATACCGCACCTGCTTCCTGCCGCAGCCGCCCCCGCGACTGACACCGGTTGAAGTGGTGTCACCATCCAACACCGCTTCAACCGGTGTCAAGGGGTCACAGCCGCGATCGACACCCCATGAACCGGTGTACGCTGTCCCGTATGACCGGCACCTCCGCGCCGCCCGCCGACCCGGCGCTCGCGTTCCCGTTCATCGGTGGGCGTCCCTGCCTGAACTTCGTGGCGACGCTCGGCCGGCGGCACGCGTCCGTACCCCTGGAGCGGCTCCCGGATGCGGACGCGCTGGCCCGCTGGTTCACCGAGGCGGAGCTGACCGCGGACGGCGAGCCGGTGCGGGTCACCGCCCGGGAGCTGGCAGGCGCCCGCGTCCTGCGTGAGGCCCTGTACCGCCTCGTGCGCACGTCGATGGCCGGGCAGGAACCGGAACCGGCCGACGTGGCGCTGATCAACGAGGCGGCGGCCCGCCCCGACCTCGCCCCGCAGCTGGGCCCCGTGCGCTGGACGGCCCGGCAGCCGGCCCGGGCCGCCCTGGCGACGGTCGCCCGCGATGCCGTCCTCCTGGTGCGCGGCCCCCTGCTGGAGCGGGTCAAGGAGTGCGAGAACCCGGACTGCTCCCTGCTGTTCCTGGACGACTCCCAGGCCCGGCGCCGCCGTTGGTGCTCCATGGACCGCTGTGGCAACCTCGCCAAGGTGGCCGGCTACCGGTCCCGGAGTCGAGCGGCCCCCACCCGTTGAAGGTGGATCGGACGTCGCGGGCGCGGGCGGGCGCGAGGTCGTAGAGGGCGTGCGGACAGCTGGTGCCGATGCTGCGGGTGGCCGGGCCTGCCGCCTCCAGCGGTGGATGGCGCCGTCCGGGTGGCATTGATCGGCGGGTCGCTGCAGCAGGAGCCGGAGTGGGGTGCGGTGACGGCGCTGGTCGTCTGCTCGGCAGTAATGCCGGAGCCGGCCGCGGCCGGGCTGGTGCGGCTGCGTCGCGAGCGCATGCGAGGCCTCGCACTGCGCGGGCCTCGCACTGCGCGGGCCTCGCTGCTGGTGGATCCGCCGGCCGGGCAGTCCTCGACTTCGTCGTCAACCAGTTCTCAGCGGTGACGAACTGGCTGATCGGACGGTGCCGGCCGGCCATCCTCTCGGCGCGCCGCGCCGGGCGCGTCAGGACGCCGCAGGCGACCAGTGCGGGTCGCGGCCCAGGAAGGCGAGCAGCGCCTCGGCGCTGTCGTAGCCCGGCGCGGGCTCACGCGCGGGTGCGAACACCTGGTACGCGTCCCGCAGATGGTCGACGAGCCGGTCCGCTGCCGGCCGGATTCCCCCGGCGAGCTCGACGGTCAGCGGCCGGTCCTGGCCCGTGGCGACCGCGATGTCCCAGGCGTGCACGGCCGCGTCCATGGCGGCCGCCGCCGCGGCGAGCGGCACGGGCAGGGGGCCCAGCGGAGTCGGTGCCTGCTCGGCGTCGCCGGGCAGTCCCGCGTAGGCGTCCGCCACCGCGCGCAGTACCTTGTCGAGCTCCGCCGCCGGATCTCCGTCGAGGGCGTCGGCCGGGTGGAACGGGTCCGAGTCCGGGCGGCCTCCGGTGATGGCGAGACCGTAGGCCTGCTGGTCGACACGCGCGTGGTTGAGGACCTGCCGTACCGTCCACTCGCTGCACGGCGTCTGCGCTCCCCACGCCGACTCCGGCACTCCGGCGACCACCTCGGTGAGATAAGCGTGCGCCCGCGTGAGAACCTCGATGCCCTGGGTGTGCTCCACGATTGTTCCCCTCCTGTCACCCTTCGACCGACATGAACAATCTAGGCTGCCTTGCGGACAGTTACGGTCCTCAATGACACGGTCCTCAGGGACAGGTCTTCAAGGACAGGAAGGAGCGCGGCCCGAGGATGCGAGTGGTACGTGAGTGGACGGCGTCTCTCGTGCGCTTTGTGAAGCGCCGCCGGGACCCGATGGTCGTACAGACCCTGCGGTCGGCTGCCGCGGCGACGATCGCGTACGTCGTCGCACTGCGCCTCAGCCCCGAGCCCGCACCGCTCACCGCTCCGCTGACCGCGCTGCTGGTCGTCCAGGTCACGCTGTACGCCACCCTCACCAACGGCATCCGCCGGGTGAACTCGGTCGTGGCGGGCGTCCTCGTCGCCATCGCCTTCAGTCTTCTGGTGGGTCTGACGTGGTGGAGCCTGGCCCTGCTGATCGTGGCCTCGCTGGCGGTGGGACGGCTGGTGCGGGTCGAGGAGTACGTGCCCGAGGTCGCGATCAGCGCGATGCTGGTGCTCGGGGTGACGACCCACGGGGACACGGCCTGGGCCCGGGTGGTGGAGACACTGATCGGCGCGGTCGTCGGGTTCGGCTGCAATCTGCTGTTCGCGCCACCCGTGTGGGTGGACGAGGCCGGCGAGTCGATCGAGGGTCTGGCCCGCCGGGTGCGGCAGCTGATGCTGCGCATGGGCGAGGAGGCCGCCGGCCGTACGCCCGTGGAGCGGGCGACGGAGCGGCTGTACGAGGCACGCCGGCTGGATCACGACATCGTCGAGGTCGATGCGGCCCTCCGACAGGCCGAGGACAGTCTGCGGCTCAATCCCCGGGTACGGGAGGGCCTGCTGCACCGGGTGGTGCTGCGCACGGGCCTGGACACGCTGGAGATCTGCACGGTGGTGCTGCGGGTGCTGGCGCGCACCCTCACCGACCTCGCCAAGGAACGCGATCCCGAGCCGCTGTTCGCGCCCGAGACGGGGGCCGCCGTGGAGGGGCTGCTGTCGGAGATCGCCGACGCCGTGGTCAGTTTCGCGGTGCTGGTCACCAGCCATGTCAGCGAGAGCGCCGAGTCGGCGGAGTCCCGGCTGGCCGCGGAGCTGCGGCAGGCCGCGGCCACCCGCGACAAGCTGGCCCAGCTGCTCCTTGAGGAGGTCCAGCGCGACGCCCGCAGCTGGCAGCTGTACGGCGCCGTGCTGACCGAGGTCAACCGCATCCTCGACGAGATGGACACCGAGCACCGCTCGCGCCGCCTCTTCGAGGAGCTGGACCGCAACTCCCGCGAACAGCGCGAGCGGATGCCGCGGCTGACCAGGCTGCGGGAGAGCATGCTCGATTCCGAGCGACTGCGGGTTCCTGAGGTGCTGCGCAGGAACCCTGACGGCGCCGAGCGTCGTTCTAGGTGACGGAGTCACCGGAGCTGCGTACGTTTCCGGGGCCGTGAACAAGGGGGCGGGCGGATGACGGACACGAGCGTGCGGATCGACGGGAACACGTTGCGGTTGCCGGGCGGTGTGGCGGTGCGGTTCGTGCGCACCCTGCGGCTGCCCGAGACGGGTACTCATCCGCTGCCGCCGGGCCTCGGCGAGTTCCCGGTGCGCCGGGTGGCGGACTTCCCGGACACAGTGCCCGAGCAGTGGCGTGCGCGGGGCGGTGTGATGCTGCCGGTGTATCTGCGGGAGGCGATGTGGCTGAGTTTCGGCGGGACCGTGGAGCCGGCCGCCCTGCAGGTAGGGGTCGGCAAGGTGTGCGCGGTCTCGGGGAAGCCGTGGAGCGACCGGCTGTCCCGGAAACCGCAGAACTACCTCGTGCTGCCCCGCCAGCCCTGGCTGGACGGCATCAACTCCGGCAAGGGCATCGTCCGCCAGTTCGTGGCGGTCCCGCTGGGCCTGGGGGCGACCGTCGAGGGCCAGGTCACGGGCGAGGAGACCTGGGGCGGTGTGCAGTTGCAGTCCTTCCCGCTGCGCGAGGCGAAGCTGGCCGAGTGGCGCGAGGAGGAGCGGCGCCGCTCGGAGCTGCGGCGCACGAGCATGTCGGCCGGGGGGTACGGGGCGGCGCTGCCCCTGGCGGCGGCCGCGCCGGGCGGTCCGGTGCCGGTGGCGGCTCCGCCGGGCCGTGCGCGTCCCGCCGCGGCCATGGGGCTCGGTGTCGGCGGTTCGATGCGGCAGGAGGTCTACCGGGACGACCGGCCGCTCGGGGACTGGGCCGAGGAGCCCGCCGGGCGGGTGTTCGTGCACCTGGTGACACCTCCGGAGTGGCGCCGCATCACCGGCGAGGCTCCCCCGCCGTCGCCCGTGAACCGTGCGGAGTACACCCGGGCCGGTCTGCCCTGGTACGACTACTACGACCAGGAGGCGGAGGATCTCGCGCCCACGGACGCGCTGGAGGGCGTGAAACCGGTCGGCGACTGGCTCGGCGACGACCACGAACCCTGGCAGGATCCGTCGCCGCAGCAGGTCAAGCCGCTGAAGGACGCGCCGGGCAAGCCGGTGGAGGACGGCGACTGGTAGAGCCGCGGTCATTGCACCCTGTGCAACGCCCGTTGCCGTTCTTGCGGACAGCGGCCGGCGCGGGTCATGGTGGCTTGTCACGAACGAGGCGAGCGACCACCTGAGGTGTGGACATGGGCAGCGGGACGGGAGCGGTGGGCGGCGGCTGGAGCAGGCGCCGCCTCGTCGGGGTGCTCGCCGGAGCGGCCGCGGTGACGGCCCTTCCGGCACCCGCACCGCCCAAGGACACGGCCGCCCGCACCCCCACGACCCCCGACCGGGCGACGCCCCCCGCCGAGCGGCCCTCCGCCGAGCCCTCCTCACCGCATCCGGCCAAGAAGCTCTCCGGCCCTCAGCCGCTCTACCTCGGCACCTACACCACGGTCGAAGGCGGCGGCACGGGCGTCGGCCTCGCCACGTACGACCCCGCCTCCGGCCGCATCACCGGCACCGGAACCCTGAGGGGCATCGTCAACCCGTCGTATCTCGCGCTCCACCCGGACCGCCGCACGCTGTACACGGTGAACGAGCACGACGACGGGGCCGTGACCGCCGTACGCCTGGCCGACCGCAGGATCCTGGGCTCGCGCAGCACCGGCGGGGCGGGGCCCTGCCATCTCTCCGTGCATCCGGGCGGCCGCTGGCTGCTGAGTGCCAACTACACCTCGGGCAGTGTGGCCGTGCACCCGATCGACGAGTCGGGCGCACTGGGCGAGCGCACGGACGTGGTCACACACGCGGCTCCGGCCCCCGGACCGGGCCAACAGGGCCCGCACGCGCACCAGTTCACCACCAGCCCCGACGGCGGCCATGTGCTCGCCGTCGACCTGGGCACGGACACCGTGTACAGCTACCGCCTGGACGAGCGCCGGGGCACCCTCGCCGAGGTCGCGCAGGCGCACACCCGGCCGGGCGCCGGACCGCGCCATCTCACCTTCCACCCCGGCGGGCGGTACGCGTATCTGGCCAACGAGGTCGACAACACGGTCGCGGTGTGCGCGTACGAGGCCGCCACCGGGCGTCTGACGATCGGCGACCCGCAGTCCACGGGCTCCGGCCCCGGCACCAACTACCCGGCGCAGATCCTGGTGACCGCCAACGGCTCCTACGCCTATCTCGCCAACCGCGGCGACAACAGCCTCGCGCGCTATGCGGTCGAGGCGGAGGGTGCCCGGCTGCGGCTGCTCGGCACGGTGCCGGTGTCGGGTGACTTCCCGCGCCAGATCGCCTTCTCGCCGGACGGGCGCCTGCTGTTCGCGGCGAACCAGAAGTCGGGCACGGTCAGCGTCTTCCACGTGGACGGCAAGAGCGGTGACCTGCGGCTCGCGGGCGAGCCGTTCGCCTCACCCGTCGCCGTCTGTGCGCTGCCGCTGTAGGGCACGCGGGCAGGAGGAGGCACTGGCCTGCGCGAGCAGGACGTGCATGCGTTCGGTGAGCTGTCCGACGTCGTCGGCGGGCGTGTGGAAGGGCAGTCGTACGTCGCCGTGGGCGCGGTTGCGTTCGATGCGCAGCGTCAGTCCGTGCCGGTCGACGGCGACGGGCTGGACGCGGACGGCGCCGTGAAGACTTGCCTGGTCGACGAGCCGGGTGAGCCGCTCGACGGCGTCGGGGTGGCAGTCGGCGAGGTGGGTGAGCAGGTGCGCCTCGGCGAGGGCGAGCGGGTCGGGTTCGGCGGCGGCGAACTCGTCGAGGTCGACGGCCACGGCGCCGGACGACTGCCGCAGCACGATCCGGGTGGGCCGGAGCGCGAGGTGGCCGTCCTCGGGGAGGAAGTACCCGGCGAGCCAGAGCCGGGCGCGGATGCGGTGGCGTACCGGGACGGGTGCGACGTCGGCGAACTCCAGCACCGCATGGGGTTCGCCGCGGGGCGCGCAGATCGCGGCCGCGAGCAGGGCGCTGTCCTCGGGCACGCGCAGCAGCACCCGGCCGTCCTCGTCCACGCTGTGCGCGCCGACGAACTCCTCGCGACCGCCGTCCGCGGTCACCGCGCAGGACCAGGCGGCGGCGAGTACCGACCGGGCCCGTTCGGCCGCGGCAGGCGCGGCCGTCCAGTTGGGGCTGTCACCCATCCCAAACCTCCTTAGGTAAGCCTTGCCTAACCTATCGAAGATCGGGGTGTACGCCAACCATGGGGCGAACGGAGCAAGCGCTCCTCAGGGGGCGATGACACCCAGCAGCGCCCGGGCGCACAGATCGCGCACCTGCTCCCGGGTCAGATCCGAACCCCGCAGCCACTCCAGGCAGACGGCCGTGGTGAAGGCCAGCCAGCCGCGGACCGCCAGCTTGAGGTCGGGGCGCTGCTGCGCGACCGGGCCAAGTTCGGGGTCGGCGGCGAGCGTCGCCAGGATCTGCCGCTCCTGCGCGGCCAGTGCCCGCTGATAGACCCGGCGGATGGCCTGGTCCCCCGCCGCGTCCGCACGGTGGAAGGCGCGGAAGCCGTGCGCGTGGGCGTGGACGTACTCCAGGAACGTGTCGAGACCGGCATCGAGCTGCTCGCGCGCCGGGACCCCGGGCACGGCCGCCGTCATCCGCAGCATCCGCTCGCTCTGCCGCTCGACGACCGCGGCGAAGAAGTCCCGCTTGGTCGGGAAGTAGTGGTACAGCAGTCCGCGCGAGACACCGGCGATCTCGGCGACCTGCTCGATCCACACCTCGTCGTACGGACTCTCCGAGAACAGCCGCGCCCCCACCGCGAGCAGCTGCTCCCGGCGCTCCTCGGTGCTGAGCCGGCGGCGCGTGCGCTCACCCTGGTTCGCGGCCATGCCCGCACTTTACTTGACGCCGGTTCAACAGCGGGACCAGACTGGAGCCGCTATTGAATCCACGTACAACAGAGGCGCGAAACAGTTGTACGCCAGCTCAACCTGCCGCTGATTCAAGGGAGATCGCGTCATGGCGGAGACGACGTCGGGGGCCGGGCCGGCGACACAGGCCACGCTTCCCAAGGGGTTCCGGGGCGCCGAACAGGGCTGGCCCGAGCTGCACCGCATCCCGCATCCCCCGCACCGGCTCCCCCTGCTCGGCGATGTGCTCGGCGCCGACCGGCGCGCCCCCGTCCAGGACTCCATGCGCTACGCACGGCAGCTCGGGCCGATCTTCCGGCGCAAGGCGTTCGGCAAGGAATTCGTGTTCGTGTGGGGCGCCGAGTCGGCCGCGGACATGGCGGACGAGTCGCGCTTCGCCAAGCACGTGGGCCTCGGGGTCGCCAATCTGCGCCCGGTCGTCGGGGACGCGCTGTTCACGGCGTACAACCACGAACCGAACTGGCAGCTGGCGCACGATGTCCTCGCCCCCGGTTTCAGCCGGGAGGCCATGGAGGGCTACCACCCGATGATGCTGGCGGTGGCCGAGCGGCTGACCGACCACTGGGACCGCGAGCTGGCGGCGGGCCGGGCGGTGGACGTGCCCGGCGACATGACCAAACTGACGCTGGAGACGATCGCCCGCACCGGGTTCGGGCACGACTTCGGTTCCTTCGAGCGGCCCCGGCTGCATCCCTTCGTGACCGCGATGGTGGGCACGCTGACCTACGCCCAGCGCCTGAACACGGTCCCCTCGCCGCTGGCACCCTTCCTGCTGCGAAGCGCCTCGCGCCGCAACGAGGCCGACATCGCGTATCTCAACCGCACGGTCGACGACCTCGTCCGGGCCCGTCGTGCGTCGGGCAAGGGCGGGGACGGGGATCTGCTGGACCGGATGCTGGAGACGGCCCACCCCGGGACCGGGGAGCGGCTGTCCGCCGAGAACGTGCGCCGCCAGGTCATCACCTTCCTGGTGGCCGGCCACGAGACGACCTCGGGCGCGCTCTCCTTCGCCCTGCACTACCTCTCCCGGCACCCCGAGATCGCGGCCCGCGCCAGGGCCGAGGTGGACGCCGTCTGGGGCGATACGGCGGTGCCCGGCTACGACCAGGTGGCCAAGCTGCGCTATGTGCGACGGGTGCTGGACGAGGCGCTGCGGCTGTGGCCGACGGCGCCGGCCTTCGCCCGGGAGGCCCGCGAGGACACGCTGCTGGCCGGGGACCATCCCATGCGGCGGGGCGCCTGGGCGCTCGTCCTCACCGCGATGCTGCACCGCGACCCGGAGGTGTGGGGCGCCGACGCCGAGCGGTTCGACCCGGACCGCTTCGACCCGAAGGCCGTACGGTCCCGGGCCCCGCACACCTTCAAGCCGTTCGGGACGGGCGCGCGGGCGTGCATCGGGCGGCAGTTCGCGCTGCACGAGGCCACCCTGGTGCTCGGGCTGCTGCTGCGCCGCTACGACCTGCGGCCCGACCCCGACTACCGGCTGCGGGTGACCGAACGGCTCACCCTGATGCCGGAGGGGCTGCGGCTGCACCTGGAGCGGCGCGGCGTCAGCGCCGGGGTCTCCCCCGCGGACGCCCTGGGTGAGGCGCCGTCAGAGCTGCGCTGTCCAGTGCACGGGGCGGGTGACTGAGTCGGGCAGCCGGGTGCCCGCGCTGCCGCGGGCGGCGTTGAGCTGGGGCTGGGTGAGGAAGAAGGCACCGGTCAGGTCGGCGTCGGTGAGATCGGCGTCGCGCAGGTCGGCGCCGATCATGTCCGCGCTGCGCAGGTCGGCTCCGGTCAGGTCGGCGGCTATCAGGTAGGCGCCCCGGAGGTTCGCACCGCGCAGGTCGGCGCCCTTGAGGCGGGCGCCCATAAGGTCGGCGCCACGGCGGTCCTTCTTGCGGCCGCGGGCGCCGGTACCGGCCCGTACCAGCTCGCTGGTCTTCAGCAGGAGCAGGTTGACGTCCTGCCGGTGCGCGCCCACGTCCAACGCGGCCAGCTGCTCCGGGGTTTGGCGGGTGAGCTCCTCGGTCTTCTCCAGGGCGCGGCGCAGATCGGCGTGGACGGGGCGGGCCGGGGGCAGGGTGAGGGCTTCGGTGAGGTACCAGAGCAGTTCCTGCAGCTGCCGTACGACCGGGAACACGTCGAACATGCGCCGGGCGTCCGCCCGCGGGCCCGTACGCCAGTCCTGTCCGCCGAAGGTGACCTGGGAGACCTTCTGGCCGGCGCCGAAGCAGTCGTAGACCGTGCAGCCGCTGAAGCCCTGCTGCCGCAGCCGGGCGTGGATGCCGCAGCGGTGGTCCTCTCGCAGGTTCCGGCAGGGCGTGCCGGCCGGCTTGTCGATCGCGAAGTCGGTGGAGGCGGCGAAGGGCAGGGCGACACAGCAGAGCCCGAAGCAACGCTCGCAGTCGCCGCGCAGCTCGGTCCGGTCGGCTGTCTGATCTGGCATGACGCCAAGCCTAACGGGGTGCGGCCGGGCGCTGTCGGCAGCCGTACGTACAGTCGTCGTATGGCGCTTTCACGCGAAGAACGGGAAGGTTTCCTTGCTGAGCCGCAGGTGGCCGCGCTGGGCGTCGCCGCCGGTGACGACCGGGGGCCGCTGGTGGTGCCGATCTGGTACGCCTACGAGCGCGGCAGTCTGCCGTGGATCCTCACCGGCGCGGACTCCCGCAAGATGACCCTGATCAAAGCGGCGGGCCGCTTCAGTCTGATGGTCCAGCGCACGGAGCCGACGACCCGGTACGTCTCGGTCGAAGGACCGGTCGCCGAAGTCACCGAGGGCAGCGGCGAACTCCACCGTGAGATGGCCGGGCGGTACCTGTCGGGGGCGGCACTCGACGAGTTCGTGGCCTTCGCGGAGGCCGAGCTCGCCGATCACGTCGTGGTGCGTATGCGGCCGGAGCACTGGTTCGCGGCGGATCTGGGGACCGTCGGATGACGGGTCGCGGCCATCCGGGGGCGCGCAGCTTCGGTGAGCGGCGGTCATGACCCCACCCGCTTGGTCCGGTTCGGTCCGTGGTGACGTGCGGCTTCGGTGTTCTCGGCCTTGTCGGTGTTCCCGATGTTCTCGGCCAGCTTCGCGATCTTCGCCTGCTTCGCCGTGATCGCGCGGGATATGAGCCGCAGGTGAGCCGACGACTCGGGCACGGTCGACTCCAGCTCCTCCAGCCTCCGTCGCTCCAGGGCGAGTTCGGCTCTGAGGCGCGCTGCCCGGTCCGGAGGGGCCGGCGGGTTCTGTCCGTTGAAGATCACGTTGTACTTGGGCCGTTCGGTCCAGACGGCCTCGCGTTCGGCCGCCTCAGCGTCGTCCGGGTACTCGATCCGTATTCCGACGATCTCCGAAGCCCATGGCTGCTCCCGCAGGTGCGTGCGCACGCGGGTGAGCGGGGAGATGGAGATGCCGACGTACAGCAGGCCTTCCAGGCCGTACAGCCGGTACAGCGCTGTGCGGCCCGCGGTGTGCAGACTGCCCTCCTCGTCGAACAGGCCACGCAGGAACTGCGAATCGACGTCGGCCATGACGCCGCCCCCTTCGGCTCGACGCGCACCGCTTGTCCATGTCCCACGCTCCCACGCGGGTGTGACAGGGACTCCGCTGCGGATCCCGACGAAAACGACCTGTGGGGAACCGGACCTCACCGATGAGTTTCCGGCGCTGTGGGGGTCTCCTCATTCAACGGAAAACAAGCTCGGCTATCACAGATACGAGCCCCTTTCAGGCGGGAGCCAGACGGATCGAGGAGAGAGAGCATGTGCAGTCACCGGCCACCGTGCCCCACCGCAGACAGTCCGGACCACCACAGCGCCGTGATCGTGTCGGCCCATCCCGAACAGGGCTGGAGCCTGCTGTGCAACGGGACGATCGTGTTCGACGACACCGGTGAACTGCTGCCCGACGGGCGGGTCGTGGACCCGCACCGCACCCTCCGCCCGCTGGCCGTGGCCGCCTGACCCTCAGTCGAAGGCGCCGAGGTCCAGGCGGGCGAGCCGCTGCGGGTCGGCCAGGATGTGCAGGGCCCCGATCCGGCCGCCGGAGACAGTGACGCCCATGACCGACAGCGGACGTCCCTCGGGCGCGTTGACGACACCGATCTCCCCGCTTACCAGCACCACCCGCGCGAAGCCGCGAACTGCCGGAACAACAGCGCTTGTTCGGCCACCGGCTTCGCGCCGCGCACCGTCTTGGACGCGGCGGCGCTCCCGACCGGCGCACCGGAGTCGGCCCGCGGCACCACGTCGGGATGCAGGACCGCGACCAGCGCCTCGAAGTCACCGGCTCGGGCGGCCGCCATGAAGGCGTCGACGCCCTGCCGCTGTCGCAACATGTCGAGACAGACCCGGCCGACCACGGTGGTCTGCCGGCCGCCCAGGTGCTCCCCCTGTGTGTCCGACCCTCGGTGGAACCGCGCTTGAACCTGCGGGTGATCTATCGGTTGAAGACCTCGAACGCGACCGCGGGCCGGCCCCCGAACCGCTCCCCGGTCGCTGTGGCGTTGGCCGTCAGGAATCCGCGGACGTAGGTCTCCGGGTCCTCGTCGGTCAACGCCTCGATATAGCTGCGGTGTTCGAGCAGCGAGTGCACGGCGCGTTCCAGTCCGGCCGAGGCGTCCGCCGCGTGCGTGGGCGAGGCGGAGCCTGCGACGGCGACCCAGCGGACGCCGCTCCAGGGCTCCAGGCCCTGCTCGACGAGCTCGGGGAAGATCCAGCGGTTGCCGGCGTCACCCGCCGCGTCGAGCACGGCGCGGCCGACGGCGACGTGGTCCGGGGTGTTCCAGGCGACACCGCCCCAGGTGTCGCGGTGGTTGAGGGTGATCACCAGCTCGGGCCGGTGCCGGCGGATCGCGGCGGCGATGTCGCGGCGCAGGGCGGTGCCGTACTCGATCACGCCGTCCTTGTGGTCGAGGAACTCCACCTGCGTCACCCCCACCACGGCCGCGCTCGCCCGCTGTTCCCGCTCACGCAGCGGACCGCACCGCGCGGGCTCCAGGGTGTCGATGCCCGCCTCACCGCGTGTGGCCAGTACGTAGACGACCTCGCGGCCCTCGTCGGTCCAGGCGGCGACGGCCGCCGAGCACCCGTACTCGAGGTCGTCCGGGTGCGCGACGACCGCGAGGGCGCGTTGCCAGTCGGCGGGCATGGGCTGCAACTCGGTGATCTTCGGATCGGCCATGGTCGCAGACTAGTGCGTGACGAACACATCACTCCCGGTGAAACTCACGCCTCGTCACGCGTCAGCGCCAGCAGCCGGTCCAGCACCCGGGGCCCTCCGGCCCGTACGCCGTCGTGCTCGAACTCGTCGGTCACCCAGGTCCGCAGGCCGCGGATGGTGCGCGCCGTCTCCAGAGCGTGGGCGGTGTCGACGTACATGTCGTCGTGGTAGATCGCCGCCGCGACCGGGACCTCGTTGGCGGCGAGCCGCGCGGGGTCGTAGAGGGCCGGCCAGTCGGTGCGGGCGGCGAGCAGGTCGGCGGTCTCGCGCAGGGGGCGGAGCGCCGGGTCGCAGTCGAACATCCAGGGGTGGACGGACTCGCCGGTGAACAGGAGCGGGCTGTCGCCCGCGAGGGCCTTCGCGGCGTCGAACTGCGGGAACTCGGCGCGGACGCGTTCGGCGGACCAGGCGGTGGGGCGCTCGTCCTGGCCGTAGATCGCCTCGTGGACGAGGGCGTAGAGGGGGTGGCTCGCATACGAAAGGAGGCCCTGGACCTCCTCCTGGAAGGCGTCGGAGAGGGCCGGGCCCTGTGGGGTGCGGACGAAGGCGTGTTCGAGGAGGTAGTGCAGTCGGTGGCTGCCCTCGCTGCCGCCGAGGACGATGCCGAGGGACTGGAAGGCCTCGGCGGTGAGGCGGTAGCCGTTCGGCAGGGTGACCTCGTGGCTGAGGAGGTGGTCGGCGATGCGGCGGGCGCGTTCGACGTCCTGCGGGTAGCGGGCGTAGTGGGCGGTGACCTTGCGTTCGATGCGGGGGTAGGCGGCGCGGTAGACGTCGTCGGCGTGCGCGTCGAGGGAGGGCAGGCCGCCGGTGATCACGGCGGCGGTCAGGCCTTCGGGGGCGCTGGAGAGGTAGTTCACGGTGCAGAAGCCGCCGAAGCTCTGGCCGAGGACCGTCCAGCGGGCGCCGCCGGTGATCTGGAGGCGGATGGCCTCGCAGTCGCGGACGATCGCGTCGGCCCGGAAGTGCGCCAGGTAGTCGGCCTGTTCGGCGGGGCCGCCGCGCAGCGGGAGGGTCTGGCGGTTGGCGGGTGTGGAGTGGCCGGTGCCGCGCTGGTCGAGGAGGAGGACGCGGTACTCCTTGAGGGCGCGGCCCAGCCAGGACTGCCTGCCCACGAAGCGGTTCGCGCCGAAGCCGGGGCCGCCCTGCAGGTACACGAGCCAGGGCAGGTTCTGCTCGGCCTTGTCGCCGGCGACGACCTCTCGGGCGTAGAGGTCGATCGTCTCCCCCGCCGGGTCGTCGTGGTCGAGGGGCACGGTGAAGTGGCGGTCGGTGAGGACGACGCCGGGCTGGCGGTAGGTGGCGGTCAACGGGTCTCCAGGGACGGACGGGTTTCGGGCCGCGTCCCACTTCACCACAGGTTCGTGCGGCGGCGGACCCCTGGGATCATGAAAACCTACTGACCGGGCGATCAGCGGGCGGACAGGCTGGAGCGTCGTACGACGAGCTCCGGCTGGAGTACGACACGCCGGTGCTCGTGCCGTTTCGTCCCGGTCTCCGCCTCGGTCTCCTCCAGCAGCAGCTCGGCGGCCAGGGCGCCCATGGTGACGGCGGGCTGGCGCACCGAGGTGAGCGGGACGGCCGCCGCGGCGGCGAACTCGATGTCGTCGTAGCCGACGATGGCGAGGTCGTCGGGGACCGATATGCCGGCCGCGTACATGGCCTGCAGGACGCCGAGGGCGAGGAGGTCGTTGGCGCAGAAGACGGCGGTGGGGCGGTCGGCGAGGCCCAGTAGGCGGGCGCCGGCGTCCCGGCCGGCCGCCACGTCGAGCCGCTCGGTGGGCAGTTCCCGCAGGCAGTCCGGTCCGAGGCCGGCCTCGGCGAGGGCGTTCAGGGCGCCCGTGCGGCGGTCGCGGACCTGGTTGAGGCCGGGCGGACCGCTGACATAGGCGATGGTGCGGTGTCCGGCGTCGACCAGGTGGCGCACGGCCAGGGCGCCGCCTGCCACGTCGTCGACGGAGACGGAGCACTCGGTGGTGCCCTCGGCGACCCGGTCGACGAGGACGAAGGGGATGTTGTGCCGCCGGAACGTCTCGATGTTCCGGCCGGTGGCGTCGGCGGGGGTGAGCAGCACGCCGCGTACCCGCTGCTCGGCGAAGAGGGAGAGGTACTCGGCCTCCTCGCCGGCGCTCTGGGCGCTGTTGCAGACCATGACGCCCAGGCCGGCGTCGCGCGCGGCACGCTCGGCGCCGCGCGCGACGTCGACGAAGAACGGGTTGCCCATGTCCAGGACGAGCAGCCCCATGATCCGGCTGCGGCCCGCGCGCAGCTGGCGCGCGGACTCGCTGCGGACGTAGCCGAGCCGGTCGATCGCGGAGAGCACCCGGGCCCGGGTCTCCGTGGCGACCGTGTCAGGACGGTTGATCACGTTCGACACCGTGCCGACGGAGACTCCGGCGGCGCGGGCGACGTCCTTGATACCCACCGACTGGCTCATCGGGCAGGGACCTCCAGGGGGACGTGATTCGGCCGGAAGGTCTTCACATTACCGTCATCGTTCGGCGCATCATGCCCGGTCACGCGGGCAGTGCGAAGTCGACGACATGGAGTGCCGAGGGCGTCGTGCCGCTCGACTTCTCCTGGTACATGAACGACAGGACGTTGTCCTCCTCGACCCGCAGCTCGTCGATCACGACCTCGCCGAAGGCGTTCAGGTCGCTGCCGTCGTACAGCAGGGCCCAGTCCGTGTATCCGGAGGCCTTCGAGGCGGCGGCGATCCGGCCGAAGGGGAAGATCGCGTAGGCGTTGTCGTACTGGTCCAGGATCAGCTTGGTGCGCTGGCTGGAGTTGAGCGCGACCGGGATCTCGGTCTTCTGCCAGGTGCCGGTGGAGTTCTTGCGGAGGTGGAAGGCGCGGCCGGCCGCGGTGCGGTCGGCGACGTAGTCGGTGGTGCACTGGCCGAAGCGGCCGGGGACGTAGCTGATGATCGCGTGCGGGAGGCCGGAGGAGTCGATGAACTGGCTCTCCTGGTTCATCAGCGAGTGGTCGGGGTTGAGCGAGTCGACGACCAGTCCGCCGTCGGTGACGGCCACCGTGTCGGAGCTGCCGGTGGTGCCTACGACGGTGCCGGCGTCGTTGCGCCAGGTGCGGCCGCGGTCGGTGGAGTAGACGTAGCCGGTGTCGTGGTTGGTGATGCCGCCGCCGTTGCACATCACCGCGGCGTTCTGCTCACGCCAGGTGAAGAAGGAGTGCAGCCGGCCGCCCGCGTCGTAGTCGATGCCGTGCAGGTACATGTTGCGGGCGGTGGAGGAGCCGTGCGAGCTGGTGTACGTGCCCGTGGAGCTGGACCACTCCCCCAGGGCCGTCCACGTCGAACCGTCGTACTCGGCAAGGGCGTTGCGGCCGTTTCCGGAGATGCCGACCCGGTAGCTGAGCTGGAGCCTGCCCTCGGGGGTCGAGAGGAACTGCGGGTAGGTGAACTGCGAGGTGAGCGCGAGGCCGTCGAGCGAGGTCTGCACCGCGCCGAGGACGGACGAGGTCCAGGCTGTGGTCGCCGGGTTGTCCAGGAGCCCGGCGATGGACTTCACGTAGAAGTACCCGTCGCTGTGGGAGTCCATGGTGAGGTGCAGGCGGCCGTCGACCTGGGAGACGCCCATGGAGATGACGTTGTGGGAGTCGCTGGTCTTGAGGACGTGGGAGAGGGTCACGGTCGACCAGTTGCTGCCGCCGAGCACGCGACGGCCGATCACGGCGTTGCCGGTGGAGGTGTACCAGGCCGCGTACTGGTAGCCCTTGTACGTGAACAGGCCGTTCTTCTGGAACGAGTTGTTGTTGACCAGCCCGTCGTAGGAGACGAAGAAGACGGCCTGCCCGTCGAGTTGGGTGGTGCCCTTCTTGCTGACGGAGGGGCCGGGATCGGCGGCCCGTGCGGTGCCCGGCGTTGCCACGGCCGCAAGTATGGCGGTCGCGAGCACGGTACGTCTTCTCATGAGCGGCTCCAGCAGGGGCGAGGGGAGATCAGGCGAGGTGGAAGACCTCGGTGAGCGGTTTCATGGCCTCGTCGGGCCGGGCGCCGTCCAGCGACTCGAAGAACGGCGCCATCTCGGCCTGCCAGCGGGCGTTGACCTCGGTGGCCTCCATGCCGGCGATCGCGGCCTCGAAGTCGTCGGTCTCCAGGTAGCCGACGAGCAGGCCGTCGTCGCGCAGGAAGAGGGAGTAGTTGTGCCAGCCGTTGGCGGAGAGCGCTTCGAGCATCTCCGGCCACACGCCGGCGTGGCGTTGGCGGTACTCGGCGAGCCGGTCCTCGCGGACCTTGAGGAGGAAGCAGACGCGCTGCATGAAGGACCAGCTCCCGCAGGGGTGGAAGGGGCTCAGAAGTTGAACTGGTCGATGTTCTTGGCGCTGAACACGGTCGGCTTGCCGAGAGTGATCACGCCGTCCTTGCCGATGGTGTAGGTCGTGGAGCCGGCCTTGAAGGTCTCGCCCTCCTTGCCGGTGATCTGACCGGAGGCCAGCGCGACGGCGGTACGGGCGGCCAGGTCGCCCAGCTTCGCCGGGTCCCACAGCTCGAAGCCCTCGACGGTGCCGTTCTTGACGTACTTGCGCATGTCGTTCGGGGTGCCGAGGCCGGTCAGCTTGACCTTGCCCTTGTACTTGGAGCCGGACAGGTACTGGGCGGCTGCCTTGATGCCCACCGTGGTCGGGGAGATGATCCCCTTCAGGTTCGGGTACTGCTGGAGCAGGCCCTGGGTCTGCTGGAAGGACTGCTGGGCGTCGTCGTTGCCGTAGGCGACCTTGACCAGCTTGATGTTCTTGTACTTCGGGTCCGCCAGCTCCTTGTTCATGAAGTCGATCCACACGTTCTGGTTCGTCGCGGTCTGCGCGGCGGACAGGATCGCGATCTCGCCCTTGTAGCCGATCTGCTGTGCCAGCAGCTGCACCTCGGTACGGCCCAGGTCCTCGGCGGAGGCCTGCGAGACGAAGGCGTTGCGGCAGTCGGGCTTGGTGTCGGAGTCGTAGGTGACGACCTTGATGTTGTTCTTCATGGCCTGCTTGAGCGCGGTGCACAGGGCGCCCGGGTCCTGCGCGGAGACGGCCATCGCGTTGACCTGCTGCTGGGTGAGGGTGTTGACGTAGGAGACCTGGCCGGCGGTGTCGGTGGCGCTGGAGGGGCCGACCTCCTTGTACTTGCCGCCCAGCTCGGTGAGAGCCTGCTCGCCGCCCTTGTCGGCGGAGGTGAAGTACGGGTTGTTGACCTGCTTCGGCAGGAAGCCGACGGTCAGGCCCTTCTTGAGGGCGGCATTGGGGTCGGCCTTGGCGGTGGAGGTGGCCGCCGCGTCGTCGCTCTTGGAGTTGTTCTTGGTGGTACCGCCACAGGCGGTGAGGGCCAGAGCGAGAGAGGTTCCGGCGGCGAGCGCCGCACAGGCATGGCGGAGGGATGACTTGCGCATGGCATGGGGTCCTTTGATACGAGGGTGAGCTGGACGCGCCCCAAAGGGGCGCGGGCTGTATTGAATGTGCGGCGCAGCCGCGCGGGCGCGACCAGCCACATCCGGCCCGCAGTCAACGAACGAGCTTTCAAGCTGAACGTGCGGCCCTCACCAGGGCGATCTGCCGTGCGACCCTGGGGCCGAGCACAGAGACAACGAGCAACACACCCGTGACGACGATCTGCGACTGCGCGGAAACATTGAGCAGACTCATCACGTTCTGCAGGGCGCCGAGGAGGAAGACTCCGGCAATCGCACCGCCGAGCGTGCCCTTGCCGCCGTCGAAGTCGATGCCGCCGAGCAACACCGCGGCGACGACGGAGAGTTCGAGTCCGGTGGCGTTGTCGTAGCGGGCGCTGGCGTAGTGCAGGGCCCAGAAGATCCCCGTGAGCGAGGCCATCAGCCCCGTCACCGTGAACAGGATCAGCTTGTGCCGCTTGACACGGATGCCGGCGAACCGCGCCGCCTCCTCGTTCGCGCCGATCGCGAACAGGGAGCGTCCGAAGGGGGTGGCGTGCAGGACGACCACCGCGATGGCGAGCAGTACCAGGAAGGGCAGGAGGGCCTGCGGGACGAAGGTGTTCCCGATGCGTCCGGCCGCGAAGTCCAGGTACTGGGTGGGGAAGTCGGTCACCGCGTCGGAGCCGAGCACGATCTGTGCGATGCCCCGGTAGGCGGCGAGGGTGCCGATGGTGACGGCGAGGGAGGGCAGTCCGAGCCGGGTGACCAGGAGCCCGTTGACCAGCCCGCACAACACGCCCAGCAGCAGGCACAGCGGGATGATCGTCTCGATGGCCATGCCGTCGTTCCACAGTTTGCCCATCACGGCGCCCGAGAGGCCGGCCGTCGAGGCGACGGACAGGTCGATCTCTCCCGAGACGACCAGCAGCGTCATGGGCAGCGCGATCAGGGCGATCGGCAGGGTGTTGCCGATCAGGAACGACAGGTTCAGGGCGTTGCCGAACCCGTCGACCGTACTGAACGACAGCAGCAACAGGATGACGAGGAGGGCGCCGACGACCGTGTCCCAGCGGACCGCGCGCGTCAGTGACTCAGGCATGGCGGGCGTTCCTCTTCTTCAGGGCGGAGGCCACGCGCAGCGCGACGATCCGGTCGACCGCGATGGCGAGGATGAGCAGGATGCCGTTGATGGCGAGCACCCACACGGAGCTGACGCCGAGGGCGGGCAGCACGCTGTTGATGGAGGTCAGCAGCAGGGCGCCCAGCGCGGCCCCGTAGACACTGCCGGAGCCTCCGGTGAAGACGACACCGCCGACCACGACCGCGCTGACGACGGTGAGTTCGTAGCCGGTGCCGGTCCCGGAGTCGACGTTGCCGAACCGGGCCAGGTACATGGCGCCCGCGAGACCGGCCAGGCCGCCGCAGAAGGTGTACGCGGCCAGGATCCGCTTGCGCACGGGGATACCCGCGAGCCTGGCGGCCTCCGGGTTGGAGCCCAGGGCGTACAGCTCACGGCCGCTGCCGAAGTGCTTGAGGTAGTACGCCGTCGCCACCAGCACCGCCAGCGCGATCAGCGCCAGCCACGGCACGGCGGAGAGACCGCCGGAGCCGAAGTCCACGAAGCCGCCGGGGAGATCGGCCGCCGTGATCTGGCGGGAGCCGACCCAGATGGAGTCGACGCCGCGGATGATGTAGAGCGTGCCGAGGGTGACGACGAGGGCCGGCACCTGGCCGAGGCTGACGAGCAGGCCGTTCAGCAGGCCGAAGCCCACGCCCAGCAGCACCGCGAGCAGGATGGCGATCAGGGAGTTGCCGCCGCCGTGCAGATAGTCGCCGGCGGCGAAGGCGCTGATGCCGAGGGTCGAGCCGACCGACAGGTCGACGTTCCTCGTGATCACCACCAGGGACTGACCGGTGGCGACCAGCACCAGGATGGTCGCGTTCAGCAGCAGGTCCTTGATGCCCTGCTCGGACAGGAACTCGCTGTTGCCCGCCTGGGTGATGGCGATCATCACCAGGAAGACGACCAGGATGGCGAGTTCGCGCATCTTGAAGACGCGGTCGACGAGCCGGGTGCCGCTGGACCTGGGCACCTCGGCGACGGGGGTTTCGTCGGGAGTGGTCACCGTCATGCGGCGGCCCTCCCGGTGGCGGCGGCCATCACGGTTTCCTCGGTGGCTTCGGCGCGTGGGATCTCGGCGGTCAGACGGCCCTCGTGCATGACGAGCACGCGGTCGGCCATGCCGAGGATCTCGGGCAGGTCGGAGGAGATCATCAGGACGGCCACGCCGTCAGCGGCCAGCTCGCTGAGCAGCCGGTGCACCTCGGCCTTGGTGCCGACGTCGATGCCGCGGGTGGGCTCGTCGACGATCAGCACCCTCGGGCCGGTGGCGAGCCACTTGGCGAGGACCACCTTCTGCTGATTGCCACCGGACAGGGTGCTGACCGTATCGGCGATCCGGGCGTATTTGACCCGGAGCCTGACGGCCCAGTCGAGTGAGCGGCTGCGTTCGGCGCCGCGGTCGACGAGGCCCGCCCTGACGGTGGTGCGCAGACCGGTCAGGCCGATGTTGCGCTCGATGGACATGTCCATCACCAGGCCCTGGGCGCGCCGGTCCTCGGGGACGAGGGCGAGCCCGGCGGCCATGGCGGTGGAGGGGGCGCCGTTGGTGAGCTTGCGCCCCTGGACCTCGACCTCGCCGGCGTCCCAGCGGTCGATGCCGAAGACGGCCCGGGCCACCTCCGTACGGCCCGCGCCGACAAGTCCCGCGAGGCCGACGATCTCGCCGTGCCGCACCTCGAAGGAGACGTCGGTGAAGACGCCCTCGCGGGTCAACCGCCGTACGCTCAGGGCGACTTGGCCGGGCTCGACGTCCTGCTTGGGGTACAGCTCGTCGAGGTCGCGGCCGACCATGCGCCGCACCAGGTCGTCCTCGGTCATGCCCTCGATCGGCTCGCTGGAGATCCAGGCGCCGTCGCGCAGGATGGTGACCCGCCGGCAGATCTCGAAGATCTCCTCCAGCCGGTGCGAAATGAACAGCACGGCGGCGCCCTGTTCACGCAGGGTGCGCACGACGCCGAAGAGGCGGGCCACCTCGCTGCCGGTGAGGGCGGCGGTCGGCTCGTCCATGATCAGGACGCGGGCCTCGAAGGAGAGGGCCTTGGCGATCTCGACGATCTGCTGGTCGGCGATGGACAGGCCACGGGCCGGGCGGTCGGGGTCGAGTTCGACGCCGAGACGCCGCATCAGGGCCAGGGTCGCCGCGTGGGTGGCCTTGTGGTCGATACGACCGAGGGCGCGCCGGGGCCGGCGGCCCATGAAGATGTTCTCGGCGATCGAAAGGTCGGGAAAGAGCGTGGGCTCCTGGTAGATGACGGCGATGCCGGCGTCGCGGGCGTCGCCGGGCCCGTGGAAGACGACGGGTTCACGGTCGAGCAGCACCCGGCCGGCATCGGGCCGATGCACACCGGCAAGGGTCTTGATCAGGGTCGACTTGCCCGCGCCGTTCTCTCCGGCGAGTGCGTGCACCTCGCCGGGGAACAACTCCAGGGAGACGTCCCGCAGGGCGCGCACCGCGCCGAAGGACTTCGAGATGTCCTCGAGCGCCAGCACCGGGGCCGGACCCGTGTCGGACGGGTGGGTCATCAGGGGCTCCTCGACGACGCCGACAAGGGGCTCACGACGTCGTGAAAGGTTTCAACTTGGTTGCCGGGACGTTAGGCGCGTCGGCCATGTCACGTCAATGGGTGGGCCTCGAAAAAATTTCGAGAGCCCTTCGAGAGCCAAAGGTCACGGTCGAGCCACGGGCAACAGCCTCGGCCGGAACGCTTGACACTCCCGTCGGGAGCTTTAGGCTTCCCTTACTGAATCGATTCATCCACCTGCCGTTCCGGCAAGACGTCACAGGAGCCCTGAAGTGACCGAGCTCGCCGCGGTGAAGGCCGCGCTGAAGACCCAGGCAGTCGAGACGCCGTCGTGGGCGTACGGGAACTCGGGGACCCGGTTCAAGGTGTTCGCGCAGCAGGGCGTTCCCCGCACACCGCAGGAGAAGCTGGCCGATGCCGCCCAGGTGCACGCGTTCACCGGTGTGGCGCCGACGGTGGCGCTGCACATTCCCTGGGACAAGGTGGACGACTACGGTGCCCTGGCGAAGTACGCCGAGGAGCAGGGCGTGAAGCTGGGGGCGATCAACTCCAACACGTTCCAGGACGACGCCTACAAGCTGGGCAGCATCTGCCACCCGGACGCGGCGGTGCGCCGCAAGGCGATCGATCATCTGCTGGAGTGCGTCGACATCATGGACGCCACCGGATCACGGGACCTGAAGCTGTGGTTCGCCGACGGCACGAACTATCCCGGGCAGGACGACCTCCGCGCCCGCCAGGACCGCCTCGCCGAAGGCCTCGCCGAGGTGTACGAGCGGCTCGGGGACGGGCAGCGGATGCTGCTGGAGTACAAGTTCTTCGAACCCGCCTTCTACGCCACCGACGTGCCGGACTGGGGCACCGCGTACGCGCACTGTCTGAAGCTGGGTGAGAAGGCGCAGGTCGTGGTGGACACCGGGCATCACGCGCCCGGCACGAACATCGAGTTCATCGTCGCCACCCTGCTGCGCGAGAACAAACTCGGCGGGTTCGACTTCAACTCACGCTTCTACGCCGACGACGACCTGATGGTGGGGGCCGCCGACCCCTTCCAGCTCTTCCGGATCATGTACGAGGTGGTCCGGGGTGGGGGGTACACGTCCGAGGTCGCGTTCATGCTGGACCAGTGCCACAACATCGAGGCCAAGATCCCTGCCATCATCCGGTCCGTGATGAACGTCCAGGAAGCCACCGCCAAGGCACTGCTCGTGGACGCCGAGGCACTGAGCGCCGCTCAGCGGGCGGGTGACGTCCTCGAAGCCAACGCCGTGCTGATGGACGCGTACAACACGGATGTACGGCCGCTGCTCGCCGAGGTCCGCCAGGAGATGGGGCTCGATGCCGACCCGATCGGCGCCTACCGCCGGTCCGGATGGGCCGAGAAGATCGTCGAAGAGCGGGTCGGCGGACAGCAGGCCGGATGGGGAGCGTGAGGGCTGCAACTCGTCTGCCGGGACTTGTTGTTTGCAGACTGCGGGCCGGATGTGGCTGGTCGCGCCCGCGCGGCGGAGCCGCAAATCGATACAGCCCCGCGCCCCTAAAGGGGCTGGTCGCACCGCCCGCGCGACAGCGCCGCAAACTGATACAGCCGCGCCCTTGACCGAGCCGGCAGCGTCGGCGCGGCGGCGGAGGCGCACATGTGTAGAGCCCCGCCGCCCCTCACGGGGCACGTCAGATGTCCGCTGTCAGTAGTCGGTAGCCGACGTCGAGTGTGTCGCGGGTGAGCAGTTCGGCGTGCCGGGTGTGCCAGCGGCCTGTTGTCAGGTCCTCGGAGAGGGCTGCCAGGCCTGGGGCGAGGGCCGCTTCTCCGGTCTGGGTGAGCAGGGAGATTCCTGACCGTACCTGGGGGTCCAGGTAGGCGTGGGGGCGGCGCCAGTACGCTGCGGCGAAGCCGTCCGTGCAGTCGTGCGGGACGGGGACGGGCTGCCGGCGCGCCCCGCCGAGCAGGTCGGACAGTCGGTCCAGCGGCAGGGCTCGGGTGTCGTCGAAGGCGGCGGCCTGTGGGAGGTAGTCGCGGACGAGCCAGAACCGGTCGCGGAAGACCTGCTGGTCCCAGGTCAGGATCACGATGCGGTGGCGGGCGACCCGGCGGAGTTCGGCGATGCCGGCCGTCAGGTCGGTCCAGTGGTGGATGGTCAGCAGCGCCATCACGGCGTCGGCCGCGTCGTCGCGCGCGGGAAGGTGTTCGGCGACCGCGCACACGGCGGGCGCCGACCCGGGCGGGCGTTGCGCGATCATGACCTGGCTGGGTTCGACGGCGAGGACGGTCTGCGGTGGCTCGTACGAGCCGGTGCCGGCGCCCACGTTGATCACGTGCGCGGCGTCTCCCAGCGCGGCGTGAATCTGCGCGGCGATCCGCGGGTCGGGCTGCCGGTTGCGGCCGTATGTCGCGCCGAGCGTGTCGTAGAGGGCCATGCCGGTCAGTATGCGAAGCGGCGCCGTGGACGTGGGCCCGCGTCAGGTTTCTCCCGTCCCGAACGAGTCGTGGACCGGCCGCACCTCCACCGCCAGGACGTGGAAGTCCAGGCTGGGAAACGCCGACCGAGCGCCTGTCTACACTGCTCAAGGCCCAACAGAGCCGGTCGTCGGCTTTCCATCGACACACGGCAGAACCGCGGCAGGGGGAGCGGTGAGAGTACCTGCGGGACTGGTCGGCACCCGTGTCACACGCACGGCCTTCGACCACCAGGTCCGGATCAGCTTCACTGATCACGCCCCAGACGGTCGCATCCGTGTCGAGGGCGAGCTCGTCATCGAGACACCGTTCACCCTCACGGCCGCCTCGGGCCACCAGGCCCTACTGATGCCGGCCACTGGACCGTCCTTGGCGCCGGTACTCGGCCTTTTCGCCAAGTTCGTCACCGAAACCGAGGTCAGCGGGCAAGGCTCCCTGTCCCTCGGCTTCGACGACGGCACTCGGCTGAGCATCGAGCCAGACCCTGACTACGAGTCGTGGATCCTCACCGGCTCAGGAATCGAGCCCCTCCTGGTTGGCCCAGGCGGCGAAACCGACTGGCAACACTGAGCGTCGCCGCAACCTACAGCGTTGCGGCACTCAACCTGTTGCAACGACCGCTGGAATCGTCCCCGCGCGTTCGGCGGCGGTCATCGCCTCGGTCGCCGCGGGATCGGCGTACATCAGGACCAGGTACTTCACGCGGCCGCCTCGACAGGCGGAACCAGCGACGTCGCCGCCCGGACCAGTGCGGCGGTGGCCGTCGAGCAGGACTGCTGGGGCCAGGCGATCGACAGGGTGGCCGGTGGGGCGTCCGGGACCTCGCGGTAGGCGAGGCCCGGGCGCGGGTAGCGGGTGGTGACGGATTCGGGCAGCAGGGTCACGATCTCGCCCAGTTCGACGAGGGTGAGCAGTTGGGGCAGGTCGGCGATGCCGTGGCGCTCGACGATCATGTCCAGGTACGCGGCCAGGCCGTCGAGGCGGCCGGACTCGACCCCCGGGATGGCCAGGTCGGCGAGGGAGAGGTGGTCGCGGGCGGCCAGGGGGTGGGTGGCCGGGAGGGCGGCCAGGCGGCGTTCGACGGTGATCGTTTCGCTGTCCAGGCCGGTGTGGTCGAAGGGTTCGTAGATCAGGGCGGCGTCCGCCTCGCCCTGGCGCAGCAGACGGGCCTGGTCACCCCAGCCGGACAGGCGGATCGTGACGGGGAGGGCGGCGGGCTCGGTCGCGTAGCGGGCCAGGATGGGTTCCAGCAGGCCCCCGTCACCGTCGGCCTTGAGGGCCAGGACCAGCTTCGCGTCCTGGGCCCCCGCGCGCTGGGCCCGACGGCCGGCCGCCTGGAGGGCGTCGAGCGCGATCCTGGCCTCCCCGAGCAGGACCGTGCCGGCGGGGGTCAGTTCGACGCTGTGCGTGGTGCGCTCGAAGAGGGTGACGCCCAGGTCGGCCTCGAGTTTGCGGATGGCGCGGGAGAGGGGCGGGGCGGAGATGCCCAGCCGTTCGGCGGCGCGGGCGAAGTTGAGTTCTTCGGCCACGGCGACGAAGTAGCGCAGTGATCGGGATTCCACGACCCGGCACCTCCGTTCGGTATTACCCAGAGGGTAACAAGCGGGATCCCTTCGGTCCTTCCGTCTCCCAGGGGTTCGCCGCAGGATCGGAGCACGCGGTCCCCCGGCCCGTCCAGCTGGTCCAGCCGACGGCCGGAGGGTGCAACTGCCTTTCCAGCGAGCCCTCTTGGAGCTTTTCCATGCTTGTCATCACCACTCCCACCGGTCAGATCGGCCGCCAGGTCGTCGACGGTCTCCTCGCCGGCGAGGAGCCGGTCCGTGTGATCGCGCGCGATCCCTCCCGGCTGCCCGCGCAGGTACGCGGGCGGGTCGAGGTCGCCCAGGGCTCGCACCGAGATCTCGATGTCGTGATGGAGGCCTTCGCGGGCGCGGACGCCGTGTTCTGGGTGGTGCCGCCGGACCCGCGCGCGGAGGACGTCGAGGGCCACTACGTCGACTACACGCGGGCGGCCTGTGAGGCGATCGCATCCCGGGGCGTCAAGCGGGTCGTCGCCGTGTCGACCATGGGCCGCGGAATCGAGAAGAACGCCGGGCACCTGTCGGCGTCGCTGGCCAAGGACCGGATGATCATGGACACCGGAGTGCACTACCGGGCGCTGCAGCCGCCGGCCTTCATGGAGAACCTGCTCTGGCAGGTGGCCGCGATCAGGGACCAGGGCGCGTTCTACTGGCCGCAGCCCGGCGACCGCGTCGTCGCGTCCGTCGCCACCCGGGACATCGCGGCCAAGGCCACGGAACTCCTGCTCGACCGGTCCTGGAGCGGTCAGGAGGGTGTGCCCGTGGTCAGCCCCGACGCCCTCTCCCCCGACGGCATGGCCCAGGTCCTCTCCGAGGTGCTGGGGCGGCCCGTCCGGTATCGGCAGCTGTCCCTCGACACCTACCGGGCGACGATGCTGGAGCACGGCGCGAGCGAGGCATGGGCGCAGGGGCTGGTCGACATGGCCGTGGCCCAGATCAAGGAAGCCTACGACGAGGACCACCGCCTCGCCTCGCCCAGCCCGACCACGTTCCGCCAGTGGTGCGAGGAGGTGCTCAGGCCGGCCGTCCTGGCCTGAGCACCTCGCCGGCCCTACTCCTCCGGCCCGGCGAACGGATTGCGGAGCGCGGCCGGCGGCCAGGCGGGCGCGGTGTAGGGCCGCCGGAAGGTACGGCGGCCCGATCCGACCTCGAACGGCTCACGTTCGCCCGGGAGTTGGACCTCGGCCCGGGTGTTGGGCGGGACGAGCACCTCCATCACGAGCGTGTCGTGCTCGATCCGCCAGCCGGCCTCGGCGCGGCCGTACGGCGTGTCATGCGCGGCCTTGGCATACGTCAGGTCGCCGCCGGGAACGGGCGCGATGCGCAGCCGGCGCCAGCCCGGTTCGGCGGCTTCGAGGCCGGCGACCGTGCGGTGCAGCCAGTCGGCGACGGCGCCGAGGACGTAGTGGTTGAAGGAGGTCATCTCGCCCGGGTTGATGCTCCCGTCGGGCAGCATCGAGTCCCACCGCTCCCACACGGTCGTCGCCCCCATGCTCACGGGGTACAGCCAGGACGGGCAGCCCTTCTCCAGGAGCATCCGGTACGCCAGCTGCGCTTCCCCGCCCGCGCACAGGGCGTCGCAGATCAGCGGCGTACCGGCGAATCCGGTGGCGATGCGGAAGCCCGCCTTGCGCACGATGTGGGCCAACCGCCCGGCGGCGCCCCGCCGTTGACGCTCCGTCGGCAGCAGCGCGAAGCACAGGGCGAGCGCGTACGCGGTCTGCGCGTCGCTCGACATCCGCCCGACCGGGGTGACGAACTCGTCGGCGAAGGCCGCCCGCACCGAGCGCGCGAGTTCCTCGTAGCGGACGGCGTCGTCCTTCTCCCCCAGCAGCCGCGCCGTCTCGGCGAGCACGTCGGCCGAGCGGGCGACGTACGCATTGGCGACGAGATCGCCGTCCGTACGGGCGTCCCCGGGAGCGTCCGGCGGGGCGGCCGGGTCGAGCCAGTCGCCGAGCTGGAAGTCCTGCCGCCACAGGCCGCCGCCCTTCTCGGTGAGGCGGGCGGCGGTCTCCACCCAGGCGCGCATGCTCGGGTACTGGGTGCGCAGCACGGCCGGATCACCGAAGCGCCGGTACAGCGTCCACGGCAGCAGCACCGCGACGTCCGCCCACACCGCGTGCGGGGTGCCGCCGAAGCCGGAGGGCAGGACGTCGGGCACGACCAGCGGGGGTGTGCCGTCGGGGCGGGCGAGTTGTTCGGCCGCGAGGTCGCGCAGCCAGCCGCCGAGCATGCCCGAGCAGTCGTAGAGGAAGGAGGCGGCGGGGGCGAAGACCTGGATGTCGCCGGTCCAGCCGAGGCGTTCGTCGCGCTGGGGGCAGTCGGTGGGGATGTCGAGGAAGTTGCCGCGCATGCCCCATACGACGTTCTCGTGCAGGCGGTTGACCAGCTCGTGCGAGGACTCGAACCAGCCCGTGCGGGTCATGTCGGTGTGCAGGACGACGGCCTCGACCGCGGACGGGTCCAGCTCGCCGGGCCAGTGGTCGATTTCGGCGTAGCGGAATCCGTGGAAGGTGAAGCGCGGTTCGTATGTCTCCTCGCCCGTGCCGGCGAGGGTGTACGTGTCGGTGGCGGCTGCGAGACGCAGCGGCCGTACGCCGAGTTCGCCGTGCTCCAGAACTTCCGCGTGCCGCAGGGTGATGGTGTGTCCGGAAGGGCCAGCCACGCGGATGCGCAGGCGTCCGACCAGGTTCTGCCCGAAGTCGAGGATGGTCTTCCCGGACGGTGTGGTGAGGACGTCGACGGGGGCGAGGGTCTGGGTGCGGCGCACGGGCGGGCCGGTCGGGGCCACCAACTGGGCCTCGGGGAGCGGTAGTTCGATGACGGGTGACCAGTCGGAGGTGTCGTGGCCCGGTGCGGACCAGCCGGGGCGGGCCGCCCGGGCGTCGTGGACCTCGCCGTCGTAGAGCTCGGAGCGCAGGATCGGGCCGGTCGTGGCGCGCCAGGTCTCGTCGGTGCCGAGGGTGGTGACGGTGCCGTCGGGGTGGGTGACCTCCAGCTGGGCGAGGAGCGCGCGGCGGTCGCCGTAGAGGTTGCGCCGGCCGCCGTGGAAGCCGAGCCGGCCTGTGTACCAGCCCTCGCCGAGAAGTGCGCCGATGGCGTTGTCGCCCGCGCGCAGCAGGCCGGTGACATCGAAGGTCTGGTAGCGCAGCCGGTGGTGGTAGGAGGTCCAGCCGGGGGCGAGGACATGGTCGCCGACTCGGGTGCCGTTGATCTCGGCCTCGTAGACGCCGTAGGCGGTGATGTGCAGGCGGGCCGCGGCGACCGGCTTGGCGAGGGTGAAGGCGCGGTGCAGCAGCGCCACCGGGAGCGGGGCGTCGGACGCTTCACGGTCGGGGGTGACGGGCCGGGCGGTCCAGTCGGTACGGGCGAGCAGTCCCGTCTCCGCCCAGGTGGCCGGCGACCACGCGGACGGCTCGGCGCCCTCGCCCCACACCTGCACACGCACCCCGAAGCGGCTGCGGGAGGCGAGCGGCTCGCCCGGCCAGTCCACCAGCACCGAGTCGGCGCCCTCGACGCGCCCGGTGTCGGTCAGGACGGTGCCGTCGGTAGCGGTGATCTCCAGCCGGTACGCCTGCTGCGTCCAGTCGGGTGTGTCGGTTTCGGTGCGCCAGCTCAGGCGGGGCCTGCTCTCGCCGATGCCGAGCGGCTCGCGGTGGTGTTCCAGGACAGGCGCGGTGACGCGCATCAGATCGCCTCCTTCGCACGGACGGTGGATGTGGTCCCGGCCGCGGCACCCCGTCCCTGCGGAGCGATGGTGCGGACGACCCACACTCCGATCAGGCCGGACACGGCCACACACGCCGTGGTGATCCACAGGACGGCCGAACCGCTGGCCGCCATCAGGGTCGGCGTGGCGAGGCCGGCGAGTCCGCACAGGGCGCGGCTGAGGCCGTAGGTCAGCCCCTGGGTGGTCGCGCGCAGTTCCTCGGGGAACACCTCCTGGGACCAGACCTTGTAGTTGGCCTCACCGGCGAACTGGTTGACGACGTTGTAAAGGAGCAGGAAGAAGACCATCGCCGCGATCACCGCGCCGCCGGTTGCCGCGGCCACGGCGAAGGCAAGGACCTGGAGCACCGCGCAGACGTAGAACAGTCGGTCGCGCCAGGGCGTGTCGGCCAGCCGCACGAAGGCGAGCGAGCAGGCCAGCCCGATCGGGAGCCCGGCCAGGCCCATCCCCGTGGCGAGGGTCTGGGAGGCGCCGCTGACGGTGGTCAGGAAGTACGTGCCGTACTGGCCCATGGTGTTGGCGGCGAGGTTCCAGGCGAGGTAGAACCCGCCCGTCGCGAGGAGCGGGACGAGGACCGGCTTGGCTCCGAGGCGGCGCAGCGCCCGCGCGTCGATGCCCTCGCCACCGCCGCCGCGCTCGGCCTCCTCCAGCACGGGAGACAGCCTCATACGGTTGCGCAGCACCCAGCTGACCAGGGCCACCAGGGCGAGGTGGGCGAAGAGGAGCTGAGCGGACAGATAGCCGAGCGTGGAGGTGCCGAAGCCGATCACGATCGCTGCGGTGATACCGACGACCCACATGGTCTGCGTCGCGCCGATCAGCCGGCCGCGTACCGAGCGCGGGGAGTGCTCGGAAACCATGGCCAGCGAGGTCGGCAGGTCGGCGCCGGCCGCGAGACCGCCGATGATCATGCCGGCGAAGAGGAAGGCGCTGTTGGGGGCGAAGACCAGCAGGGCGGCTCCGATGGCGTAGACGAGGATGTCGATCCCGTACACACGCTTACGGCCGAAGCGGTCGGCGAGGCGGCCGCCGACGAGTGAGCCGACGGCGATGGAGAAGGTCAGCGCCGCGCTGAGTGCGCCGAGCCCCCAGGAGGACAGGTGGAAGCGGCTCTGCCACAGGCCCAGTGACAGGCCCGAGGAGACGATGATGCCCGAGTCCAGGTAGGAGGCCATGCCGGAGAGGACGGCCAGGCGCCACTGGGAGCGGGTGACCCGGGGTTGGGCGGGCCTGCGGGAGATGGCGTCGTTGCTCATCGAGGCGGCCTTTCGGAGGGGGAGTTCGGGGACGGAGGGCCGGTGAGCGATCAGTGATGACACGTGTAACCGATCCTCGAAGCAAGCCGTGAAACGTTTCACGGCATCGTGGGCCCGCGGCAGCGGCTCGTCAAGGGTTCCGGCAACGAAATCTCCGCACTCTCGCGAACACTCCCAGGGTGAGCGCGTGGACGTCTTGACGACATCCCACCAGTGGGACTACGTTCCCTGAAACGATTCAGCCCGTGTGCAGAGGTGGTCATGCCAGACCAGTCCGCCGTGAAGGCAGCACTTCCAGGACGACGACTACAAGCGGGACCTGAAGCCGTGGTTCGCCGACGGCACGAACTGTCCCGGGCAGGACGACCTCCGCGCCCGCCAGGACCGGCTCGCCGAAGGCCTCACCGAGGTGTACGAGCGGCTCGGAGACGGGCAGCGGATGCTGCTTGTGCACTGTCTGAAGCTGGGTGAGAAGGCGCAGACGTCCTCGAAGCCAACGCCGTGCTGATGGACGCGTACAACACGGATGTACGGCCGCTGCTCGCCGAGGTCCGCCAGGAGATGGGGCTCGATGCCGACCCGATCGGCGCCTACCGCCGGTCCGGATGGGCCGAGAAGATCGTCGAAGAGCAGGTCGGCGGACAGCGAGCCGGATGGGGAGCCTGAAAGCTGCAACTCGTCTTCCGGGACTTGTTGTTCGCAGACTGCGGGCCGGAGGTGGCTGGTCGCGCCCGCGCGGCGGAGTCGCAAATTGATACAGCCCCGCGCCCCTGTCGGGGCACGAAACCTTCGAAGGACTGAATGGACATGGCATCCCACCCCGAAGCTGCCGCTCTGCTGGCCCGGTCCCATCGGCTCGGTGCTGATCCCCGTAACACCAACTACGCCGGCGGCAACACGTCCGCGAAGGGCACCGACACCGACCCTGTCACCGGGAGTGATGTCGAGTTGATGTGGGTCAAGGGGTCCGGCGGTGACCTCGGCACGCTCACCGAGGCCGGGCTCGCCGCGTTGCGGCTGGATCGGTTGCGGGCCTTGCGGGGGGTCTATCCGGGTGTCGAGCGTGAGGACGAAATGGTCGCCGCGTTCGACTACTGCCTGCACGGGAAGGGGGGTGCCGCGCCCTCCATCGACACCGCGATGCACGGTCTGGTCGACGCCGCCCACGTCGATCACCTGCACCCCGACTCCGGGATCGCGCTCGCCTGCGCGGCCGACGGGGAGAAGCTGACCGCCGAGTGTTTCGGCGACACGGTGGTGTGGGTGCCGTGGCGGCGGCCCGGCTTTCAGCTGGGGCTGGACATCGCGGCGGTCAAGGAGGCCAACCCGCAGGCCGTCGGGTGCATCCTCGGCGGGCACGGGATCACCTCCTGGGGCGACACCTCCGAGGAGTGCGAGCGCAACTCGCTGCACATCATCCGCACCGCCGAGGCGTTCCTCGCCGAGCGGGGGAAGGTCGAGCCGTTCGGGCCGGTGATCGCGGGCTACGAGGCGCTGCCCGAGGCCGACCGGCGGGAGCGGGCTGCGGCGCTGGCACCGTATGTGCGGGCCCTTGCCTCTCAGGACAAGCCGCAGGTCGGGCACTTCAACGACTCCGATGTCGTGCTGGAGTTCCTGGCGCGGGCCGAGCATCCGCGGCTCGCCGCGCTCGGGACCTCCTGCCCCGACCACTTCCTGCGGACGAAGGTACGGCCGCTGGTGCTCGACCTGCCGCCGTCCGCTCCCGCGGAGGAGGCGATCGCGCGGCTGAAGGAGCTGCACGCCGAGTACCGCGAGGAGTACGCCGCCTACTACCAGCGGCACGCGCTGCCCGACTCCCCCGCGATGCGCGGCGCCGACCCGGCGATCGTGCTGGTTCCGGGTGTGGGCATGTTCAGCTTCGGCAAGGACAAGCAGACCGCGCGGGTGGCCGGCGAGTTCTACGTCAACGCCATCAACGTGATGCGCGGGGCCGAGGCCGTGTCGTCGTATGCGCCGATCGAGGAGTCGGAGAAGTTCCGCATCGAGTACTGGGCGCTGGAGGAGGCCAAACTCCAGCGGATGCCGAAGCCCAAGCCGCTGGCGACACGGGTCGCGCTCGTCACGGGCGCGGGCAGCGGTATCGGCAAGGCCATCGCGGAGCGGCTGGTCGGTGAGGGCGCGTGTGTCGTCGTCGCCGATCTCAACGCGGAGAACGCGGCCGCTGTGGCCGAGGAGTTGGGTGGTGCGGACAAGGCCGTCGCCGTCGCCGTGGACGTGACGGACGAGGAGCAGATCGCCGCTGCCTTCAAAGCGGCCGTGCTCGCCTTCGGCGGGGTCGATCTGGTGGTCAACAACGCCGGGATCTCCATCTCGAAGCCGTTGTTGGAGACTTCGGCGCGCGACTGGGATCTGCAGCACGACATCATGGCACGTGGGTCCTTCCTCGTGTCGCGGGAGGCGGCCCGGGTGATGATCGCGCAGGGGCTGGGCGGCGACATCGTGTACATCGCCTCAAAGAACGCCGTCTTCGCCGGGCCCAACAACATCGCCTACTCGGCCACCAAGGCCGACCAGGCTCATCAAGTGCGGCTGCTCGCCGCCGAGTTGGGCGAGCACGGCATCCGGGTCAACGGCGTCAACCCGGACGGTGTGGTGCGCGGTTCCGGGATCTTCGCGGGCGGCTGGGGCGCACAGCGGGCGGCCGTGTACGGGGTGCCGGAGGAGAAGCTGGGCGAGTTCTACGCGCAGCGGACCATCCTCAAGCGGGAGGTGCTGCCGGAGCATGTCGCGAACGCCGTGTTCGCGCTGACCGGCGGGGAGCTGACCCACACCACCGGGCTGCACGTCCCGGTCGACGCCGGCGTCGCGGCCGCCTTCCTGCGGTGAGCGCGCTCGTGAAGTCGTACGCCGCGGTCGACCTCGGCGCCTCCAGCGGGCGTGTCATGGTCGGCCGCGTCGGCCCCGACAGCCTGGAGCTGACCGAGGCGCACCGCTTCCCCAACCGGCCCGTACGGGTGCCCGAGGGGCTGCGGTGGGACATCCTCTCCCTGTACGGGGGTGTCCTGGACGGGTTGCGGTCCGCCGGGCAGGTCGACTCCGTCGGCATCGACAGCTGGGCCGTGGACTACGGGCTGCTGGACGCGGAGGGGGCGCTGCTCGGCAATCCCGTGCACTACCGGGACTCCCGCACCGAAGGAGTCGCGGAGAAGGTGTGGGCGAGCATGCCCGCCGAGCAGCTGTACGCGGCCACGGGGTTGCAGTACGCGCCCTTCAACACCCTTTACCAGCTGGTCGCCGCGCGGGAGACGGCCCAACTGGCCCATGCCGAGCGGTTGTTGCTCATCCCGGACCTGATGTCCTACTGGCTCACGGGCGAGCAGGGCACTGAACTCACCAACGCCTCGACGACCCAGCTGATCGATCCCCGGACGCGCGAGTGGTCGTCCGAGGTCGCCTCACGGCTGGGGGTCGACCTGGGGTTGTTCGCGCCGCTGCGGCGGCCCGGGGATCCGGCGGGTGTGCTGCGGCCGGAGGTACTGGAGGAGACCGGGCTGCGGGGTCCGGTGCCGGTGACGGCGGTCGGCTCGCACGACACCGCGTCCGCGGTGGCCGCCGTACCGGCCGACGGCGAACGGTTCGCCTACATCTGCACCGGGACCTGGTCGCTGGCCGGCCTCGAACTGGGCGCACCCGTGCTGAGCGAGGAGAGCCGGGCCGCCAACTTCACCAACGAGCTGGGGCTGGACGGCACGGTCCGCTATCTGCGCAACATCATGGGGTTGTGGCTGCTCCAGGAGTGCCTACGGGCCTGGGACGAACCGGAGCTGGGCGAGCTGCTGCTGGAGGCGGCCAAGGTGCCGGCACTGCGGTCCGTGGTGGATGCGGGCGATGCGGGGTTCCTGGCGCCGGGGCGGATGCCGGAGCGGATCGCCCAGGCGTGCCGTGTCTCGGGGCAGCCGGTGCCCGAATCCCCCGCGGAGATCACGCGCTGCATTCTCGACTCACTGGCCCTGGCCCACCGCCGGGCGATCGAGGACGCCCAGCGGCTGGCCTCGCATCCGGTCGACGTCGTGCACGTCGTCGGCGGCGGCACGCGCAACGCCCTCCTGTGCCAGCTGACCGCCGACGCGTGCGGGCTGCCCGTGGTGGCGGGTCCGACGGAGGCGGCGGCACTGGGGAACGTGCTGGTCCAGGCCCGGGCGCACGGGCTGGTCGGCGACCTCGCCGGCGGCCGGAGCCTGCTCACGCGCACCCAGCCGCTGACCCGCTACGAGCCGCGGGGCGACACCGCCCGGTGGCGTGAGGCGCAGGCCCGGCTCACCGGAAGGTAAGTGGGGTCTCCCCCACGCCTCACTCCCCGGCTACCCTTCACTCATCCGATGATCGATCACAAGGAGCCGCGATGCGTGTCGCCCTGTTCCTGACCTGTGTCAACGACACGCTCTATCCGGAGACCGGTCGCGCCGTGGTGAAGTTGCTGACCAGGCTGGGCGTCGAGGTCGATTTCCCGATGGCGCAGACCTGCTGCGGACAGGCGCACTACAACACCGGGTACCGGCATGAGGCGGAGCCGCTGGCCCGGCATTTCTCCGATGTCTTCGGGGGGTACGAGGCGATCGTGACGCCGTCCGGGTCGTGCGGGGCGATGGTGCGGGAGCTGTACCCGCGGATGGGTGAGCGGGCGCGGGCCGAGGGGCGCGGGGACACACTCGCGGCGACGTTGGCTCCCGTCGTCCCGAAGACGTACGAGCTCACCGAGTTCCTGGTGGACGTGCTCGGGGTGACCGACGTCGGCGCGTACTACCCGCACCGGGTGACCTACCACCCGACCTGTCACGGGCTGCGCGGCCTGGGGCTCGGCGACCGCCCGCGCCGGCTGCTCCAGGCCGTGAAGGGCCTGGAGCTGCTGGAGCTGCCGGGTGCCGAGGAGTGCTGCGGCTTCGGCGGCACCTTCGCCCTGAAGAACTCCGACGTCTCGGCGGCGATGGGCGCGGACAAGGTGCGCAACGCCGAGTCGACCGGCGCGGAGGTGCTGTGCGCGGCCGACAACTCCTGTCTGATGCACATCGGCGGGACGATGACGCGGCTCAGCAGCGGCATGCGGCCGGTGCACATCGCGGAGATCCTGGCGAGCACGGAGGAGGAGTCGGCCGTATGAGCGGGACGTTCGTAGGGATGCCGGCCTTCCCGAAGGCCGCGCACGAGGCGGTCAACAATCCGACGCTGCGCGGCAATCTGCGGCACGCCACCCACACCATCCGCGCCAAGCGGGCCAAGGCCGTCGCGGAGGTGTCGGACTGGGCGGCGCTGCGGGAGGCGGGCAAGCGGATCAAGGACCATACGCTGCGCCATCTCGACCGGTATCTGGAGCAGTTGGAGGAGTCGGTCACCGCGGCGGGCGGCATCGTGCACTGGGCGGCCGACGCCGACGAGGCCAACCGGATCGTGGCCGACCTGGTGAAGGCGACCGGTGAGACGGAGGTCGTCAAGGTCAAGTCGATGGCCACCCAGGAGATCGGTCTCAACGAAGCACTCGAAGCCGAGGGCATCCGGGCCTACGAGACCGATCTCGCCGAGCTGATCGTGCAGTTGGGCAAGGACCGGCCTTCGCACATCCTCGTCCCGGCGATCCACCGCAACCGGGGTGAGATCCGGGACATCTTCAAGCGTGAGATGAGCGAGTGGGGCCGTCCGGCCCCCGACGGTCTGACCGACACGCCCGCGGAACTCGCCGAGGCGGCCCGCCTGCACCTTCGGGAGAAGTTCCTGCGTGCCAAGGTCGGCATCTCCGGCGCCAACTTCATGGTCGCCGACACCGGCACGCTGGTCGTCGTCGAGTCCGAGGGCAACGGGCGGATGTGCCTGACCCTGCCCGAGACGCTGATCTCGGTCGTCGGCATCGAGAAGATCGTGCCGACCTGGCAGGACCTGGAGGTGTTCCTGCAGACCCTCCCCCGCTCCTCCACCGCCGAGCGCATGAACCCCTACACCTCGACATGGACCGGGACCACGGACGGTGACGGACCGCGCGCCTTCCATCTGGTGCTGCTCGACAACGGCCGCACCGACACCCTCGCCGACGAGGTCGGCCGCCAGGCGCTGCGCTGCATCCGCTGCTCGGCGTGTCTGAACGTCTGCCCGGTATACGAGCGGGCGGGCGGCCACGCCTACGGCTCCGTCTATCCCGGCCCGATCGGCGCCATCCTCAGCCCCCAACTCCGGGGCACCGCAAGCGAGATCGATGCCTCCTTGCCGTACGCCTCGTCGCTGTGCGGTGCCTGCTACGAGGTGTGCCCGGTCGCCATCGACATCCCGGAGGTCCTGGTCCATCTGCGGGAGCGGGTCGTGGAGGGCGGGCAGGTGACCCGCGAGGGCAACAAGGTGGTGCTGCAGCCGGCGAAGGGGCACGCGGCCGAGCGGGCGGCGATGCGCGCGGCCCGCTGGGCGTTCACGCATCCGGGCGCCCTGCGCACCGGCCAGCGGCTCGCCTCCCGCACCCGCCGCCTCCACCCGCGGACGCTGCCCGGTCCGGGCAAGGCGTGGAGCGGCAGCCGGGATCTGCCGCCGGTGCCCGCGGAACCGTTCCGCGACTGGTGGCAGCGTACGAACGGCGGAAAGGACGGCGCGAAGTGAGCAGCAGGGAACGGATCCTGGGCCGGGTGCGGCGCGCACTCGCGGACGTACCGCAGGACGACAGGCCGTACGAGCAGGCCGTTTCGCGCGACTATCTGCGGGAGCACGGGGAGCGGAGTGTCGAGCAGACAGTGGATCTGCTGGCCGAGAACCTGGCGGACTACCGGGCGATCGTGCACCGCACGGACCCGGAGGAGTTGCCGTATCTCATCATGCGGCTGCTCGCCGAGCGCGGACCCCAGTATGTGCTCGTGCCGCCGGGGCTCCCGCCGGAGTGGATGTCGGCCGCCGATCCCACCCGCGTTCACGACCGTGCCGTGAGCACCCCGCACGAGCTGGACCAGGTCGAGAGCGTGGTCACCGGCTGTGCGATCGCCATCGCCGAGACCGGCACGATCGTCCTGGACGGCAGCCCGGACCAGGGCCGCCGCCGCATCACCCTCGTCCCCGATCACCACATCTGTGTCGTAAGGGTGCCGGAGCAGGTCGTCTCGTCCGTGCCCCAGGCCCTCGAACGCCTTGACCCGGCCCGCCCGTTGACCTGGATCTCGGGCCCGTCGGCGACCAGTGACATCGAGCTGGACCGGGTCGAGGGGGTGCACGGTCCGCGCACTCTGGAGGTGGTGCTGGTGAGCGGTCGGGCGGGCGCCGACGTCAATGCGTAGCCTCCGTACCGTCGGCGAGCGCACAGGGGCGGCGACAGGACGACTGCCCTGCAGCGCCGGGCGGTGGCTGCCGCTCCGGCACCTCCGCCTTCGGGCGCCGGACAACAGGGGGCGCCCGAAGGCTGTCACTCCGTTTCGGGGAGGGTTCGGGGCAGTCCGAAGCGCGTCATGACGTCGGTGCTGAAGCTGGTGATGGCTGTGATGTGGTCGACGGCGGTGGTGAGGACCAGGAGGCAGTAGACGCGGTAGACACCGGTGTGCGGGTCCGCCAGGTACATACCGAAGGCCGGCTGGCCGTTGGCGCGGGTGGGGACCGCGCGGTAGGCGCGACCGGGGCGGAAGGTGACGGCGGCCAGGATGCGCCGGGCTGTGTCGATGCCGCGGCACTCCAGCAGGGCCGGGGGCATGGAGAGTCTCACGTCGGTGACGAGCAGTGCGATCAGGGCGTCCAGGTCGGCGCGTTCCATGGCGTCGGTGAACCGGGCGACGAGCCGCTGTTCGGCGGCGGTGTCGGATCGGGGCGCGGAGCTGAGGCTGACGTTGCCGCTGCCGCTGGGGTCGGCGAGGTGGTTGTCGACGGTGGCGCGGGCGCGTTTCAGCGCGCTGCTCACGGCTTCCTGGGTGGTGCCGAGCATCTGGGCGACTTCGGCTGCGTGGTAGCCCAGGACGTCGCGGAGGACGAGGGCGGCGCGTTGGCGTGGTGGCAGCAGTTGCAGGGCGGTGATGAAGGCCAACGAGATGGCCTCGGTGGTCTCGTAGCGGGCCTCCGGCCCGGGGCGCCGGTCGACGAGGTGGTCGAGCAGGACGTCGGGGTAGGGCTCCAGCCAGGCCGGGGCGTCGCCGGCGCCGGTGGGTTCGGGCAGGTCGGTGTCGGGCAGCGGGGCAGCGATGCGGGGGCGCCGGCCATTGGCGCGCAGCATGCTCAGGCACCGATTGGTCGCGATCTTGTAGAGCCAGGTCCGGAGCGAGGACCGCTCGCCGAACTCGCCGAGGTTACGCCAGGCCGACACGAGGGTCTCCTGGAGCGCGTCCTCGGCGTCCTGCAGGGACCCCAGGATGCGGTAGCAGTGCACCTGCAGCTCGTGGGAGTGGCCCTGTACCAGGTCGCGGAACGCCTGGTGGTCGCCGGCCCGGGCCCGCGCGATCAGGTCCGTCGTGTCCCTCTCCATCGGCATGCATCCTCGCTCTTTCTTCCGTCGGGTGCGTTCGGCCCGTTCCACGATGCGTTCGGCTCGCTCAACGATGAAGACGCCACCGGTCCGGCGAATTGGGCGGTGGCGCGCCGACCAATTTCGGGCGGGCGCCGACGTCTACCCGGTTGGAGGCGGTCCCAGTCGGGGACGCGCCCCGGAACCGGAACAGGACCACAGATCATGGCCAAGTACGTTTTCTCCTTCCGTGTGCCCTCCGGCTACCAGCCCCACGCCGGGACGCCGGCCGAGTGGCAGGCCTGGTTCGGCGGGCTGGGATCGGCCCTGGTGGACATCGGCAACGCGGTGACCGATTACGCCTCGCTCGGCGAGGTCGGCGGCAGCGACTCCCGGATGGTCGCCTACTCGGTGGTGTCCGCCGAGGACATGGACCGCGCACTGGCGCTGGCCAAGGACTGCCCGGTGCTGCGGGTCGGCGGCGGGGTCGAGGTCGGCCCCGTGCTGGAAGCGGCCGGGTCGTGAGCGACGCCATGACCGCATCGACGGCACCGCCGCGGGGGTCGTTCCTGGCGACCGGGCGCGGCAGGGTCACGCTGGCGCTGCTGTGCGCGGTGACGTTCCTGGACGTCATGGACGGCGCGATCGTGAACGTCGCGCTGCCCACCATCCGTACGCATCTGGGGTTCTCGGTGCAGAACCTGCAGTGGGTGGTCAGCGGCTATCTGATCACCTACGGCGGGTTCCTGCTGCTGGGCGGTCGGGCCGGGGACCTGCTGGGGCGGCGGCGGATGCTGATCGCCGGGACCGCGCTGTTCGCTGCCTCCTCGCTGGCCTGCGGGTTGGCCGAGAACCAGGGTTTGCTGGTCGGCGCCCGGCTCGCCCAGGGCCTCGGGGCGGCGATGATGTCCCCGGCCGCGCTGTCCGTCCTGACCACCACGTTCCAGGACTCCGACCGGCACAAGGCGCTGGGCGTGTGGGCCGGGATCAGCGGGATGGCCTCCGCGGTCGGTCTGCTCTTCGGCGGGCTGCTCACCCAGGACTTCGGCTGGCGGTGGGTGTTCTTCGTGAACCTCCCACTGTGCGCGCTGGTGCTGTTCGGGGCGTTCCGGATTCTGCAGCCCGACGACGGCCGGCCCGTGCCGGGCGGTTTCGACGTGGTGGGCGCGGTGCTGGTCACCGCCGGCATGCTGCTGCTGATCTTCACGCTGGTGAAGGCGCCGGACGAGGGCTGGGGTGCGGGCCGCACCGTCGGCGGGCTGGCCGCCTCGGTGTTGCTGATGGCCGCCTTCGTGGTCAACGAGCAGCGGCGCGCCCATCCGCTGGTCCCGCTGTCGATCTTCCGGATCAAGGGCCTGGCCGCGGCAGATGCCACCCAGGTGATCGCGTGGGCCGGGTTCTACTCGATGTTCTTCTTCGTCACTCTGTACATGCAGAACGTCCTGGGCTACTCCCAGCTGCAGTCCGGGCTCTCGTATGTACCGGTGAGCGTCGGCATCGGGTTCGGGTCGACGGTGGCGACGAAGATGTTCGTCCGGACCGGTACCCGTCCGATCATCGTCTCCGGTGCGCTGCTCGCCGCCGGTGGCATCCTGTGGCTGTCCCGCATCCCGGTGGATGGCACCTATCTCGGCAACCTGCTCGCCCCGCTGGTCCTCATGGGAGCCGGGCTGGGAATGTTGTACGCCGGTGTGCAGACGGCCGCGAACGCGGGCGTTCCGGAGGATCGGGCCGGATTGGCCGCGGCCCTGATCACCACCTCTTTCCAGCTCGGGTCAGCGCTCGGCCTGGCGGTGTTCAGTGGGATCGCGACCAGCCGCACCAGCCACCTGCTGGCCGCCCACACCCCGCTGCCGGAGGCGCTCACCGCGGGGTTTCAGCGGGCCCTGCTCGTCAGCGCCCTCTGTCTCCTGGCGGCCGGAGCCATCGCGCTGCGCGCCTCCAACACCCGCGGCGAACCCACCGCCACGCCGGAAACCCAACAAGACCTGGATCCCTCCTACGACCCTGCATGACCCGACACAACGAAATCCCGGGATGGTGTTCAACGCCGTCCCGGGATTCTCTTCACCTTCATCGCCGGGTCCGTGTCAGCAGTAGACGATCGGGCAACCGCGGCGCATCGAGTGCTGGGCGGCCCGCACATACAGCGCCACATAGAACGCGGTGTCCAGGTCCTCGCTCCATGGGCCGGGCCGGGCGGCGGCCAGGTCCTTCGCCGGTCCGTCCAGGAACCACGTGGTCAGGTCCAGGTTGTCGTTGGTCGGCGGTATCTCGTCCACCGGGAGTTCGACGGCCGTCGCCAGCCGCCCGGCGAGGCGGAGCACCTGGGGAGCGCCGGCGACCATCGTCTCGTCCGTGTAGGCGGAGTTGACGGGGAGCCAGATCTCCTCGTCGAGGGAGAGTGGCACCAGCAGTGTCCAGCCGCAGAGCACCTCCTCCTCGGCCCGTGACAGATGCGAGCGGCACAGCGCGCTGAAGCCGTCCATGGGAGGCACCAGCTTCTCCTCGAACGACATCCCCGAGCCGCGCACGAAATCCGTCTCCTCCGGCACCGAGGTGTACGGCGGCAGACCGCGCCGTCTCAACTCCTCGTCGAGCGCCGAGGCGACGGCTCCTCGGCCACCCTGCTCCTCGTCCTCGTCGAACCACTCCTGCGCATCGACACTGACCAGATAGATCCCCATGCCCGAAACGTACAAGGCGCCACTGACACCGGCTTCGAAGGCGGCGGCGACTTACCGCCGGCTGGTGCCCCAGCACGACCCGACGGGTGCTGCGCGCATGGCCGGCCGCCCCACATTTTGCGTGACAGAGGGGGTGAACAAGCGCTTAGATAGTAGATCCGACCCATGCCGAGCTGGAGGCCCCGTTGCTGTTCTCATCCGTCGACGACGTCTCCGCACGGTTGGCCACCACCGGCTATCTCGCCTCGCCCGCGGTCGCCACGACCGTCTTCCTCGCCGACCGTCTGGGCAAGCCGCTGCTGGTGGAGGGCCCCGCCGGGGTCGGCAAGACGGAGCTCGCCAAGGCCGTGGCCGAGGTGGCGGGCGCGCGTCTGGTCCGGCTGCAGTGCTACGAGGGCGTCGACGAGTCCCGGGCGCTGTACGAGTGGAACCACGCCAAGCAGCTGCTGCGGATCAGCGCGGGCCGCGACGAGACCTGGGACGAGACCCGCACGGACATCTTCAGCGAGGAGTTCCTGCTCACCCGCCCCCTGCTCACCGCCATCCGCGGCGACGACCCCAAGGTGCTGCTGATCGACGAGACCGACAAGGCGGACGTCGAGGTGGAGGGCCTGCTCCTGGAGGTGCTGAGCGACTTCCAGGTCACGGTTCCCGAGCTGGGCACGATCTCCGCGACCCGCCGGCCCTTCGTCGTCCTGACCTCGAACGCGAGCCGCGAGCTGTCCGAGGCCCTGCGCCGACGCTGCCTGTTCCTGCACATCGGCTTCCCCGATCAGGAGCTGGAGCGCCGGATCGTACGGCTGAAGGTGCCCGGTCTGGACGAGGCGCTGGCCGACTCGGTGGTGCGGGTGGTCGGTGCACTGCGCGCGATGGACCTGCGCAAGGTGCCCTCGGTCGCCGAGACGATCGACTGGGCGCGCACCCTGCTCGCACTCGGCGCCGACACCCTCGACGAGAACGTCGTACGCGACAGCCTCGGCGTCCTGCTCAAGCACCAGGACGACGTCCTCAAGGCGGCCGCCAAGCTGGACCTGGACGCCGTGTGACCGCCCCCGGAGTGGCGGAGCGCCTCACCTCGCTGGTCGGGGCGCTGCGCGCGCACGGCATGCGGATCGGCACGGGTGAGACCGTGGACGCGGCGCAGGCGGTGGCGGCGCTGGGCATGGCCGACCGTGAGCTGTTGCGCGAGGGACTGGCCGCGACGCTGCTGCACGGCGCGGTGCAGCGGCAGGTGTTCGACCCGGTCTTCGACCTGTACTTCCCGCGGGGCGTCGGCGGGCCGGAGACTCAGGCCGCGGACCGGGACGACCTGCGGGAACGGCTCACCGCCGCACTCGCCGCGGGCGACGTCGTCCTGATGGGGCGGCTGGCGGCGGAGGCGGTCGACGGGTTCGGCGGATACGGTGCGTCACCCGGGTCGCAGGGCTGGTCGTCGTACCAGGCGCTCGACCGGCTCCGCCCGCAGACGCTGCTGGCCCGTGTCCGCGAGGACGTCCAGGCGCGCACCGGCAGTTCCGGGTTCGCCGACAGGCTGCTCGACGACGAGATCCGGCGGCGCATCGAGACCTTCCGCAGACAGGTGGCCGTGGAGGCGCGGCGCCGGATCGCCGAGCAGCGCGACCGGGACGAGCTCGCGCGGCGCGCGGTGGCCACCACGCCCGACCGGGTCGACTTCCTGTACGCCGGGAAGCTCCAGCTCGCCGAGTTGCGCAGGACGGTTCAGCCGCTGGCCCGCAAGCTGGCCACCCGGCTCGCGGCCCGCCGGCGCCGCGCCTCCCGCGGCAGCATCGATCTGCGGCGCACCCTGCGCGGTTCCCTCTCCACGGGCGGGGTGCCGATGAAGCCGGTGCTGCGCAGGCGCCGTCCCGTACGGCCCGAACTGGTGCTGCTGTGCGACGTGTCGGGGTCGGTGTCCGGGTTCTCGGACTTCACGATGCTGCTGGTGCAGGCGCTGCACGACCAGTTCAGCAAGGTGCGGGTGTTCGCCTTCGTCAACCGGCTCGACGAGGTGACCCGGCTGCTCGATCATGGTGCGGCCGACCCGGAGGGGCTGGGCGCCCGCATCCGGGCGGAGGCGACGCTCACGGGCTGGCACGGCAGCAGCGACTACGGCGTCGCACTGGGCGAGTTCGCGGCGCGGTACGGCGACGCCGTGGGCCCGCGCACGACGGTGTTCGTGCTGGGCGACGCCCGTACGAACATGAGCGACCCGAACCTGTCGGCGGTGCGGCAGGTGGCCGAACGGGCCCGCCGCGTCTACTGGTTGAACCCGGAGCCGCACACCCAGTGGGGCACGGGCGACTCCGCCGCACCGGAGTACGCCGAGTTGGTGGAGATGCACGAGTGCCGCAACGCCCGGCAGCTGGGCGCGCTCGTCGCGCGCCTGCTGCCGGTGTGACCGCTAGCCCTTCTTCGCGTACTCCGTCGCCATCTGGCCGGCGAAGTCGTACACCACGCACGGTTCGTCGCTGACGACCCAGGCGTCGTGGCCCGGCGACACCACGAACACGTCGCCCGGTCCGACCTCCTGCTCGGCGCCGTCGTCCATGCGCAGGCGCATGCGTCCGGAGACGCAGTACCCGTTGTGATGGACCTGGCAGCTCTTGGTCCCGGCGATGGGTGCCACGGACTCCGACCACTTCCAGCCCGGTTCGAAGGTCCCCACCGCGAAGTCGAGTCCGGTCATATGGACGGCTTCGAGGTGTCCGCGCGGGAAATCGCGCCGCTCGTCGGGCTTCTCGACGGCCTTGATCTCAAGCATGACGGCTCCCTTCCTTGCGAGCCCCGCCCACCCCACCATCGTCCGCCGCTCCAGCCGGGACCGCCATCCGGGATACGGAGAAAACGTCGACGAGCGGACAACTCGGTCGAACGAGCGGAGAATGGTGCGAGGCCGCTTCGCCGAACCACCCAGAAAGGTGGCGATCACCGTGGCTGAACACCCCCACGCACAACTCGTCCGCAAGGGCTATGAGGCCTTCACGCGCGGCGACATGGACACCCTGCGCTCGCTGATGTCGGGCGACGCCACGCACCACGTGCCCGGAAGCCACCCGCTGTCCGGCGACTTCAAAGGCACCGACGCGGTCATCGACATGTACCGGCGGCTCTTCGAGGAAACGAACGGAACCCTGAAGGTCGAGCTGCGCAACATTCTCGTGGACGGCAGGGGTCACGCGGTCTCCATGCACCACTTCACCGCCCAGCGGGGCGACAAGCGCATCGACGAGACCGGTGGCATCGTCTTCCGGATCGTCGGGGACAAGATCACCGACCTCGACGAGTGCGTCGAGGACATCGACAAGGGCAACGAGTTCTGGTCATGACGCCGGCGCCCGGCCGCACAGCCGGGCGAAGCGGTCCGCGTCCACGTTTCCGCCGGAGACGATGACGCCGATACGGCGCGGAAGGGAGCCCGCACGCCCGGCGAGCAGGGCGGCGATCGGTGTGGCCCCACTGGGCTCTACGACGATCTTCAGCCGCTCGAAGGCGAACCGCATGGCCTCGCGGATCTCGTCGTCGGAGACGAGGGCGATGCCGTCGACGAGCCGCCGGTTGACGGAGAACGTCAGCTCGCCGGGCGTGTCCAGGGCCTGCCCGTCGGCGATCGTGCGCGGCACGGGGATGCTGACGCGCCGGCCCGCCTCCAGGGAACGCTTGGTGTCGTCCCCGGCCTCCGGTTCGACGCCGAGCACCCGGACCCCGGGGTGCAGCCCCTTGGCCGCGGTGGCGGACCCGGCGATCAGTCCGCCGCCGCCGACGGGCACGATCAGTGCGTCCAACTCCCCTGTCTCTTCGAGGAGTTCGAGGGCGGCCGTGCCCTGCCCGGCCATCACGTGCGGGTGCTCGTAGGGCGGGATGAGAGCGAGGCCCCGCTCGTCGGCCAGGGCCCGGCCGACGGCGACGCGGTCCTCGGTGTAGCGGTCGTACGTCACGATCTCGGCGCCGTAGCCGAGGGTCGCCTCCACCTTGGAGCGCGGGGCGTCCTCGGGCATGACGATGACGGCGGTACTGCCCAGTTCGCGGGCGGCGAGGGCGACGGCCTGGGCGTGGTTGCCGGAGGAGTAGGCGGCGATGCCGCGGGCCAGCTGCTCGGGGGCGAGCCGGGAGGCCGCGTTGTAGGCGCCGCGGAACTTGAAGGCGCCGACACGCTGGAAGTTCTCGCACTTGAGGAAGACCTCGGCGCCGACGAGCTCGTCGAGGGTGCGGGAGCGCAGTACGGGGGTGCGGTGGGCGACGCCCTTGAGCCGGTCGGCGGCGTCGCGGACGGTGTCGAGGGTGACCGGCGGGGTGGTGGTCGTCACGCGTGTCCTCCAGCGGGGGTCGGGTCGGTGGTGGCTCGGGCCTGGGCGAGATAGCTGTAGGCGGAGGCGCGGGAGATACCGAGCCGGGCGGCGACCTGCTCGATGGCGCGGCGCACGGCGAACACGCCGTGTTCGTCGAGCCTGCGGAACAGGTCGAGGCGCTCGGCGCGCCCCAGTGCGGCCCAGCTCTGTTTCTGCCCGAGCCGGTGGGCGTCGAGGATGGCGTCCACCACGGAGTCGATGTCGTTGCCGAAGGCCGTGACCGGCGGCTCGGCGGCCCCCGCGCCCAGGCCGGCGAGTGCGCCGAGCAGGGCGTGGGCCTCGTGCACCGCGCCGATGTCCACGTTGACGCACAGTGCGCCGAACACCGCTCCTGTGGAGTCGCGCAGCACCATCGTGGACGACTTGACCAGCTTTCCGGCCGCGGTGCGGGTGACGTAGTTCAGGTCGTCGGCCGCCTCGTCGCCCCGGGCGAGCACCTTCATGCCGATCTCGCTCATCGCCCCGCCGACGGCGCGGCCGGTCACCTCGCCGGCGACGGCGACGACCGACTTCTCCGGCTGCCGGTAGTCGTGCAGGACCACCTCGCACACCGGGCCGAACGTCGCCGCGATTCCGTCGACTACCGGTCCGAGGGCCGCGAGGATCGCATTCCGCTCGGCGTCGTGGTCGTGCTCGTCAACCATGCCGCTTAGACTACTGGTCCAGCCTCTGGACGAAAAGTCCAGGATCCCGTGTCGTGGGTCGCGGCCTGCGTCAGCGCCTCCCGTGCGGCATGACGGTCGCCGACCGTCTCCCACCAGGGGTGCGTGTGCATCTCCTCGGCGAGACGCCGGCAGCGCTCGCGGGCGTCCGCGAGGCGTTCCCGCTGCTCGCCGGTGATCTCGGCGCGCCCGGCTGCTATGTCCGCGCCGCTGGGCAGGCGCGCGGCGATGTCCGCAGAGTGCTCCAGTGCCCGGGTGAAGGTCCGCCGGGCGGCCACCAGATCGCCGGGTATGGCGAACTCGCCCACGGTGAAGGGCCGCGAGAATTCGGACGATCCCGGCTCGGTGTGCCACAGCGAGGCGTCGATGGGCCGTTCGTCGTCACGCGCCCGGGTGAGCTCGCCGCGAAGACCTCCCTCCAGATGGTCACCGGCGTCCCACGCGCCGGCCCGAGGCGTGGGCACGAGCGCCACCCCGCCCGCGCGGGGCACCGCCGACTGGCCGGGCAGGGGTTCGGGGCGGCCTTCGAGGAACTCGTCCTTGTCCGTGGGGGTGACCCACATGTGCCAGCCGCGCCGGCCCGCCGGGTGGGGCAGGTAGAGCGAGACGAGTTCGCCCGTGGCCGTACGCCGGATGACGTCGTCGTAGTAGAGGCCGCGGACGGGTTCCCACAGCGCGTGCCGGCCGCCGCAGCGGCCGGCACCCTGCTGCGGGCACGGCACCGGATTGCTCCAGTCGCAGCGGGACATGTGCAGTTGCTTGACGCCGCCGCGCACCGGCAGGGCCGCACGGTCGGTCACGTCCCGCCAGCTCTGCACGTTCAGCCGGGCCCAGGGGGCGCGGTCGATGGGGATCGCGTTCTCGTTGTTGACGAGCCACAGCGGGGTGAGGCCGTCCCGGAACGCGCTGCGGGTGCGCTCGTCGACCGAACCGCCGGCTATGGCCGCAAGCTGTATTTCGTACGCGAGCCGGTGACTGTCGCCGCCTTCCACGGTCACGTCCGTGCGCCTCTTTCCGCTCTCGGCCCCCTTCGCTCCCGTGACCCGGAACCCCTCTCCCGCGGCGACCTTGACGGTGTACTCCCGCAGCGCCTTGTGGAGATCGCTTTCGGCCTTCGTCTCGGGGCGTTCCCCCTTGGCCACGTGCATGGCGTGCGGGCGGCCGTTGACCTTGCGGATCGCCATGAAGCCGGGGCAGATGAACCCCTCGTCCTCATGGGCTTCCAGGCAGTACAGAAGGTCCGGCTGGTAATTGCCGTAGATCTCGTCGAGCAGCCGCGGGTATTCGGGGTGCCCGAGGTCCGCCTCGGTCAGATCGAGCGTGATGCCGAGGCCCCTGTGCCAGACGCAGTAGGTCATATGGCGAGAGTAGGACGCACCACTGACAATCGGCCTAAGTCATGATCGGTAACGCCGGACGAGTCGGCGGCCATGCCGACGCCGGTGGCGTTCGCATCTACTCGTGAACGAAATCTTGCGGCTATATCGGCCACACGCCTAAGATACTTTCGTTACTCCTCGTGACTGACGAAACATCTCCTGTTCGCGTCTATCGAGAGTAGGTGCCCCATGACGGTTGCTGCTGCGTCGACGATCCATCCGGGCGAGGTGCACGAGAGACTCGGCCGTCATGTGCTCACCGACGGTTTCAAGCTGGTGCTGGATCCGCTCGCCAGTCGCGGCTCGTGGATCGTGGACGCACGCACCAGTGAGAAGTTCCTCGACCTGTACTCGTTCTTCGCCTCGGCTCCGCTGGGCCTCAACGCGCCGGGCATCGTGGACGATCCGGAGTTCATGACCCTGCTCGCGCAGGTGGCGGCCAACAAGCCAGCCAACCCCGACATGTACACCACGCACTACGCGGAGTTCGTCGAGACGTTCGCCCGGGTGCTGGGCGACCCGGAGCTGCCCAGGCTGTTCTTCGTCGAGGGCGGGGCGCTCGCCGTCGAGAACGCGCTGAAGACGGCGTTCGACTGGAAGAGCCGCCGCAACGAGGCCGCGGGCCGCTCCCCCGAGCTCGGCACCAAGGTGCTCCACCTCAGCCGCGCCTTCCACGGCCGTAGCGGTTACACCCTTTCGCTGACCAACACCGAGCCCAACAAGACGGCCCGCTTCCCTCAGTTCGACTGGCCCCGCATCGACGTACCCGCGATGCGCTTCCCCCTCGAACGCCACCTCGCCGAGGTGGAGGAGGCCGAACAGAGGGCCCTCGCTCAGGCGCGGCGGGCGTTCGAAGCCCACCCGCACGACGTCGCCTGCTTCATCGCCGAACCGATCCAGGGCGAGGGCGGCGACAACCACATGCGCTCCGAGTTCCTGCGGGCGATGCAGGCGCTCTGCCACGAGTACGACGCGCTGTTCGTGCTCGACGAGGTGCAGACCGGCGTGGGCATCACCGGCACCACCTGGGCCTACCAGCAGCTCGGCCTGGAGCCGGACATCGTGGCCTTCGCCAAGAAGGTCCAGCTCGGGGGCATCATGGCCGGCCGCCGGGTCGACCAGGTCCCCGACAACGTCCTGCGGGTCTCCGGGCGGATCAACTCGACCTGGGGCGGCGGGCTGGTCGACATGGTGCGCGCCCGGCGCATCATGGAAATCATCGAGCGGGACGATCTGGTGGCCCATGCGTCCGCCGTGGGATCGTGGTTCCTGGCCGAACTGCGTGATCTGGAGGTCCGGCACGCGGCGGTGGCGTCCAACGCGCGGGGGCGCGGGCTGATGACCGCCATCGACCTGCCGGACAGCGGCGTCCGTGACGAGGCGGTACGCCGGTTGCGCACCGAGGAGCAGGTGATCGCATTGCCGTGCGGTGAGCGTTCGATGCGCTTCCGTCCTGCCCTGTCCATCACCCAGGACGAGCTCGGCCTCGCCCTGCGGGCACTCGACCGGGTCCTTGCCGGCCTGCACTGATCCTCCCTGCGGACACCGCCCCACCCCAGCGGACAAGGAGCAATGTCATGGCCCGTTCCGTCGCCTCGATCGTTGCCGGCCACCCGGTCGCCGGCGCTCCCGGCGGGACTCTCCAACGCCCCAATCCCGGCCGTACCGCCGAGCTGGTCACCGAGATCTCGCTCGGGGACGCCTCGACGTTCGTCGAGGCCGCCAAGGCCGCGAAGGCGGCGCAGCGGTCCTGGGCCGACGTCCCGGCGCCGGTGCGCGGATCCGCGATCGGGAAGATCGGCCGGCTCGTCGAGGCCAACAAGGACCGGCTCGCCCGCATCGTGACCGAAGAGATCGGCAAACCGCTCGCGGAGGCACTCGGCGAGGTGCAGGAGATCATCGACACCTGCGACTTCTTCCTCGGCGAGGGCCGCCGGCTGTACGGGCAGACGGTGCCCTCGGAGATGCCCGACAAGCAGCTGTTCACCTTCCGCAACCCCGTCGGCGCGGTCGCGGTGATCACGGCGGGCAACTTCCCGGTGGCCGTACCTGCCTGGTACCTCGTGCCGGCCCTCGTGACCGGCAACACCGTGGTGTGGAAACCCGCCGAGTACGCCGCCGCGAGCGCCAAGGCCCTCTTCGATCTGTTCGTGCACGGCGGCGGCCTGCCCGACGGCGTGCTCAACCTCGTCCTGGCCGACGGCGAGCAGACGTACGCCGGTCTGGAGGCATCCCTGGACGCCGGGCTGGTGGACAAGGTCGGCTTCACCGGGTCGACGCTGGTCGGGCAGAAGATCGGCGCCCTGTGCGGCAGCCACCTGCAGACCCCGTGTCTGGAGCTGGGCGGGAAGAACCCCCAGGTGGTCACCCCCAGCGCCGACCTCGACCTGGCGGTGGAGGGGGCGTTGTTCTCCGGATTCGGTACCGCGGGCCAGCGCTGCACCTCGCTCGGGACGCTCATCGTGCACGAGTCCGTGCACGAGGACTTCCTCGCCCGTTTCGACGCCGCGAGCCGCGCGGCCCGGATCGGCGACGCCTTCGAGGACGTCCTGTACGGCCCGATGCTCGACGAGCGGTTCGCGCAGCGCTACGAGACCTTCCTCGGCTGGATCAAGGACCACCACCGCACCTACGGGTCCGACGGCATCGGCCGGATCACGGCCGACAATCCGCGCAAGGGCTTCGTAGGAGACCCGGAATCCGGCATGTTCTACCACCCGGTGATCGTCGACGGAGTGCGCCGCGACGACGACCTGTTCCTCAACGAGACCTTCGGCCCCATCGTCGGAGTGACGACATACCGGACCTTCGACGAGGCCCTCGATCTGGCCAACGCCCACGGCTACGGGCTGTCGGCCGCGATCTACACCACCGATCCGCACGAGGTGTGGACGTACCGGCGCGGCATCTCCGCGGGCATGGTCAGCGTCAACAACACCACCTCCGGAGCCGAGGCGCACCTGCCGTTCGGCGGCAACGGCAAGTCGGGCAACGGCTCCCGCCAGTCGGGGCAGTGGGTGCTCGACCAGTTCACCCGCTGGCAGTCGATGAACTGGGACCACTCCGGCCGGCTCCAGAAGGCGCAGATGGACGTGGCCGCGCTCGAACCCGACATGGCGTTCCGCCTGTGAGCGGCGTCGAGGACCTGGACCGGCACTTCCGCGAGGCGGTGGCCGGTCTGCGGTCTGCCGCCCGGACCGCGGGCTCGTTGGACTCCCGTACCGCACTGGACCTGTTCGACGCCCAGCTGGAGAGCCGGCACACCGACGCCGCGGCGCGCTGGATGCAGCAGCAAGGGCGCGGCTACTACACCATCGGATCGAGCGGGCACGAGGGCAACGCCGCGCTCGCTCTCGCGCTGCGGCCCACCGACCCGGCGTTGCTGCACTACCGCTCCGGTGCCTTCTACTGCGCCCGCGCAAGGCAGGCCGGCGGCGTCGACGCAGTCAGCGACATGCTGCTGGGGGTGGCCGCGGGGGCCGAGGAGCCGATCGCCGGCGGGCGGCACAAGGTGTACGGGCGCCGCGAACTGGCCGTCGTCCCGCAGACCTCGACCATCGCCTCCCACCTGCCGCGGGCGGTCGGAGTGGCGTGGAGCATCGCCCGCGCCAGGCGGCTCGGGACCGAGTGCGCCTGGCCCGCCGACGCCGTCGTGTGCTGTTCCTTCGGTGACGCCTCGGTCAACCACTCCACGGCGGCGGGCGCCATCAACAGCGCCTGCCACGCCGCCTACCAGGGCCTGCCGATGCCCCTCCTGTTCGTCTGCGAGGACAACGGCCTGGGCATCAGCGTGCCGACCCCGCCCGACTGGGTGCGGCGCGCCTACGGCGACCGGCCCGCCCTCGCCTACTTCGCCGCGGACGGCTGTGATCCGCAGGCCGCCTACGACACCGCGCGCGAGGCGGTGGCCCATGTACGCAAGCACCGCCGGCCCGCCTTCCTGCACCTGTCGATGGTGCGCTTCCTCGGCCATGCGGGCTCGGACGCCGAAGCCGCCTACCGGATGCCCTCCGACGTCGCCGCGGACCTGCGACGCGACCCGCTGCTGGCCACCGCCCGCCTGCTCACCTCGACGGGCGTCCGCACCCCGCAGGAAATTCTCGACCGGTACGACGAGGTGGGCGAACGGGTGTTCGCCGTCGCCAAGGAGGCCCTGGAAAGCGAGCCCCTGACCACCGCCGCACAGATCACCGCCCCCCTCGCACCCCGCCGCGCCGACCTCGTGGCGACTGCGGCACGCCGTACGAGCGAAGCGTCCGCGGCGCCCGTCGGCGAGCCCGTCACCGTCGCCCAGGCCATCACCCACACACTCGCCGACCTGCTCGGCAGCCACCCGGAGATGGTCGTCTTCGGCGAGGACGTCGGCCGCAAGGGCGGGGTCTACGGACTGACCAGGGGCCTTCAGCGGCGTTTCGGCAGCGCCCGGGTCTTCGACACGCTCCTCGACGAGCAGGCCATCCTCGGCCTCGCGCTGGGCGCGGGCCTTTCCGGGCTGCTGCCGGTGGCGGAGATCCAGTACCTTGCGTACCTGCACAACGCCGAGGACCAACTGCGCGGCGAGGCAGCCACGTTGCAGTTCTTCTCCCAGGGGCAGTACCGCAACCCCCTCGTGGTGCGCATCGCCGGCTACGGCTACCAGCGCGGGTTCGGCGGCCACTTCCACAACGACAACGCGGTGGGTGTCCTGCGTGACATTCCCGGCCTGGTCATCGCCACCCCGTCCCGCCCCGACGATGCCGCCGCGATGCTGCGCACCTGCGTGGCGGCGGCGAAGGTGGACGGCACGATCAGCGCGTTCCTCGAACCGATCGCGCTCTACCACACCCGGGATCTCCACTCGGACGGTGACAACGCCTGGCTCACGGCCTACCCACCGCCTGCCGAGCACGTACCGATCGGCCGGGCCCGCACCTATGGGACAGGCACGGATCTGACCCTCGTGACCTTCGGCAACGGTCTGCGCATCTCATTGCGGGCCGCGCGCCGGCTGGAGCACCAGGGCATCAACTGCCGGGTCGTCGACCTGCGCTGGCTGGCCCCCCTGCCCGTCGACGACCTGCTGCGCGAAGCCCGTGCGACGGGCCGCGTCCTCGTGGTCGACGAGACCCGCCGTACCGGAGGCGTGTCGGAGGGAGTCGTCACCGCCCTGGTCGACGCCGGATTCACCGGCGCCGTCCGACGGGTCACCAGCGTCGACAGCTTCGTCCCGCTGGGCCAGGCGGCACAGTTGGTGCTCGTGTCGGAGGACGATGTGGAGCGGGCCGCGGGCGAGTTGCTCTCACAGGGGCGTTGAGGCCAGGCACGCCCCGAGAGGAAGGCCCCTCGGCCGTAAGGGAGTTGTCCGGGACCCGGTGCGCGGCGGTCGGCCATCTGGTGTGCCGGTGGCGGCGGTCGCCCCCGATGACGGCGCCTGCGCCGAGTGCGGCCGGAGCCCGAGGGCAGCGCACCTCTTTGCGTGCGCCGATGCGTTTCTTGGGCAGGACCCGGTGCGTACGTCCGCTCCCGTACACGTTCCGCCCTTCACATGTCCTTGCACGGTTCGCCGCCGCCCCCCGCGCCGTACAACCAAGGAGCACCGTTGTTCCGACGCCCAGTCCGTCCCGTCACCGCGGCCGCAGCCGCGCTCGCCGCCGCGGGCGCCCTCACCGCCACGGCCACCACGCCCGCCGCGGCACACGCTCCCGCGCAGGTACACGCTCGCGCCCGGCACGTTCTGCTGCTGTCCGTCGACGGCCTGCACCAGTCCGACCTGGCCTGGTACATCGACCGCCACCCCGACTCGGCGCTCGCCCGACTCGCCCGCGGCGGTGTGGAGTACACGCACGCGAGAACCACCGTCCCCTCCGACTCGTTCCCCGGCATGGTCGGCCAGCTCACCGGCGGCGACCCGGGCACCACGGGCGTCTACTACGACGACACCTACAACACCGCGCTCCTCCCGGCCGGCACGACCGCCTGCGCGGGCGCCGAGCCGGGTGCCGAGGTCGACCTCACCGAGGACCTCGACAAGAACAAGGACTCCCTCGACGCCGGCCAGGGCCTTACGGGACTGCCCGGCAGCATCCTGAAGATGACGGGAGACGCCGCGAGCCTCATCGACCCGTCGAAGCTGCCGGTCGACCCGAAGACCTGCGAGCCGCTCTACCCGCACGGCTACCTGAAGGTGAACACGGCCTTCGACGTGGCCCGCAAGGCCGGGCTGCGCACCGCGTGGTCCGACAAGCACGTCGCCTACGACATCCTCAACGGCCCGAGCGGCAGCGGCATCCAGGACCTGTTCGCCCCGGAGATCAACAGCCAGGCCGTCGGCTACCCCGCCGGCAAGGACTGGACGAAGGACAACGCGGCGACCGAACAGTACGACGGCTACAAGGTGCGGGCCGTGCTGAACGAGATCGACGGCTACGACCACGGCCGCACCCACCGGGTCGGCACACCCGCGGTCTTCGGGATGAACTTCCAGTCGGTGTCGACCGCCCAGAAGCTGCCCTCCTCCGACGGGCTGACGGGCGGCTACCAGGCCAAGGGCGTCCCCGGGCCGCTACTCGCCAAGAACCTCGACTTCGTCGACCAGCAGGTCGGGGCGTTCCTCGCCGAACTCCACGAGCAGCACCTGGACCGCAGCACGACGGTCGTCCTCTCGGCCAAGCACGGCCAGTCGCCGACCGACCCGAAGGCGCTGACCCGCATCGACGACGGTGCCCTCCTGGACGGGCTCGACGCCGCCTGGAAGGCCGCCCACCCGGGCGCCGGCGACCTGGTCGCGCATGCGGTGGCCGACGACGCGATGCTCCTCTGGCTCACCGACCGCTCCAAGGCCGCCACCGACTTCGCCAAGGCGTACCTGCTCGCTCAGTCCGGCACCGGCAACGGCATCGACGGTGCGGCCAAGCCCTTCACGTCCGCCGGCCTGAAGACCCTGTACGCGGGTGCTGATGCGGCCCGCTACTTCCACGTCCGCGCGGGCGACACACGCGTGCCCGACCTGTTCGGCATCACCCGGTACGGCGTCGTCTACACCGGCGGCAGGAGCAAGATCGCCGAGCACGGGGGCGCCCACGCCGACGACCTCGACGTCCCGCTCGTCGTCTCCGGCGCCGCCACCCCGCACGGGGTGCGGGTCGGCGACTCGGTGCGGACCACGCAGATCGCCCCGACGATCCTGCGGCTCCTGGGTCTCAACTCCCGGTCCCTGGACGCCGTACGCATCGAGCACACGCGGGCGCTCCGCCTGGGCTGACAGGTGTCCGGGAGGCGTGCGTCGGGCGCCCGGCCCTACGAGGGGATGATCTGCCACTGCTGCTGGGAGACGGCGGTGTAGGCCCACTGGTTGATGGCGGCTCCGTCGGCGGCGGAGCCGCTGTCGACGTTGAGGGACAGGCCGCTGAGCCGGTTGGTGAGGAGGTAGTAGCCGTCGCCGGTGGGGGTGATGGCCCAGTGCTGCTGGGGCGCGTTGGCGTCGCCCCAGATGTCGGCGCCACCGCCGTTCACACGGGAGAGCCCGCCGATTTCCATGAGTGTGCCGCTGTTGACGTTGCGGATCTTGTAGTAGCCGGAGTCGGCCCGGGCTATCGTCCACTTCTGGTTGGCGTGGTTCTGCCAGGGCCACTGCACGATGGCGGTGTTGTTGGCGGTCTTGGCACCCGAGACGTCGGCGACCTTGCCGCTGTGGCGGGCGACGAGGCGGTACACGGTTCCGTTGCCGGGGAAAAGGGCGGAGACCAGGGTCGGTGTCGCGGTGCGGCCTCCGATGCGCAGGTTGCCGATGTTGGCGTAACCGCCGGTGGCGGCGGTGACCCGGATCCGGACGAAGGCGGCGTTGACGGCAGGCCATTCGACGACTTTGGTGATGCGGTCGCCGGCCCAGGAGGCGGTCGCGACCTGGGTGAAGGTGGTGCCGTCGGTGCTGGTGGAGATGGTGCAGGCGGTGATGTCACCGTCGGTGGTGTTGGTGCGGTTCCACTGCTTGGGCAGGTACTCCAGGGTGGAGATGTTGCTCCACACGCCGCCGAGGTCGATGGTGATGGTCTGGGGCAGTGTGAGGCTCCAGGTGGACCAGCAGGTCTCGAAGCCCTTGTCGCTGAGACCGTCGATGGCGTTCATGGGGCCTTCGCCGGTGTGGTAGTCGGTGGCGTAGGCGGCCACGGGGGTGACCGGGTGCTCGGCGCGGGGCATCTGGGCGGGCAGGGGCGGCCGGGAGGTGTCGGGGCCGCTCCAGGCGGCGCCGACCTCGGAGAGCCGGTTGACGATGTTGGTGTCCAGCACACCGTTGCGGTTGGGCGGGCAGTTGAGGATGAACGAGGTGTACTTGGGCTCCAGGTCCGTCAGATGGGAGAGGATGGAGTCCCTGCTCATCGGATCGGTCGTGGGCGTCGTCGGATGCCAGAACCACCCGTTGCTGATCGTCTGGCCCTGCAGCGAGGCGTAAGTGTTGCCTGCGGGTGAGGTGATGCCGAGGGGCTCCTCGAAGTAGATCGCGTCGCCGAGGAACGGCACCGACAGCCCGCCGTGGTCGATCATCACGATGTCGGGCTGCAGGGACTTCACATGTTCCCTGATGCGCTGATAGGGGACGGCCTGCTGGCCCATCTGCCAGGCGTAGCCGTCGGTGACGAACATGTCGATGGTGCCGTAGTTGGTGAGCAGTTCGGTGATCTGGTTGAGGATGTAAGTGATGTCGCCGGGCTGGACGGCCTGGTCGGAGGCGACTTTGTGGCGGGTGTCGTAAGCCTGCACGTCGTAAGTGCGGTCCCAGATGGAGAAGTACAGGCCGACCTTCAGGCCCTGGGCCCGGAAGGCGGTCACGTACTGCGCGACGACGTCGTGCTTGTAGGAGCTGTTGGCGACGTTGTAGCTGTTGTGGGCACTGGGCCACAGGCAGAAGCCGTCGTGGTGCTTGGTGGTCAGGACGCCGTAGCTCATCTTCGCCGCCGCGGCGGCCGCCGCCCACTGGGCACAGTCGACCGCCGTGGGCGCGAACAGAGCCGGGTCCTGGTTCGGCGCGGCCCACTCCTGGTTGGTGAACGTGCCCATGTTGAAGTGGTTGAACATGCCGAACCGCATGTTCACCAGGTTGCTGAGACTGGTCTGCAACTCCGCGGCGGCCGCCTGAGGAAGCAGGCGGGAGAAGCCGGGAACAACGGGCAGCCCGCTCGCGGCCACAGCGGCGGCCGCGGAGCCCAGCAGGGTACGACGGGACAGTCTTCTTTCTGACGGCATAGCTGCACTCCCGGTCTCGGGCGGCTCTGGGCTCCATGCGCTGAGTTACGGATGAAGTTCAGTGATGTAACTGCGCCGTGTCAACAGTTACGTGGATGAAAGTGCTCGGACAGAGCGTCAGAGAGACCGTTATGTCCGCTTGTCAATGGTTCGCTCTATCGATACATGCCATGTTTCGCAGAGAAGTCGGGGTAGAGCCCAGCCGGAGCACCCAGGAGCAAAATGAGTACTACTCATTCTCTGAATGATGGTTTCGGTGGAGTGGCCGGGGAGGGACTCGGTCGGCGGCCGATCTCCCCCACCATCCCATCCTCACCTGGGATTTTTTCCCACTTCGAGCTGGTGGGCGCCACGCGCGACTGAGGCCTCGACATATCCCGCTTGTTGCATCAGTGAAAAATAGGCGTGCCTATCGTCTTGACCGACCCGCCTTGTTGCACCGATAAATGCAACTCATAAGAAACCGGGGGTTCGAGGAGGGACACACCACAGATGAGACCCCTACGCATCGGCGCGGGGACGGTCAAGGCGCTCGCAGCGGCTGCTGTCGTCTTCGCGGCCGTACTGCCCGCCCAACCCGCCTACGCGGCCACGACGAACTTCTACGTGGACCCTGTCAACGGCAGTGACAGCAACTCAGGAACCAGCACCGCCTCCGCCTTCAAGACCATCCAGGCCGCCAAGGCCGCGGTGCGGGCCGTGAACGCGAACATGTCCGACGACATCGTGGTGAACCTGCGCGGAGGCACCTACCCCCTCACCGCCCCGATCAGCTTCGGCACAAGCGACTCGGGCACGAACGGCCACACGGTCGTCTACCAGGCGTACAACGGCGAGACCCCGGTGATCACCGGCGGCAAGTCGATCACCGGCTGGACCGCGGCCGCGAACGGCGAGTACAAGGCGTCCGTGGGCAGCCTCAACTTCCGGCAGCTGTACGTCAACGGCGCCCGCGCCACTCGGGCCCGCTACCCCGATGTCGGCTCGGACTTCCAGCTCCAGGGCAGCGACAAGCCCAACAAGCTGCTGAAGGTGCTCAGTTCCCAGGTCTCCAACTGGGACCACCTGAGCCAGGTCGAGATGATGCTGGAGACGCAGTGGGGCGAGAGCTACCTGCGGCTGAAGTCGTTGAACTCCGCAGGCGGCATCGCCAGCGTGTCGATCCAGGACCACGAGGCGGGAATCCTGTTCCAGCGGCCCTTCCCGGTCCTCGCCGACGGCTCTCCCCTGCACTTCGAGAACGCCCACGAATTCCTCAACGAACCCGGCGAGTTCTACGTCGACACGGCCGCGCAGACCGTCTACTACAAGCCCCGCCCCGGCGAGGACATGTCCACGGCCACCGTGCAGGCGCCCATGATGCAGACGCTCTTCGACATCAAGGGCACGAGCCTTGGCAGCCCCGCCCACGACCTGCGCTTCTCCGGGATCACCTTCACCGGGACCACGTGGATGGAGCCGACGGACAACGGCTACCTCAACGGCCAGGGCGGCAACTACAACCTCTCCGCCGACGCCTCCAACCACCAGTACGTCGGCCGTCCGCCAGCTGGGGTCCAGGCCTCGTACGCCGACCGGCTCTCCTTCACCGGCAACACCTTCACGCAGATGGGCGCCAGCGCTCTCGACCTGCACCACGGAGTGCACGACAGCAGCGTGACCGGCAACCTCATCTACGACATCGCCGGCAACGGCATCATGGTCGGCAAGTTCTCCGACCCGACCGTGGAGTACCACACCGTCTACAACCCGCCCACTTCACCGGCCGGTGAGGACGCCCGCGAGGTCGTCAAGAACGTCACCGTCAAGAACAACCTGATCACCCGGATCGGCGAGGACTACCCGGGCACCGCCGGCATCGACGCGGGCTTCGTCAACAGCACCACCATCGACCACAACGACATCTCCGACACCCCCTGGGCCGCCATCTCACTGGGTTGGGGCTGGCAAGCGGCGGCCAACGCCGAAGGCAACAACAGCATCAGCTACAACCGCATCGGCAACGTGATGAACCGGCTGTGCGACTCCGCCGCCATCTATCACCTGTCCAACGACCCGGGCACGGTCATCAACGGCAACTACATCCACGACGTGGAGCGTTCGCCGGCCGCTTGCGGCTCGGCCGTGGCCGGCATCTACACGGACGAGGGGTCGGACAACATGACCCTGTCGAACAACGTGTTGTCGCACACGGACGGGTTCATCAACCAGAACCGCAACGGCTCCAACGTCACGCTCACCAACAACACCTCGTCCGGCGACTCGGTGATCAAGGCCTCCGGTCTTGAGTCCGCCTACCAGGGGCTGGCCGCCAAGCTCAACCTGGCCTACAACAAGTCGGCCTCCGCGTCGTCGGTCTACGGTTCCTGGACGCCGGCCGCGAACGCCAACGACAACGACGGCTCGACCGGCTGGTCGCCGACCGGCAGCGACAGCTCGGCCTGGTGGCAGGTCGACCTCGGGCAGGCCTACCAGCTCGGACAGTTCTCGCTGACCACCCGGCAGGACCTGGACCAGTCCGAGACCCGCGGCCACTTCGAGATCCGGGCCTCCAACGACCCGTCCTTCGGCACCTACACCGTCGTGGGACGCCAGACGGACAACCTGCCGCTCGCCGCGACCCTCACGGGCAACATCGACGTCCGCCAGAAGTTCCGCTACGTACGGGTCGCCAAGACCGACGGCGCGTACTTCTTCATCGCGGACTTCAGCGTGCAGCAGGCCGGCGGGGCGCTGGAGGACGCAACCGGTACGCCGAACACCAACCCGTCGACGTACTACACGATCAAGAACGTCAACAGCGGACAGCTGATGGACGTGTACCAGAACTCCACCGCCGACGGCGGGAGCGTCGTCCAGTGGCCGAGCAACGGCGGCACCAACCAGCAGTGGAGCTTCGTCCCGGTCAGCGGTCAGCTCTTCAGGATCGTGAACCGCAACAGCGGCAAGGTCCTCGACATCAGCGGCTCAAGTCACTGGAGGGGGACCGCGCTCCAGCAGTACACCTACAACGGCGGCAGCAACCAGCTGTGGTACTTCGAGCCGGTCAGCGGCGGGTACGTCATCCGCAACTTCGAGAGCAGGCAGGTCCTGGAGGTCGGTGGCGGATCGACGGCCAACGGAGCCACCGTCAGTCAGTACATGCCCCTGAACCAGTCCAACCAGGCTTGGACGATCCAGTGACAGCATGACCCGACGCGTCGGCAAACCCGCCCAACCGGACGCGTCCGCCCGCCGTCAACACCCCTCAGCCCGCCCCCAGCCCACGACGAACCGGGTTGGGGGCGCGGCTTGCTGTTCCCGTAACGATGAACAAGGGAGCTCATGGTGCCTGGCGGCCTGTCCACCTACTGACCTCTTCGGGTTGTTGTCGGGGGTGGTGACGGGTGCTGATCCCTGCGGTAGGCCGGTGGTATGCGGTACGCGCAGGGTGGCGGGCTGAC